>NZ_JBHXVE010000004.1:244806-304296 GCF_042672505.1 Streptomyces sp. NPDC127190
TGTCTCATAGACGCGGTCCGCTCCCCGGTGGGGGTGCACACCCACCCCCCCCACACCGCAAGCCGGCGGGTCTGGTCGTCCTCCCCCCCCCCCCCCCCCCCACTCCTCTTTGTGCCGTGTTTTCGCCGTGTGTTGTGACGCGTGTTGCGACGCCTGTTGTGGGGCGTGTTGTGGCGCGTGTTGTGAGGAAGGCCTCAGCGGCGGCTCCGCCCGCGGCAGTTCGGGCCGTGGTTCGGGCGGTGGTCCGCCGGACCGGCATCGGCTGTACCGTCTGCTCGCAATTGATTCGCCATTGATTCGACGTGGCTTGTGCGGGGGAGGCGGTCCCGGTGGCCGATGCCGGTGTGGGTGTGACGGGCGTGCTGGAAGCGGACGGGGCGGGGGCGGCCGGGCGCCGGCTGCCGCGGGTACGTGGCTTCGGTCACTGGCCCCCGCAGGGCTCGCCCAAGCAGGAGGGCAAGGCGCTCCGGGAGAGCGTGCCGCGCACCGCGCACCGCACTCTCGACCTGGACTCCTCCCGCCCGGACGCGGTGCGCGCGGTCGAGGAGTCCAACGCCGGCCGGATCCCGGAACTCACCCCGATCCGGGTGGGCCGGATGGCCGCCACCCCGTTCGCCTTCCTGCGCGGCTCGGCCGGGCTCATGGCCCACGACCTGGCCCGCACCCCGACGACCGGGATCGGCACCCAGATCTGCGGGGACGCCCACGCGGCCAACTTCGGCCTGTACGGCGATGCGCGCGGGGGCCTGGTCATCGACCTGAACGACTTCGACGAGACCGTGCACGGACCCTGGGAGTGGGACCTCAAGCGGCTCGCGGCCTCGCTCGTACTGGCCGGGCGGGAAGCCGGCGCCGACGAGGACACCTGCCGCGCGGCGGCCCGGGACGCGGCCGGCGCCTACCGCCGCACCATGCGGCTGCTGGCCCGGCTGCCGGTGCTGGACGCCTGGAACGCCATCGCCGACGAGGAACTCGTCTCCCACGCCGACGCCCATGACCTGCTCGGCACCCTCCAGCGGGTCTCGGAGAAGGCGCGGGCCAACACCAGCGGCCGGTTCGCGGCGAAGGCGACCGAGGCGGCCGCGGACGGCGGACGCCGTTTCGTCGACGCCCCGCCGGTGCTGCGCCGGATCCCGGACGCCGAGGCCGCGGCGGTCGCCGCCGCCCTGGAGCCGTACGTCGACACCCTCGGCGAGGACCGGCGCCCGCTGCTCGCCCGGCACGCGGTGCACGACGTGGCCTTCCGCGTGGTCGGCACCGGCAGTGTCGGCACCCGGTCGTACGTCGTCCTGCTCCTGGACCACCGCGAGCAGCCGCTGGTCCTCCAGGTGAAGGAGGCCCGCCCCTCGGCCCTGCTGCCGCATCTGGCCACGGCCGGCTTCGCGACGGCGCCGGTGGCGCACGAGGGCCGCCGGGTGGTCCTGGGGCAGCGGCGGATGCAGGTCGTGAGCGACCTCCTGCTGGGCTGGACGAGCGTGGCGGGGCGCCCCTTCCAGGTGCGCCAGTTCCGCAACCGCAAGGGCAGCGTCGACCCGGCCGCGCTCGCCGCCGACCAGGTCGACGACTACGGCCGGATGACCGGCGCGCTCCTGGCCCGCGCCCACTCCCACAGCGCCGACCCGCGCCTGATCGCCGGCTACTGCGGAAAGAACGAGGAGCTGGACGAGGCGATGGCCGACTTCGCCGTCGCCTACGCCGACCGCACGGAGGCCGACCACGCCGAGCTGGTCGCAGGGATACGGAACGGCCGGATCGCGGCCGAGCTGGGGGTGTGAGAAGGGGCGAGCAGGACTGCCCGGGGAGAGGGCGCGGGGAGAGGGCTGGGGGAGAGGGCTTGGGGAGGGTGCTCGGGAGACAGGGGCCGGGGTCTGGTGGGGCGCCCGGCGCCCGGCGCCCGGGCCGGGGGGCGGGCGCAGCGGCTACGCTGGGCGGGTGACGACCCCGGAAGCCGACCAGTCCCAGGCCCCGCGGCCCGAGGAACGGCTCGAGAAGGCCGTACGGGCCGCCGAGCAGGCCTTGATCGAGTACGAGATCGCCGTCGAGACGTTCCGGGTCGAGGTGGAGAACTTCTCCCGGCTGCACGAGCAGCGACTCGGCCCGCTCTACTCCCGTATCGAGGAGCTGGACGCCGAGATCGCCGAGGCGAAGGCCGCCCGTACCGGCGATCCGGAGGACCTCCGCCGCGCCGAGGAAGCCCGCGCCCGGGTGCTGCCCATCCCCGGTGTCGAGGAGCTGCTGCACGGCTGGATGGACGGCCACGGGCTGTTCCCGGAAGCCGCCGCCATGCTCACCGATCAGGCGGTACGGCCGCCCGAGCGGGTGCGGCCCAGCGAGGAGGCCCGCAAGCTCTACCGCGAGCTGGCCCGCAAGGCCCACCCCGACCTGGCGCAGGAGGAGGACGAGCGGCAGCGGCGTGAGGACTTCCTCACCCGCGTCAACGCCGCCTATGCCCGCGGCGACGTCACGCTGCTGGAGGAGCTGGCCGCGGAGTGGGCGGCCGGCCCGGTGCCGCCCGAGCGGCGTCCGAGTCCCGCCGAGGAGCTGTACGCCCGCCTCGAATGGCTCGCCGAGCGCAAGGAACTGCTCACCCTCGTCGCCCGGGAACTGGAGGACGGCGCGATCGCCGGCATGCTCCGGCTCGCCCCGGACGACCCCGACGGCCTGCTCGACGAGATCGGCGAGCGGCTGCGCGCCGACATCGCCCAGCGGGAGGCGGAACTGGCGGCCCTGCTCGCGCAGGACTGAGCCGCCGCGGCCTTCGGGTAGCGTCGGAGGCATGAATTTCGGAGCTGGTGTGCCCACGGTCGAGGTCACGGACCTCAAGGACGGCGACTTCCTGCTGGACGTCCGCGAGGACGACGAGTGGCAGGCGGGCCACGCCGAGGGGGCCCTGCACATTCCCCTCAGCGACTTCGTGGCCCGGTACGGCGAGCTGACCGAGGCCGCCCCGCAGGACGGCCGCGTCCATGTCATCTGCCGCTCCGGCGGCCGCTCCGCCCAGGTCACCATGTACCTGGTGCAGCAGGGTCTCGACGCCGTGAACGTCGACGGCGGCATGCAGGTCTGGCAGGCCGCGGGCCGCCCGGTGATCACGGACGAGGGCAACCCGGGTCACGTCCTGTAGATCTCGACTCCGACCCGATCGCGCCGGTCCGGTGTGGTTCGGTTTGGTCCGGTCCGGTGCCGGAGTGCGTGGCTGTCAGCCCAGCGGGTGGGCGGCCAGCAGGTCCCCCAGCCGCTCCTCGTACGCCGCCGCGGGGCCCAGCGCCAGCTCCAGGTGCTTGGCCCAGGCGTGGTAGCGGTGCAGCGGGTAGTCGGTGTCCGCGCCGAACCCGCCGTGCAGATGCTGTGCCGTCTGCACCACCCGGCGCACGCCCTCCGCCGCCCAGATCTTCGCCACGGCGACGTCCCCGGCGGCGGGCAGCGCCCCCGGCGCCCCCGAGGCGATCCGCCACGCCGCCTGCCAGAGCGTGGCCTCCATGGCACGCAGGTCGATGTACCGGTCCGCGGCCTGGACGGCCACCGCCTGGAAGGTGGCGAGCGGATACCCGAACTGCTCGCGCTTTCCGGTGTACTCGCTGGTCATCCGCAGCACCCGCTCACCCAGCCCCAGCGCCAGCGCGCAGACGCCGGTGGCGAGAAGCGCGTGCAGCCACTCCCACGCCCCCTCGGCCTCGATGACCTCCCCCGCGCCGATCCGGGCGGAGGTGAGCCGTAGCTCGGCCAGCCGCTCCCCGCTGGTGGACACCTGCTCGGCGAGGGACACCCCGTCCCCCTCGCGCGGCACGAGCGCCAGCACGGTCCGCCCCGCCCCCGCCCCCGCCTCGCCGAGGTGTGCCGGTACGACGACGAGGTCCGCGTCGTACGCCCACGGCACCGCCGTCTGCACCCCGTCCAGCACCCATGCCGAGCCCTCCCGCCGCGCACCGATGGCGAGTTCGGCCGGCTCGTGGCCGGTACGGCCGTGCGCCGCGACGGTGAGCACCAGCTCGCCCCGCCCCGCCCGGGGCAGCAGTCGCTGAGCCAACTCCCGGCCGCCGTAGGCCTGTACGGCTGCGGCGGCCGCGCTGTGCTCCAGCAGCGGCACCCGCGCGAGGACCTTCGCCGCCTCGCGCAGCACCAGGCAGAGCGCGATGGCGTCCAGTCCGGCGCCCCCGTGCGCCTCGCCGAGCAACAGGCTCAGCAGGTCCGCGCCGGCGAGCCGGGACCACAGCTCCCGGTCGAAGCCCTCGGCCACGGCACCGGTGGTGAGGGCCGGGCTGGGCACCGCGTCCGGCGCGACCCCGGCGAACACCCCCCGCGCCGCCTCGGCCGCCGCCCGCTGTTCCTCGCTGAAGGTGAAGTCCACGGCCTGTCCTCCCGGCGGAAACCGTCATCCGATCCGTCCGACACAGCATCTGACGGCCCGTCAAGATAGAACAGGTTCTAGGAGAAGGGAACGGCGGAGGCGTCCCCACCTCTGGCAGTCAGCCGCGCGGCGTGAGATCGTCCGCAGGTGACCGACGCGGGTGGGGCACCGACCTCGAGACGACCGGACGACCGCGCTGCGTCCGCCCTGCGCTTCGCGGCGGAACTCGTCGCGTGGGTGGCCACCCCCTGGGCCCTGGCCGGCTACTCGGTCCTGCTCGCCGCCCTGTCCGTGCTGGTCCTGATCGGCCTTCCGACGCTGTTCTCCACCCCGGGGGACAAGGCCAATGTGATCATCGCGGTGCCGGGCTGGGCCACGATCCTGCTGGTGCTGCTCCAACTCGTCGCGGCCGTGGTCTCCTCGTGGCTGGCCTGGCCCGCCTGGGCAGCGGTCCCGGTGACCCTGTTGGTCGCCGCCACCCTCGTCACGGAGCGTCGACGCTGGCGGTGGCTGCTTTCCGCGAACCGACTCGCCGACTGAAGCGCTCGGTCACAGGCGGGGGCGGGGCGGGGGTGAGGCGGGGCGTCTCCGTCAGCGGTCGAAGTCCAGCTCCACCTCCTCGGTCAGCGGATGCGACTGGCACGCCAGGACATAGCCGGCCTCCGTCTCCTCCTTCTCCAGCGCGAAGTTGCGGTCCATCCGGACCTCGCCCGAGACCACGAAGGCCCGGCAGGTCCCGCAGACCCCGCCCTTGCAGGCGTAGGGCGCGTCCGGGCGGTTGCGCAGCACCGTCTCCAGCAGGGACTCGCCGTCCCGCACCGGCCAGGAGCCGCCGCGTCCGTCGAGCCGGGCGGTGACGGTGCTGTGCGCGGGGGCCTGGGCGGTGGCCGCCTGGGGCGAGCCCGCGTCCACATGGAAGATCTCCTGATGGACCCGGGAGCCGTCCACGCCCAGCGTGCGCAGTGCCCGCTCCGCGCCCTGCACCAGCCCGTACGGCCCGCACAGGAACCAGCCCGCGACCTGCTCGGCCGGCAGCAGCGCGGGCAGCAGCCCGGTCAGCCGGTCCTCGTCCAGCCGCCCGGACGGCAGGCCCGCCTGCTGCTCCTCCCGGGAGAGCACGGTCACCAGCTGGAACCGCTCCGGGTAGCGGTCCTTCAGATCGGCGACCTCTTCCAGGAACATCGTCGAGGCGGCCGTGCGGTCGCTCCGTATCAGGCAGAACCGGGCCTCGGGCTCCCGGGCCAGCAGGGTGGAGACGATGGACAGGACCGGTGTGATGCCGCTGCCGCCGACGATCGCCGCGTACAGCCCCGGGGCCGGTTCCAGGGTGAAGCGGCCGGCCGGGGTCATCACCTCCAGCTCGTCCCCGACGGCGATCTCCTTCAGCGCGTAGGTGGAGAACGCCCCGCCCTCGACCAGCCGCACCCCGACCTGGAGGGTGTCCGGTCCCGGCCCGGCCGGGTCGGGCGCCGGGGAGCAGATCGAGTAGGTGCGCCGGATCTCGGTGCCGTCGGCCTGCCGGCGCAGTGCGAGATGCTGTCCGGGTGCGTGCCGGTACTCCTCGCGCAGTCCGGGCGGGACGGCGAAGGTGAGGGCGACGGAGTCGTCGGTGAGCCGGTCGACCGCGGCCACCGGGAGCGGGTGGAAGCGGGCCATCACAACTCCTTGAAGTGGTCGAACGGTTCCCGGCAAGACAGGCACCGGCGCAGCGCCTTGCAGGCGGTGGAGGAGAACCGGCTCAGCAGCTCGGTCTCGGCCGCACCGCAGTGCGGGCAGTGGACGGGCTCGGTGTCCGCCTCGAGCGTGCGTGTGGGGCCGAGGGCCAGCGGCACCGGGCCGGCGGCGCTGCGCACGCGGGGCGGAGCGATGCCGAACTCCCGCAGCTTGCGGCGCCCTTCCTCGCTGATGTCGTCGGTCGACCACGCGGGGCTGAGCACCTTGCGCACGGTGACCTCGCGCATGCCGTGCTGGTGGAGGACCCGTTCGATGTCGAGGGTCATCGTCTCCACGGCCGGGCAGCCGGTGTAGGTCGGGGTCAGCTCGACCTCGACCGCGTCGGGGCCGCTGATGTGCACCGCGCGCACCACGCCCAGCTCCTGGAGCGTGAGCACGGGCAGCTCGGGGTCGGGCACCGAGCCGGCCAGCTCCAGCAGCTCCGCCTCCAGGGCGGTGGCGGTCACCATGACGCCCCCGGGTGGCTGCGGTGCAGGTGCTGCATCTCGGCGAGCATCCGGCCGAAGGGTTCGGTGTGCAGGCCCTGCCGGCCGGCCCCGGCCGACCAGGCGCCGGTGCGCGGTCCCTCCGGGACGGTCAGGGTGGCCCGGCCGAGCACCTCGGTCACCGACTCCAGCCAGCGGGACTCCAGGGCCGGCCAGTCGACGGCCAGGCCCTCCACCGGCTGGAACATCTCCCCGGTGAACCGCCACAGCGCGTCGCAGGCGCGCTGCATCCGCTCCTGGCTGGTGGCCGTGCCGTCGCCCAGCCGCAGCGTCCACTGCTCGGCGTGGTCGCGGTGGTAGGCGACCTCCTTCACCGCCTTCGCCGCGAGCGGGGCGAACGGGCCGTCCCCTGCGGCGAGTTCGGCGAAGAGCAGATGCTGGTAGGTGGAGAAGTACAGCTGGCGGGCGATGGTGTGGGCGAAGTCGCCGTTCGGCTGCTCGACCAGCTGGAGGTTGCGGAAGGCCCGCTCCTCGCGGAGGTAGGCCAGTTCGTCCTCGTCGCCCACCATGGACAGCAGCACCCGGGCCTGGCCGAGCAGGTCCAGGGCGATGTTGGCCAGGGCGACCTCCTCCTCCAGCACCGGGGCGTGTCCGGCCCACTCCCCGAGGCGGTGGGAGAGCACCAGGGCGTCGTCACCGAGCGCGAGCGCGGCGCCCACCGGGAGGGTGGCGGAACCGGTGGCGGGGTCGGCCGCGGGCTCGGGCGGGGTGCCGGGCTCGGGCGGGGTGCCGGTGGCGGGTCCGGTGGCGGTCACAGGTGCTTCACCCCTTCCGGGATCTCGTAGAAGGTCGGGTGCCGGTAGGGCTTGTCGGCGGCCGGCTCGAAGAACGGGTCCTTCTCGTCCGGGGAGGACGCGGTGATCGCGGTGGCCGGGACCACCCAGATCGACACGCCCTCGCCGCGCCGGGTGTACAGATCGCGGGCGTTGCGCAGGGCCAGCTCGGCGTCGGGGGCGTGCAGGCTGCCGGCGTGGGTGTGGGACAGGCCGCGCCGGGAACGCACGAAGACCTCCCACAGGGGCCAGTCGGTGGTGCTGCTCATGCTCGCGCTGCTCCTGTCTCGTGTGCCGCCCCGGCGGGGGCGCCGGTGTGCTTGGCCGCGTGGGCCGCGGCGGCCTCCCGGACCCACGCGCCCTCGTCGTGCGCGCGCCGGCGCTGGGTGATCCGCTGGTCGTTGCACGGGCCGTTGCCCTTGAGGACGTCCCAGAACTCGGTCCAGTCGATCGGGCCGAAGTCGTGGTGCCCGCGCTCCTCGTTCCACCGCAGCTCCGGGTCGGGGAGGGTGAGGCCGAGGGACTCCGCCTGGGGGACGCAGATGTCGACGAAGCGCTGGCGCAGCTCGTCGTTGGAGTGGCGCTTGATCTTCCACTCCATCGACTGCGCCGAGTGCTGGGACTCGTCGTCGGGCGGGCCGAACATCATCAGCGAGGGCCACCACCAGCGGTCCACCGCGTCCTGTGCCATCGCGTGCTGCTCCGGGGTGCCCTTGCTCAGGGCCAGCAGCAGCTCGTAGCCCTGGCGCTGGTGGAAGGACTCCTCCTTGCAGATCCGCACCATGGCGCGCGCGTACGGGCCGTACGAGCAGCGGCACAGGGGGACCTGGTTGGTGATCGCGGCGCCGTCCACCAGCCAGCCGATCGCGCCGACGTCCGCCCAGGTCAGCGTCGGGTAGTTGAAGATCGAGGAGTACTTCTGGCGGCCGCTGTGCAGCTTGTCGAGCAGCTCCTCGCGGCTGACGCCGAGGGTCTCGGCCGCGCTGTACAGATACAGGCCGTGGCCGGCCTCGTCCTGGACCTTGGCCATCAGGATGGCCTTGCGGCGCAGGGAGGGGGCGCGGGTGATCCAGTTCGCCTCCGGCTGCATGCCGATGATCTCGGAGTGGGCGTGCTGGGCAATCTGCCTGACCAGGGTCGAGCGGTAGGCGTCGGGCATCCAGTCGCGCGGTTCGATGCGCTCGTCGGCGGCCACGGCCGCGTCGAAGGCGTGCTGGTACTCCGTCGTGTCGACGGTGGCGTCCGGTGCGCCGTCCGGTTCCGGGCCGGCCGTGCGCTGCGCGGCGGCTGCTGTGGCCATGCGGTCCCCCTGACCTCGGGCTCTGTGATTGATTCCGTCCCGACCGATCGTTCGGTCCGTGCGCATCCATGGTGTGCCGGGCCGCCGCGGGGTGTCAACCGCTGTGGAAAACTCCCCGCGCCACCTGTGGACAACCCGGCGGATCAGCGCGCCGGGCAGGTGGGGACAGGTGGCGCCGGCCGACCGGCGGCGGCCTTTCGTGGTGAGCGCCACGGCCCTCGGTTGTACCCGGGGCTGCGCCCGCGGCCCGGGGCTGAGTACCGTTCCGTGCTAGTGCCGGGCAAAGAGAGGTGCTCGTGACACATGCGGTGCCCAGGGTGCGGCCGTGTCACCCGCTCAGCCGAAGCGCCGGCCCGGACATCGAGCTGACCACTGACCGAAACGGGGGACGGGGCGCAATGGACGCGTACGACGAGGACTCGGGGCCCCCGGACACCCCGGCCCAGCAGCCCGGAGGGGGCGCTCCGGTGCCGGACGAGGTTCCGGTGCCGGATCCGGCGCAGCCGTCCCCGCCGCCCACCGGTGTCGCCGCTCTCTCCCCCCGCTACCAGGTCGCGGCGGCGCTGGCGCTCGCGGTGGTCGCGGTCGCCGCCGGGGTGCATCTGCTGATGGTGTTCCTCAGCGTCGCCCCCGCGAACGCGGTGACCAAGCAGCACGGCACGATGGTGGAGGACTGGGTCTACCCGGAGTTCGAGCAGAACTGGAAGCTTTTCGCGCCGAACCCGCTCCAGCAGAACATCGCCGTCCAGGTGCGCGCCGAGGTGCAGATGAAGGACGGCAGTGTGCGGACCACCGGCTGGATCGACCTGTCCGCGCAGGACGGGGCGGCAATCGACGGCAACCTGTTGCCCAGCCACACCCAGCAGAACGAGGTCCGTCGTGCCTGGGACTTCCTCGTCGCCACGCACACCAACGACAACCGCCCGGTCGGCATGCGCGGCTCGCTGTCCGAGCAGTACGTGCGCCGGATCGTGGTGATGCGGCTCTACCGGACCGATCCGACCAGCCGTGACGGTGTCATCCAGCGGGTGCAGGTCCGTTCCGTCACCACCAATGTGCAGCCACCGAAGTGGAGCCATGAACAGGTGCCCGACAAGCCGGTCTACCGCGTGCTGCCGTGGTGGACGGTGGCCGCCGACGAGGCCGCCGGAGGTGTGCGGTGAACCGGTTCTCCCTGACCCTCTCGCGGGGGATCGCCAAGGTCACCGGGGAGGCGCTCGCGCCGTACCAGAGCGCCGTGATCCGTATCGGCTTCGCCGGGACCTGGCTGCTGTTCCTGCTCCGCGAGTACCCGCACCGCCAGGAGCTGTACGGGCCCGCCGGCCCCTGGGGCTGGAACCTCGCCAAGCAGCTGACCACCGACAACCACGCCTTCACGGCCCTGCTGTGGTCCGACGGGCAGCTCTGGTTCGAGTGCTTCTACGTGCTGGCGATCCTGGCCAGCGCGGCCCTGCTGCTCGGCTGGCGCACCCGGACCGCGTCGGTGCTGTTCATGGTGGGCGTGCTGTCGCTCCAGAACCGCAGTGTCTTCGTGGGCGACGGCGGCGACAACGTGCTGCACCTGATGTCCTTCTACCTGGTGTTCACCCGCTGCGGTCGGCTGTGGTCGCTGGACGCCCGGCGGGCGGCACGCGAGGCGGCGGCACGGGAGCGGGGCGAGCGGGTGCCCGCCGACTGGACGGGCCCCGCGCTGTGGACGGTGCTCGGACTGGCCCTGGTCACGGTGACGGCGACCGGCCGGTTCGACAACGGCTGGCTGGTCCCCGCGCTGCTGTGGACGGCGTGGGCCGGGCTCGGCCTGTGGTGGGCGGTCGGACGCCGGGCGGCGACGTCGCCGCATCCGCAGATCCTGCTGGACGTGATCGCGAACGTGCTGCACAACGGCGCCATGTTCGTGATCGCGGCGGAGGCGTGCCTGATCTACGCCACGGCCGGTTGGTACAAGATCCAGGGCTCGCGCTGGCAGGACGGCACCGCCGTCTACTACCCGCTGCACCTGGACTACTTCACGCCCTGGCCCGGTCTCGCCGATCTGATGTCGGCCAGCGGCATCATGATGACGATCGCGGCCTACGGCACGGTCATGGTGCAGGTCGCCTTCCCGTTCACGGTGTTCAACCGGCGGGTCAAGAACGTCCTGCTGGTGCTGATGATGGCCGAGCACGCGGTGATCGCGGTCGTCCTCGGCCTGCCGTTCTTCTCCCTGGCGATGATCACCGCGGACGCGGTCTTCCTGCCGACGTCCTTCCTGCGCCGAATCCAGGCGCTGGCGCTGCGCGCGCGGGGGCGGTTCGCCGGGCAGGGTGACGGCGCGGTGCCCGCGCCGCGCTCCGAAGCGAGCCCCGAAACGGGCTCCGGGACGAGCCCCGGTGCGAGCCCCGAGGAGAGCGCCCCCGGCGCCGTAGGGTTCACCGCATGACCGACCCGCTGATCCGCTGGCGCGAGCACGCCGGTGCCGCCGTGCTGCTGGACGGCTTCCACGCCCTGAAGCACGCGCTGCGCTTCGGTGCCGAGGTGCCGGTCGCGGTCGCCACCGACCGGGGGGCCGCACTCGCGCTCGCCGCCGAGCTGGCCGAGGACGTGCGGGACACGCTGGACGCGCTGCTTACCGAGGTGTCCGCGCAGACGTACGCCTCGCTCGTCCCGCGCCCGCATCCGACCGGGGTCGCCGCCCTCGCCGTACGACCGTCCCGCGAGGCCGGACTGCGGACGCTCGCCCGCACGCCCCGCACCGCGCCGGTCGTGGTCCTGGACAACCCGCGCAACCTCGGCAACGCGGGCGCCGTGATCCGGCTGGCCGCCGGGTTCGGGGCGACCGGGGTGGTCACCACGGGCACGCTCGACCCCTGGCACCCCACGGTGGTGCGCGGCGGCGCGGGACTGCACTTCGCGACCGTGGTGGAGCGGCTCGGCGTCGAGGAGCTGCCCGCGGGGCCGCTGTTCGCCCTGGACCCCGAGGGCCAGGACATCCGCGGCACCGCGCTGCCCGACGACGCCGTCCTGGCGTTCGGCTCGGAGCGCAGCGGGCTCTCGGCCGAGCTGCGCGCGCGTGCCGACCATCTGCTGCGGCTGCCGATGCGCCCCCAGGTCTCCAGCTACAACCTCGCCACCAGCGTGGCGATGACGCTGTACCACTGGAGCCTCACCGGGGGCGCACCCCCGGCTTCCTAGCCCGGGGGTTCTTCGGCCCTCCCGTCAGCCCTCGCGGCGGACCTCCACCACCCGGAACCGGTTGGCCACGAAGGCGCCGTCGCACAGTGCGGCGTTGGCCGCCGGGTTGCCGCCCGAGCCGTGGAAGTCGGAGAAGGCGGCGGTCTGGTTGACGTACACCCCGCCGGTGAGGTTGAGGGACAGCTGGGCGGCCTCCTCCAGGCAGACCTCCTCGATCGCCCGCTCCACCTCGGCGTCGATGGTGTAGGCGCCGACCGTCATCGCGCCCTTCTCGCGGACCGTGCGCCGCAGCAGCTCCACCGCGTCGGTCACCGAGTCGACCGCGACGGCGAAGGAGACGGGGCCGAAGCACTCGCTCATGTAGGCGGCCTGGTCGTCCGGCTTGGCGCCGTCCAGCTTGACGATGACGGGCGTGCGGACGACGGCGTCCGGGAACTCCGGGTTGCTGATCTCGCGGGAGGCGAGGGCGACCTCGCCGAGACCGGCCGCGGCCTCCAGGCGGGCCTTGACGTCCGGGTTGACGATGGCGCCCAGCAGGGCGTTCGCGCGGGCGTCGTCGCCGAGCAGGCCGTCGACCGCGCGGGCGAGGTCGGCGGCGACCTCGTCGAAGGTCTTGGGGCCCTCGTCGGTACGGATGCCGTCCCGGGGGATGAGCAGGTTCTGCGGGGTGGTGCACATCTGGCCGCTGTACAGGGACAGCGAGAACGCCAGGTTGGACAGCATGCCCTTGTAGTCGCCGGTGGAGTGCACGATCACCGTGTTGACGCCGGCCTTCTCCGTGTAGACCTGCGCCTGGCGGGCGTGGGTCTCCAGCCAGTCGCCGAAGGCCGTCGAGCCGGTGTAGTCGATGATCCTGATCTCGGGGCGGGTGGCGAGGGTCTTGGCGATGCCCTCTCCCGGGCGCTCGGCCGCCAGCGCCACCAGGTTGGGGTCGAAGCCCGCCTCGGTGAGCACCTCCCGGGCCACCTGCACGGTCAGCGCGAGCGGCAGCACCGCGCGCGGGTGCGGCTTGACCAGGACGGCGTTGCCGGTCGCGAGGGAGGCGAACAGGCCCGGGTAGCCGTTCCACGTCGGGAAGGTGTTGCAGCCGATGACCAGGCCGATGCCGCGCGGGACCGGCGTGAAGTCCTTGGTGAGGACCAGCGGGTCCCGCTTGCCCTGCGGCTTGCTCCACTCCGCCGTGCCCGGCGTGCGGACCTGCTCCGCGTACGCGTACGCCACCGCTTCCAGGCCGCGGTCCTGGGCGTGCGGGCCGCCCGCCTGGAACGCCATCATGAACGCCTGGCCGCTGGTGTGCATGACGGCGTGCGCGAACTCGTGGGTGCGGTCGCTGATCCGCTTGAGGATCTCCAGGCAGACCACGGCCCGGACCTCCGCGCCCGCGTCCCGCCAGGCCCCCTGGCCCGCCTTCATCGCGGGCAGCAGCACGTCCAGGTCCGCGTGCGGGTAGGTGACGCCCAGCTCGATGCCGTACGGCGAGACCTCGCCGCCCACCCAGTCGTCGGTGCCCGGCTGACCGAGGTCGACACGGGTGCCCAGCAGGGCGTCGAAGGCGGCCTTGCCCGCGGCGGCGTCCAGGCTGCCGTGCTCGCCGTACGCCTTCGGGTGCTCGGGATGCGGGGACCAGTACGCCCGCGTGCGGATCGCTTCCAGGGCCTGGTCGAGAGTGGGCCGGTGCTTCGCGATCAGCTCGGGCGCGGTCGGTTCGGCGGCCATGAGGGACCAACTCCTCGTCTGGGGGAACTCTTCGTCGAGTTCATGACCTGGGCAGAAACAGGGGCGGGAACAGCCGGTCAGAGCTAGAGTAACCGAACGATCGGTCGGGACAAGGGGGCCTGCCGCATCTGTGGAAAACCCCGTGCGGGAGGATCGCGCACATGACAGCACTCGACCTCAACAGCCCCGTCGCCGTCGTCGGCACCGGCACCATGGGCCAGGGCATCGCCCAGGTCGCGCTGGTCGCCGGCCACCCCGTGCGGCTCTACGACGCCGTCGCCGGGCGGGCCCGGGAGGCGGCCGAAGCCATCGGCGCCCGCCTCGACCGGCTCGCGGCCAAGGGCCGGCTCGGCGACGCCGAGCGGGACGCGGCCCGCGCCCGGCTGACGCCGGTGGACGACCTGTCCGGACTGGCCGACTGCGCGCTGGTCGTCGAGGCCGTGCTGGAGCGGCTGGACATCAAGCAGCAGCTCTTCCGCGAGCTGGAGGAGATCGTCGCCGAGGACTGTCTGCTCGCCACCAACACCTCCTCCCTGTCCGTGACGGCCATCGGCGGCGCCCTGCGCCGGCCCGGCCGCTTCGTGGGTCTGCACTTCTTCAACCCGGCCCCGCTGCTCCCGCTGGTCGAGGTCGTCTCCGGCTTCGCCACCGACGTCACCTCGGCCACCCGCGCGTACGAGACCGCCCGCGCCTGGGGCAAGACCCCGGTGGCCTGCGCGGACACGCCCGGCTTCATCGTCAACCGCATCGCCCGGCCGTTCTACGCCGAGGCGTTCGCCGTCTACGAGGCGCAGGCCGCCGACCCGGCCACCATCGACGCGGTGCTGCGCGAGTGCGGCGGCTTCAGGATGGGCGCCTTCGAACTGACCGACCTGATCGGCCAGGACGTCAACGAGTCCGTCACCCACTCGGTGTGGCAGTCCTTCTTCCAGGACGTGCGCTTCACCCCGTCCCTGGCCCAGCGCCGGCTCGTGGAGTCCGGCCGGCTCGGCCGCAAGAGCGGACACGGCTGGTACGACTACGCCGACGGTGCCGAGCGGCCCGAGCCGCACACCGCCGACAAGGAGCAGCCGCCCGCGTACGTCGTCGCCGAGGGCGATCTCGGCCCCGCGCGCGAGGTGCTCACGCTGGTCCGGGAGGCGGGCATCCAGGTCCGCGAGGAGGACGAGGACAACGGCACCCGTCTGGTGCTGCCCAGCGGCGGCCAGCTGGTGCTGGCCGACGGCCAGACCTCCGTGGAGTTCCGCGACGTCGTCTACTTCGACCTCGCGCTGGACTACCGCACGGCCACCCGCATCGCCCTGTCCACCTGCCAGGACACCTCGCCCCGCACCCTCGCCGAGGCCGTCGGGCTGTTCCAGGCGCTCGGCAAGGACGTCAGCGTCATCGGGGACGTCCCCGGCATGATCGTCGCCCGTACGGTCGCCCGGATCATCGACCTCGCGCACGACGCGGTCGCCAAGGGCGTGGCCACCGAGGAGGACATCGACACCGCCATGCGGCTGGGGGTCAACTACCCGCTCGGCCCCTTCGAGTGGGACCGCCGGCTCGGCCGCGAGTTCGCCTTCGAGGTCCTGGACGAGATGCACGAGCGCGACCCCTCCGGGCGCTACGCGCCCTCCCTCGCGCTCTACCGCCACGCATGCGCGGCCGAGAACCGGGAGGGCACGGAATGACCACCCCCAAGCGCGACACCTACACACCCGAGACGCTGCTCTCCGTCGCCGTCCAGGTGTTCAACCAGCGCGGCTACGACGGCACGTCGATGGAGCATCTGTCCAAGGCGGCGGGCATCTCCAAGTCGTCGATCTACCACCACGTCAGCGGCAAGGAAGAGCTGCTGCGGCGGGCCGTCAGCCGCGCCCTGGACGGCCTGTTCGGCATCCTGGGCGAGGAGCACGCACGCGTGGGGCGGCCCGTCGACCGGCTGGAGCACGTCGTACGGCGCATGGTCGAGGTGCTCATAGCCGAGCTGCCCTATGTGACGCTGCTGCTGCGCGTGCGCGGCAACACCGCCACCGAGCGGTGGGCGCTGGATCGCCGCCGGGACTTCGACCACCAGGTCGCCGAACTGCTGAAGGCGGCCGCAGCCGACGGCGACGTACGCGACGACGTGGAGGGGCGGCTCGCCACCCGACTCGTCTTCGGCATGATCAACTCCATCGTGGAGTGGTACCGGCCGGAGGCGCGGGGCGCCAGCGGCCGGGAGGTGGCCGACGCGGTCGTCCGACTGGTCTTCACCGGCCTGAAGCAGGACTGATTCCCCGGCCTGGAGCGGGGCTGGTTCGCCGGCTTGGAGCGGGGCCGAGGGCGGGCTGAGCCGGTCTCGGGTCCGGCTCAGGAATCCGGCTCCAGGTCCTCCTCCTCGAACACCAGCAGGGTGCGGGTGCTCAGCACCTCCGGGATCGCCTGGAGCCGGGTGAGCACCAGCTCGCGCAGCGCCCGGTTGTCGGGTGTGTGCACCAGGAGCAGCACGTCGAAGTCGCCGCCCATGAGGGCGATGTGCGAGGCGCCGGGCAGCTGCCGCAGCTGCTCGCGGACCGTGCGCCAGCTGTTCTGCACGATCTTGAGCGTGATGTACGCCGAGGTGCCGTGTCCGGCGCGTTCGTGGTCCACGCGCGCGCTGAACCCGCGGATCACGCCGTCCTCGACGAGCCGGTTGATCCGCGCGTAGGCGTTGGCGCGCGAGACGTGGACGCGTTCGGCGACGGACCGTATCGAGGCACGGCCGTCCGCCTGGAGGATCTTCAGGATGTCCTGATCGATGGCGTCCAGCGGGCGCGGCGGCGGCAGCACGCCGCCCTCCTGGGACACGTCCCGGGCCGCGTCGTACGGCGCGTCGGCCATTTGTTCAGGTGCCATGTCCCCCCGCTTCATCGCTGTGGACGTCCTGCGTTCATTCCAGGCTGTGGAGAACCGTTTGTCCACAGCCTGGCGGGGCCTGTAGCCAAAATGTGCCGTCGACCGAACAATCGGTAGGTGAGGCGGGTCACAGCCGACGCGCCTCCCGTAGCCGCTTCCACGAGGAGGTGCCGTCATGACGGTGATGGAGCAGCGGGGTGCCTACCGGCCCGCCCCGCCGCCCGCCTGGCAGCCCCGTATGGACCCCGCGCCACTGCTGCCCGACGCCGAGCCCTACCGCGTCCTCGGCACCGAGGCGGCCGCCAAGGCCGACCCGGGGCTGCTGCGCCGCCTTCACGCCCAACTCGTGCGCGGCCGCCGCTACAACACGCAGGCCACCGCGCTCACCAAGCAGGGCCGCCTCGCCGTCTACCCCTCCAGCACCGGCCAGGAGGCCTGTGAGGTGGCCGCCGCGTTGGCCCTCGAGGAGCGCGACTGGCTCTTTCCCAGCTACCGGGACACCCTCGCCGTCGTCGCCCGGGGCGTGGACCCCGTCGAGGCCCTCACCCTGCTGCGCGGCGACTGGCACAGCGGCTACGACCCCTACGCCCACCGCGTCGCCCCGCTCAGCACCCCGCTGGCCACCCAGCTGCCGCACGCCGTCGGTCTGGCGCACGCGGCCCGCCTCAAGGGCGACGACGTCGTCGCGCTCGCCATGGTCGGGGACGGCGGCACCAGCGAGGGCGACTTCCACGAGGCGCTGAACTTCGCCGCCGTCTGGCAGGCACCGGTCGTCTTCCTGGTGCAGAACAACGGCTTCGCCATCTCGGTCCCGCTCGCCAAGCAGACCGCCGCGCCCTCCCTGGCGCACAAGGCCGTCGGCTACGGCATGCCGGGCCGACTGGTCGACGGCAACGACGCCATCGCCGTCCACGAGGTCCTCAGCGACGCCGTACGGCACGCGCGCGCGGGCGGCGGCCCCACCCTGGTCGAGGCGGTGACGTACCGCATCGACGCCCACACCAACGCCGACGACGCCACCCGCTACCGCGGTGACACCGAGGTCGAGGCATGGCGCGCCCATGACCCGATCGAGCTGCTGGAGGCCGAGCTGACCGCGCGCGGGCTGATCGACCAGGCCGGCATCGAGGCCGTCCGGCAGGAAGCCGAGACGATGGCCGCCTCCCTGCGTGACGGCATGAACCGGGACCCCGAGCTGAACCCCATGGACCTCTTCGACCACGTCTACGCCGAGACCACGGCCCAGCTGCGCGAGCAGCGCGCCCTGCTGCGCGCCGAGCTGGAGGCCGAGCAGGAGCAGCACGGCGCGCAGGAAGGCGGCGCCCGATGACCACCGTCGCCGTCAAGCCCGCCACCATGGCCCAGGCCCTCACCCGGGCGCTGCGCGACGCCATGGCCGCCGACCCCACCGTGCACGTCATGGGCGAGGACGTCGGCGCCCTCGGCGGTGTCTTCCGGGTCACCGACGGCCTCGCCAAGGAGTTCGGCGAGGACCGCTGCACCGACACCCCGCTCGCCGAGGCCGGCATCCTCGGCACCGCCGTCGGCATGGCCATGTACGGGCTGCGCCCGGTCGTGGAGATGCAGTTCGACGCCTTCGCCTACCCGGCGTTCGAGCAGCTGATCAGCCATGTCTCGCGGATGCGCAACCGCACGCGCGGCCGGATGCCGCTGCCGATCACCGTCCGCGTCCCCTACGGCGGCGGCATCGGCGGCGTCGAGCACCACAGCGACTCCTCCGAGGCCTACTACATGGCCACCCCGGGGCTGCACGTCGTCACGCCCGCGACCGTCGCCGACGCCTACGGCCTGCTGCGCCAGGCCATCGCCTCCGACGACCCGGTCGTCTTCCTCGAACCCAAGCGGCTGTACTGGTCCAAGGACTCCTGGAACCCCGAGCAGCCCACGGACGTCGAGCCCATCGGGCGGGCGGTCGTCCGCCGCGCCGGCCGCAGTGCCACCCTCATCACCTACGGCCCCTCGCTGCCGGTCTGCCTGGAGGCCGCCGAGGCCGCCCAGGCCGAGGGCTGGGACCTGGAGGTCGTCGACCTGCGCTCCCTGGTGCCGTTCGACGACGAGACGGTCTGCGCGTCCGTCCGGCGCACCGGCCGCGCGGTCGTCGTCCACGAGTCCACCGGGTTCGGCGGACCGGGCGGCGAGATCGCGGCCCGGATCACCGAGCGCTGCTTCCACCATCTGGAGGCGCCCGTGCTGCGCGTGGCCGGGTTCGACATCCCCTACCCGCCGCCCATGCTGGAGCGGCACCACCTGCCCGGCGTCGACCGCATCCTGGACGCCGTGGCCAGGCTCCAGTGGGAGGCCGAGGGCTGATGGCACAGGTGCTGGAGTTCAAGCTGCCCGACCTCGGCGAGGGTCTCACCGAGGCGGAGATCGTCCGCTGGCTGGTCCAGGTCGGCGACGTCGTCGCCATCGACCAGCCCGTGGTCGAGGTCGAGACGGCCAAGGCGATGGTCGAGGTGCCCTGCCCCTACGGCGGTGTGGTCACCGCCCGCTTCGGCGAGGAGGGCACCGAACTGCCCGTCGGCGCCCCGCTGCTGACCGTTGCCGTCGGCGAACCGTCGGCGGCCCCGGAGAGCTCGGGGAACGTCCTGGTCGGCTACGGCACCTCCGAGGCGCCGCCCCGGCGCCGCAGGGTCCGTACGGCCGCCACGGCGCCCGTCCCGGCGGAGCGCCCCGCGCCCGCCCCGGCCGCCGCCGCCCCCGCAGCGACCGCGGCCCCCGCTGCGCCCGGCCCCGCGCCCGTCATCTCCCCGCTGGTGCGCAGGCTCGCCCGGGACAACGGCCTGGACCTCAGGCAGCTGTCCGGTTCCGGCCCGGAGGGGCTCATCCTGCGCGCGGACGTCGAGGGCGCCCTGCGGGCCAGGGCCGCAGGCCCGGCGACGGCCCAGCCGCTCCACCAGGCCCCCGCCCCGGCGGAGCCCGGCCACGCCACAGCGGCCACGGTCCGGCCGACGCCCGTCGGTACCCCGCGGGACGGCGTCCGCGTGCCGCTCAAGGGCGTCCGCGGTGCCGTCGCCGACAAGCTGTCCCGCAGCCGCCGGGAGATCCCGGACGCGACCTGCTGGGTCGACGCCGACGCGACGGAACTCATGCGGGCGCGGGCCGCGATGAACGCCGCCGGAGGCACCAAGATCTCCCTGCTCGCGCTGCTCGCCCGGATCTGCACCGCCGCGCTGGCCCGGTTCCCCGAGCTGAACTCCACCGTGGACACCGAGGCCCGCGAGATCGTCCGGCTCGAACAGGTCCACCTCGGCTTCGCCGCGCAGACCGACCGCGGGCTGGTCGTGCCCGTCGTCCGGGACGCCCAGGCGCGCGACGCCGAGTCGCTGACCGCCGAGTTCGCCCGGCTCACCGAGGCGGCCCGCACCGGCACCCTGACACCCGGGGAACTCACCGGCGGGACCTTCACGTTGAACAACTACGGGGTGTTCGGCGTCGACGGCTCCACCCCGATCATCAACCACCCGGAGGCGGCCATGCTCGGCGTCGGCCGCATCGTCCCCAAGCCATGGGTGCACGAGGGCGAGCTGGCCGTGCGTCAGGTCGTACAGCTCTCGCTCACCTTCGACCACCGGGTGTGCGACGGCGGCACGGCGGGCGGCTTCCTCCGCTATGTCGCCGACTGCGTGGAACACCCGGCGGTGCTCCTGCGCACCCTGTGACGCACCGCCCCTGACGTCCGGGCCGCTGTCCGCCCTGTGAGGCACCGGCCCGGCCGCGGGAGCGCGCAGGACATACTCGGAGGGTGACCTACACCGCCCCCGCCACCCCCGCGGGCCCCGGCCCCGCGCCGTACGACGCCGTCGTGCTGGCCGGCGGGGCCGCCCGGCGGCTCGGCGGGGCCGACAAGCCGTCCGTCCGCGTCGGCGGCCGCGCGCTGCTCGACCGGGTGCTCGCGGCCTGCGCGGGCGCCGGTACGACCGTCGTCGTGGCCGCCCCCCGGCCCACCGCCCGCGCGGTGCGCTGGACGCGCGAGGAGCCGCCCGGCGCCGGCCCGGTCGCCGCGCTGGAGGCGGGCCTGCGGCACACCACGGCCGAGTACGCCGTCGTCCTCTCCGCCGACCTGCCCTTCCTCGCACCGGCCGTGCTGGAACGCCTGTTGACCGCGGTGCGGGACACCGGCGCCGACGGCGCGCTGCTCACCGACGCCGACGGCCGCGACCAGCCGCTCGTGGCCGCCTACCGCACCGCCGCCCTCCGCCGCGAGCTGACCGCCCTCGCCGCCGCGCCCGACGGCCTCACCGGGCTTCCCCTCCGCCGGCTGACCGGCGCCCTCCGCCTCACCCGCGTCCCGGACCCGCTCGCGTCCTTCGACTGCGACACCTGGGACGACATCGTCAACGCCAGGGCACGCATCAGGGAGCATGGGCACGTGTTGGATGAATGGATCTCCGCAGTCAAGGACGAGCTGGGCATCGACCTGGACGTCGACACCGGCGTCCTGCTCGACCTGGCCCGGGACGCCGCACACGGCGTCGCCCGGCCCGCCGCCCCGCTGACCACCTTCCTCGTCGGCTACGCCGCCGCCCGCGCCGAGGGCGGCCCCGAGGCCGTGGCCGAGGCCGCCCGCAAGGCCACCGCGCTGGCCCTGCGGTGGGAAGCGGAGAGCAGCGGGGGCACCGGCGCCCCGGACGCCGGATGACCGCCCCCGGAACCCGCGCCGGGGAGAGCGACGACCTCGACGTCGAGGAGGCCCTGGCACTCGTGAGGGAAGCCGGCAAGGACCCCGACCACGACCCCGGCAGGAACCCCGGCGCGGAGACCGGCAGGGAACCCGGCGCCGGCGACGCCGGGCACGTCCCGGCCCCGGCAGCCCCCGCACCCGACCGGCGCGCGGCCGCACGGCACCGGGCCACGCCCTGGCCCGAGGCCCGCGAGACCGCTGCCCGGGCCGCCCGCACCCGGGCCCGCCGCGCCCCCGTCTCCGTGCCGCTCGGCGACGCGCTCGGCCTGGTCCTGGCCGCCCCGCTCGACGCGCTCACCGACCTGCCCTCCTTCGACACCTCCGCCATGGACGGCTGGGCGGTCGCCGGGCCCGGCCCCTGGCAGGTACGGGACGAAGGGGTGCTCGCCGGACACGCCCAGCCCGCGCCGCTCACGGACGGAGAGGCCGTGCGGATCGCCACCGGCGCCCGCATCCCCGCCGACACCACCGGCGTCCTGCGCACCGAGCACGGCCGCACCGACGCCCAGGGACGGCTGCACCCCACCCGGGAGATGGTCCACGGCCAGGACATCCGCCCGCGCGGCCAGGAGTGCCGCAGTGGTGACCAGTTGCTGCCCGCCGGCACCCTGGTCACCCCTGCCGTCCTGGGCCTCGCCGCGGCGGCCGGCTACGATACGGTCGCCGCCGTCCCGCGCCCCCGCGTCGACGTCCTCGTCCTCGGCGACGAGTTGCTGACCGAGGGACTGCCGCACGACGGGCTGATCCGGGACGCGCTCGGCCCGATGCTGCCGCCCTGGCTGCGTGCGCTCGGCGCCGAGGTGTCCGCGGTGCGCCGCATCGGTGACGACGCCCGGGCGCTCCTCAAGGCGGTCACCGGCTCCACCGCCGACCTGATCGTCACCACCGGCGGCACCGCCGCCGGACCCGTCGACCACGTCCACCCCACCCTGGAACGCATCGGCGCCGAACTCCTCGTCGACGGCGTCAAGGTGCGCCCCGGCCACCCCATGCTGCTCGCCCGCACCAAGGACGACCAGCACCTCGTGGGCCTGCCCGGCAACCCCCTCGCGGCCGTCTCCGGCCTGCTGACCCTCGCCGAGCCGCTGCTGCGGACCCTGGCCGCCCACCCGGCCCCCGAGCCGTACACATTGCCGCTGAGGGAGGCGGTGCAGGGCCACCCGTACGACACCCGGCTCATCCCGGTGACGCTGCGCGGCGACCGCGCCGTACCGCTGCACTACAACGGCCCCGCCATGCTCCGGGGCATCGCCGCCGCCGACGCGCTGGCCGTCGTACCGCCCGGCGGAGCACGGCAGGGTGCGGAGACGGAACTGCTGGACCTGCCCTGGGCGACCGGCGGAATCGGGGTGTGTTTCACGTGAAACAACCCGGCCATCACGCCATCGCCCATGGCGCGGTGTGTTTCACGTGAAACGACCGGGCCATGAGGCCATCCCCCCGACGCGCCCGGCACCCGGGTGACCTCGGACACCCGCCCCGCGCGAGACGGGTGACAAGCCCGGCGGCGGAGTAGCGTCACGGACATGTATGCGATCACGATTCCCGAATTCGGCGATCCTGACGTGCTGGTGTGGGAAGAGGTTCCCGATCCGGTGCCCGGCGAGGGCGAGGTGCTGGTCGAGGTGGCGGCCAGCGCCGTCAACCGCGCCGACATCATGCAGCGCCAGGGCTTCTACAACCCGCCGCCCGGCGCCTCCTCCTACCCCGGCCTGGAGTGCTCCGGCACCATCGCCGCACTCGGCCCCGGGGTGTCCGGCTGGGCCGTGGGCGACACGGTGTGCGCGCTGCTCGCGGGCGGCGGCTACGCCCAGAAGGTCGCCGTACCGGCCGGGCAGCTGCTGCCCGTGCCCGAGGGCGTCGGCCTGAAGCAGGCCGCCGCACTGCCCGAAGTGGTCTGCACCGTCTGGTCCAACGTGTTCATGGTCTCCCATCTGCGGCCCGGAGAGACCCTGCTGGTGCACGGCGGCTCCAGCGGCATCGGGACCATGGCGATCCAGCTCGCGAAGGCCGTCGGCGCCAAGGTCGCGGTGACCGCCGGTACCAAGGAGAAGCTGGAGCGCTGCGCCGAGCTGGGCGCGGACATCCTCGTCAACTACCGGGAGCAGGACTTCGTCGAGGAGATCCGGCAGGCCACGGGCGGGGCGGGTGCCGATGTCATCCTCGACAACATGGGCGCCAAGTACCTGGACCGCAACATCCAGGCGCTCGCCGTCAACGGCCGGCTCTCGATCATCGGGCTCCAGGGCGGGGTCAAGGGCGAGCTGAATCTCGGCATGCTGCTCGGCAAGCGGGCCGCGATCAGCGCGACGTCGCTGCGGGCGCGGCCGCTGGACGAGAAGGCGGCGATCGTGGCGGCGGTGCGGGAGCATGTGTGGCCGCTGGTCGAGGCCGGGCACGTCCGGGCGGTCGTGGACCGTGAGCTGCCGATGGACCAGGCGGCGGAGGCACACCGGGTGGTGGAGGCCAGCGGCCATATCGGCAAGGTGCTGCTGGTCGCGCCGTAGTCACGTCCGGGTGAGGGTCGGGCCGTGGCCGTGGTCGCAGGCGCGTCTCAGCTCTTGCGCAGCCGCAGGCCCAGGAACGCGAGGCCGAGGCCCAGGCCGATGAAGACCAGGCCGCTGCCCAGCGGAAGGATGTCCAGCACCGGCTCGCCGGCGTCCTGGCTCTGCTGGGCGGCGTTCTGGGTGGCGGCCGGCCGCAGCGGGGGACGCGCGGGGTCGAGGCCGGCCTCCTCCGGCGGCTGCGAGGCCGCCGGTGACTGTCCGGCGGGATCCGCGGTCTCCGGCTCCTCCGGTATGCCGGCGGGGTCGGGCGGCTGTGTGGGTACGTCGTCGTCGCCCTCCACCTCGGCGGCGGGCCCGTCCGGCCGGCCCGGACGCATCCGCCCCTGGCCCGCCAGGCTCCCCGCCCGGGACGGATCGGGGTCCGCGGGCCGGAACGAGGCGGACGCGGAGTCGGAGGGCATGACCACGGGCGACTCCTCGGCGGGAGCGGGCGGATCCTGGCCGGGGGCGTCCGTCGCGCCGGCCGATGCCACGGGAGCGTCCGGTGTGTCGTCGTGCGGCCGCCCGTGCTGCCGGGCGTCCTGCCGGACATGGCCGGGGGAGCCCGAGGCGGCCGGATGCCCGGAGCCGAAGAGGTGCGTGGGACCGGGCTCCGGGGCGTGTACGGGCGCGGCGCAGGCGGGGGTGGCGGTGTACGCCGCCAGGGTCGCCGTGAGGGCGAGCAGCAGCCGTACGCGGTGGAAGGTGAGTCGCTGCCTTGGAGTCACGTCGGTGACCTCCCGGAGCCCAGAGGCCGTAATCGATGGATAACGAGAGAACAAGCCTCACATTCATGACTTAACAGGGCATTTTGGATTGCTCCGTCAGGTCTAAACGGTGGATCAGTCCCGCGAGGGGGCACCACGGTGATGAGGTGTACTGGTGCGAGAGAATGGCGGCATGGAGATGCCGAGGAACGAACGGTCGCCGGAGAATCCCCAGATCCTCGTCGTGGGCCAGGACGGGATGGCACTCGGCGGCGGGGACGAGGAATCCCGCGAGACCCCGGTGACGGAGCAGGTCGAGCAGCCGGCCAAGGTCATGCGGATCGGCAGCATGATCAAGCAGCTCCTGGAGGAGGTGCGCGCGGCTCCTCTCGACGAGGCCAGCCGGGCCCGGCTGAAGGAGATCCACCACAGCTCGGTGAAGGAGCTGGAGGACGGCCTGGCGCCGGAGCTGGTCGAGGAGCTCGAGCGGCTGTCCCTGCCGTTCAACGACGACACCACCCCCAGCGACGCGGAACTGCGGATCGCCCAGGCGCAGTTGGTGGGCTGGCTGGAGGGTCTGTTCCACGGGATCCAGACCACGCTGTTCGCCCAGCAGATGGCCGCGCGGGCCCAGTTGGAGCAGATGCGCCGCGCGCTGCCGCCGGGCATGAGCCACGAGGGCGGGGACGACCCCCGCACCGGTGGCCGCTCGGGCGGGCCGTACCTGTAGACCGTCAGCACGACATCCGAGATCACACCGCATGAGAAGGGGCCCGGCGGACGACCGCCGGGCCCCTTCGTCAGCGCGCGCGCGTCACTGCGGCGGGTTGCCCGTCGACACGCTCAGCTCGATGGTGCCCGGGTCCTTCTTGTCGACGTCCGAGCCCTGGGACGGGAACTGGTCCAGCACGGTGCCGTCACCCCAGGTGTTGTTGTCCACCTTCTTGATGTTCATCATCCAGCCCGCGGCCTGGAAGCAGGCCTTCACGGAGTTGATGTCCTTGTACCGGAAGTCGGGCAGTTCGATCTTGCTCGCGTCGTCCCACGCCTTGGTGGGCTCCGTGCACTGGGTCTTGTCGATCACCTTGGAGCGGTCCGGGGGGCGGTAGCCCGACCGGTGCGCGGAGGACGTCGAGGCGCTGGCGCTGGCGCTGGCCCCGCCGCCCCCGCCGGTGTCGTCGCTGCTGCTGCTCATCGACATCGCGACGATCAGACCGACGACCGCGACGAGCGACACCGCGATCGAGCCGATGATCACCGGCTTGTTGCTCTTCCCGCCGCCGGAGCCGCCGGAGCGCCCTCCGGTCTGCGTGGCCGGCTGGGGCGAGATCGTGTACGGCGGCGGGGTCGCGGCGCCCTGCGGGCCGTAGCCGACCGGGGGCGCCGTCTGCTGGGCCTGCTGCGGGTAGCCGTAGGCAGGCGCGGGGGTGTGCGCGGCCGGGGCGGCCGTCTGCGGGCCGTACGGACCCGGCTGGTACGGCGTCTGCACCGGCCCGGGGGCCGTCTGCGCGGCCTGGCCGACCGGCGGGAACACCGCGGAGCCCACGCCCGAACCGCTCTGCTGCGGCCCGGCGCCCGGCACGATGCTCGGCGGGGCCGCCTGGAAGGACGCGGCGATCCGCAGGCACTCGTCCCGCATGGCCTCGGCGGTCGGGAAACGCTCGTTCGGGTTCTTCTTCAGCGCGCGGGCGACGAGCGCGTCCACGGCGGGCGGCAGGGAGCGGTTGATCGAGGAGGGCGCGACCGGCTCCTCCTGCACATGCGCGTAGGCGATCGCCAGCGGCGAGTCCGCGTCGAACGGCAGCCGCCCGGTGACCAGCTGGAACAGCATGATGCCGACCGAGTACAGGTCGGAGCGGGCGTCCACGCCCCGGCCGAGCGCCTGCTCCGGCGAGAGGTACTGCGGGGTGCCGACGACCATGCCGGTCTGGGTCATCGAGGTGACACCGGACTGCATGGCGCGGGCGATGCCGAAGTCCATCACCTTGACCACGCCGCGCTTGGTCACCATCACGTTGCCCGGCTTGATGTCGCGGTGGACCAGCCCCGCCTCGTGGCTGATCTCCAGCGCCGCGAGCACGTCCGCGGTGACCTTCAGGGCCTTGTCCGCGGGCATGGCGCCGTACTGCCGGACGTCCTCCTCGAGGACCGAGCCCAGCGGGCGGCCCTCGACGTACTCCATGACGATGTACGGCATCGCCATGCCGTCCAGCTCGTCCTCGCCCGTGTCGAAGACGGAGACGATGTTGGTGTGCGTGAGCTTCGCCACGGCCTGCGCCTCGCGGCGAAAGCGCTCGCGGAAGGCCTGCTCCCGGCCGAGTTCCGTATGGAGCGTCTTGATCGCGACCTGGCGGTCGAGCACGGCGTCGTACGCCAGGTGCACCGAGGCCATGCCGCCTTCGCCGAGCAAGTCGCGCAGCTGGTAGCGGCCGCCGGCCAGGCCCTGCCCCGCGTACCGGCCGTGTGCGCCGTCCTGGCTCATGTCTCCGCGTCCCCCACTGCCCGTCCGGCGCCGTCGTCGATCGCGTCGTATCCGCTGCTGATCAGACGCCGGCCGCGCAGGCCTTGATCGAATGTGTCATTACCGGCCAAGTCTGCCCCAGGCCACTGACACGTCAAGCTCGGTGCCCGTTCCGTGACCGTACGCGAAAGAAGCGTCGCGCAAGCGTTACAGGGGGCGTACGACCGGCGCACAGAATTTGCACGACAGCGCGTGCTACAGGTTTGATGGCCGGTCCGGCGCCGGGCCGGTCCCGGTTCCGGTTCCGGACCGGCGGGCCCGACGGAGGCTGTAGCGTGGCCGACGGAGACCGTGACAACACCGCGCGCACCGCGGGCAGAAACGACGGCGAGGACTGATGGCACAGACGCAGCGCGCCCAGGGCCCGTCCGACCCCGAGGCGACTGGCGGCGGCATGTCGGACGCGCCGGAGATGTGGGGCAACGGCGGGCTCGTCGGCGACGGCCGGTACCGGCTCACGCACCGGCTGGGCCGGGGCGGCATGGCCGAGGTGTTCGCCGCCGAGGACGTCCGTCTGGGCCGTACCGTCGCGGTGAAGCTGCTCCGCGCGGATCTCGCCGAGGACCCGGTCTCCAAGGCCCGCTTCACCCGTGAGGCGCAGTCGGTCGCGGGCCTCAACCACCACGCGATCGTCGCCGTGTACGACTCCGGCGAGGACGTCGTCGGCGGCCAGT
Organism: Streptomyces sp. NPDC127190; assembly: GCF_042672505.1. NCBI lineage: Bacteria > Bacillati > Actinomycetota > Actinomycetes > Kitasatosporales > Streptomycetaceae > Streptomyces > Streptomyces sp. NPDC127190. The sequence continues at coordinate 272,349 of NZ_JBHXVE010000004.1, forward strand.
CCGTGCCGTACATCGTGATGGAGCTGGTCGAGGGCCGCACCATCCGTGACCTGCTGATGACCGCCGACGCGCCGGGTCCCGAGCAGGCGCTGATCATCGTCTCCGGGGTGCTGGAGGCGCTCGCCTACTCGCACCAGCACGGCATCGTGCACCGTGACATCAAGCCGGCCAACGTCATCATCACGCACAGCGGCGCGGTCAAGGTGATGGACTTCGGCATCGCCCGCGCCCTGCACGGCGCGTCCACGACGATGACCCAGACCGGCATGGTCATGGGCACGCCGCAGTACCTCTCGCCGGAGCAGGCGCTCGGCAAGGCCGTCGACCACCGCTCCGACCTGTACGCGACCGGCTGTCTGCTGTACGAACTCCTCGCGCTGCGGCCCCCGTTCACCGGCGAGACCCCGCTGTCGGTGGTCTACCAGCACGTCCAGGACATGCCGGTGCCGCCGTCGCAGGTCTCCGAGGGCTGCCCGCCGGAGCTGGACGGCCTGGTCATGCGCTCGCTCGCCAAGGAGCCGGACGACCGGTTCCAGACGGCCGAGGAGATGCGCGGCCTGGTCCAGTACGGCGTGCAGATGCTGTACGACCAGGGCGGCTACACCGGCACCTGGAACACCGGCCCGGTGGAGGCGCACGACGGCCGGCACACGCCGGCGGGCGGCTTCGCGGGGACGACCGCGATGCCGCACCCCATGGACGGCGCCGGCACCGCGCAGATCCCGCAGTCGATCCTGCCGCAGGGCTACGGCGGCGGTGACGACGGCGGCTTCGAGGGACACGGCAACAGGGGCAGCGGCCGCGGCAAGCTCTGGGTGCTCGCCGTCCTCGCGGTGATCGCCATCGCGGCGGGTGTGGCGCTGGCGCTCAAGAACACGGGCACCACCCACAGCCCCGGCACGGACACCAAGCCGACGACGACCCACTCCAAGTCCACGGACCACAAGACCGACTCGCCGACCCCGTCCGACAACGGCACCGGCCAGACCTCTGACACCGGCACGGGCAGTGGCTCGGACACCGGCTCCGGCTCCCACTGGACGTCGCCGACGCCCACGCCGTCGGACACCCCGTCGCAGCCGGACACCACCGACCCGTCCACCGCGCCCACGGACCCGGCGACCTCGCAGTCGCCGCCCACCAGCCCGACGGACGGCGGCACCGGCACCGGCACCGTGGACGGCGGCACCGGCACGGGCACCGTGGACGGCGGCACGGACACCGGCACCACGGTCGGCGGCGGTACGGACACCGGGGCCACGGACGGCACCACGGGCGACACCGGTCCTTGAAGGTCACCCACGGCGACCGTCCCGCCGGGCACCCCGTCGCCCCGCGGGACGTCGTCCTGAGGGCGGTCGCCGTCAGCCGGTGAACGCGTCGCACACCGCGTCGTACGCGCGTGTCCACCACACCACGAGCGCCGACGCGGCCGGGAACTGGCAGTCCGCGCGCGTGTCGCCGCGTTCGTAGTGCCAGCGCAGCATCCAGAAGTCGTTCAGCCGCTCCCACCACACCCGGTGCACGGCCGCCGCCAGCTCCGAGGGCGCCGCACCGGCCGCGCGCCGGTACGCGCGCGCGTAGGCGCGCACTTTCGGCAGGTCCAGCGTGCCCGCCGGCCGTACGAAGAAGATCGCGGCGGCGCGTACGGCCTCCTCCGCGCGTGGCTGCACGCCGAGCCGGTCCCAGTCGACGATCGCCGCGGGTGCGTCGTCGTCGGTGTAGAGCAGGTTGAACGGGTGGAAGTCGCCGTGCACCCAGCCCACCGAGGCGCCGCGCGGCGGGCGCCGGTCGGCGTGCTGCTCCAGCAGGGCGCGGCGCTCCTGGAGCCGGTGCCGGGCCAGTTCGTCGAAGGCGTCCGCGGGGCGGTGGCGGTCGACGTGCGCGAGCAGGCCGTCGATGACGGTGAGGGTTTCGGCCGGGTCGGCGCTCTCCACCGGGTGGGGGCTGGTGGCCGGGCGGGTGCGCCCCTTCGGCGGCATCACGCGCTCCAGGCAGGCGTGCACGGCGCCCAGGAGTGCGCCGAGGCGTGCGCTCTCCCCACGGGTGAGCTGGCCGCCGTGGCGGTGTCTGCCGTCGATCCACGGGTGCAGGGCGTAGGCGTGGCCGCCGATGACGGCGACGGTGCGGCCCTCGCGGTGGGTGAGCGGCAGGGCGACCGGGACGCCGAGGTCGGCGAGGCGCTGGGTGGCGCGGTGCCGGCGTTCGATGGCGGCCGGATCGGCGGTGTCCGGGTCGAAGTGGTGCTTGAGGAAGTAGCGGCCGCGGGTGGTGCAGAGCCGGTAGCCGCGGTTCAGCAGGCCCTGTTCGACCGGTTCACAGGTGAGGGCCGTACCAGCGGCGTAGAGGTGCAGCAAGGGGCCGAGAGGGGGCGCGTGGGGCACGGCGGGTGGTACACAAGAGCGCGGCACGCGGCAGATGCTAGGGCACGAAAAGAGGCCTGTGAGCTGCGGGTTATCACAGACAGTCGCTGGCGATCGCTTTCGGTCATGCGGCGGGCTTTATCAAATGTTTCCGTTGCTTCCGCTCTTTTCCGCCTGCATTCGGACTACATCGGGCCGCGCAGGAATTCTTGATCGTCTTCTCGGCGGGACACCCCGCTGGGGAGGATTGCCATGATTTTTCGGTCTTGGCACGGCGAACCGGTCTCGCACGCAAACTCTTCCCGTGAGCTGGGTGAGCGGGATAACGTGCGCATGTTCCGGCCGCGACAAGGCTGTGACCAGCACGCTTGCACACCACCCCGATTTACTTGGAAATCCAAGCAAAATCGCAGGTCAGGTGGGGTTTCACAGAATTGTGAAGCACTGGGTAACGTAATGGTTGCAGGGCGCTCGCCGGGGCACCTGTCACGCCTGTTCCCGGCCGAGTGGCACCCACCCCGTGCCCCGTGGTCGAACAGGTGAGCCGCACTGGCCTACCGGCAACCCCGGGGGCCGGAACGACGGAGGAGCACACGTGACCGTGGAGAGCAGTGCCGCGCGCAAGCCGCGACGCACCGCCGCAGGCAAGGCCGGCACCACCGGCGACAAGACCGGTACCGCCGGGAAGACGTCCGGGGCCACCGGCACCAAGCGCACCACCCGTACCAACCGCACCACCGCCCGGAGCACCGGGCCGGAGCTGGTACAGCTCCTGACCCCCGAGGGCAAGCGGGTCAAGAACGCCGAGTACGACTCCTACGTCGCCGGTATCACCCCCGAAGACCTGCGCGGCCTGTACCGCGACATGGTGCTCACCCGCCGCTTCGACGCCGAGGCCACGGCCCTTCAGCGCCAGGGCGAACTGGGCCTGTGGGCGTCCCTGCTCGGCCAGGAGGCCGCCCAGATCGGCTCCGGCCGCGCGCTGCGCGACGACGACTACGTCTTCCCGACCTACCGCGAGCACGGCGTCGCCTGGTGCCGCGGGGTCGACCCGACCAACCTGCTCGGCATGTTCCGCGGCGTGAACAACGGCGGCTGGGACCCGAACGGGAACAACTTCCACCTGTACACGATCGTCATCGGCTCGCAGACGCTGCACGCCACCGGCTACGCCATGGGCGTCGCCAAGGACGGCGCGGACTCGGCCGTCATCGCCTACTTCGGCGACGGCGCCTCCAGCCAGGGCGACGTGGCCGAATCGTTCACCTTCTCCGCGGTCTACAACGCGCCCGTCGTGTTCTTCTGCCAGAACAACCAGTGGGCGATCTCCGAGCCCACCGAGAAGCAGACCCGCGTCCCGCTCTACCAGCGCGCCCAGGGCTACGGCTTCCCCGGCGTCCGCGTCGACGGCAACGACGTCCTGGCCTGCCTCGCGGTCACCAAGTGGGCGCTGGAGCGCGCCCGCAGCGGCGAGGGCCCCACCCTGGTCGAGGCGTACACCTACCGCATGGGCGCCCACACCACCTCCGACGACCCCAGCCGCTACCGCGGCGACGAGGAGCGTCTGTCCTGGGAGGCCAAGGACCCGATCCTGCGCCTTCGCCGCTACCTGGAGGCCGCAAACCACGCGGACGAGGGATTCTTCGCGGAACTCGAGGCCGAGTCCGAAGCGTTGGGCAGGCGAGTGCGCGAAGCGGTCCGCGCCATGCCCGACCCGGACCACTTCGCCATCTTCGAGAACGTGTACGCGGACGGGCACGCGCTCGTCGACGAGGAGCGAGCCCAGTTCGCCGCCTACCAGGCGTCGTTCGCGGACGCAGAAGGGGGTCACTGAGATGGCCGAGAAGATGGCGATGGCCAAGGCCATCAACGAGTCGCTGCGCCGCGCCCTGGAGACGGACCCCAAGGTCCTCGTCATGGGCGAGGACGTCGGCAAGCTCGGCGGTGTCTTCCGGGTGACCGACGGCCTCCAGAAGGACTTCGGCGAGAGCCGGGTCATCGACACCCCGCTCGCCGAGTCCGGCATCGTCGGCACCGCGATCGGCCTGGCCCTGCGGGGCTACCGCCCGGTGGTGGAGATCCAGTTCGACGGCTTCGTCTTCCCGGCGTACGACCAGATCGTCACCCAGCTCGCCAAGATGCACGCGCGCTCGCTGGGCAAGGTCAAGATGCCGGTCGTGGTCCGCATCCCCTACGGCGGCGGCATCGGCGCGGTCGAGCACCACTCGGAGTCCCCCGAGGCCCTGTTCGCGCACGTCGCCGGCCTGAAGATCGTCTCTCCGTCCAACGCCTCGGACGCCTACTGGATGATGCAGCAGGCCATCCAGAGCGACGACCCGGTGATCTACTTCGAGCCCAAGCGCCGCTACTGGGACAAGGGCGAGGTCGACACCGAGGCCATCCCGGCCCCGCTGCACAAGGCGCAGGTCGTCCGCGAGGGCACCGACCTGACCCTGGCGGCCTACGGACCGATGGTGAAGCTCTGCCAGGAGGCCGCCGCCGCGGCCGCCGAGGAGGGCAAGAACCTGGAGGTCGTGGACCTCCGCTCGGTCTCGCCGCTCGACTTCGACACCCTCCAGACCTCGGTGCAGAAGACCCGCCGTCTGGTCGTCGTCCACGAGGCGCCGGTCTTCTTCGGCTCCGGCGCGGAGATCGCCGCGCGGATCACCGAGCGCTGCTTCTACCACCTGGAGGCCCCGGTGCTCCGGGTCGGCGGCTACCACGCCCCGTACCCGCCGGCGCGTCTGGAGGAGGACTACCTGCCGGACCTGGACCGCGTGCTCGACGCCGTCGACCGCTCGCTGGCGTACTGAGGGAGAGGGTCGTGACGACGATGACGGAAGCGTCCGTACGCGAGTTCAAGATGCCGGACGTGGGCGAGGGCCTCACCGAGGCCGAGATCCTCAAGTGGTACGTCCAGCCCGGCGACACGGTCACCGACGGCCAGGTGGTGTGCGAGGTCGAGACCGCCAAGGCGGCCGTCGAACTCCCCATCCCCTACGACGGCGTGGTCCGCGCACTCCACTTCCCCGAGGGCACCACGGTGGACGTGGGCACCTCGATCATCGCCGTGGAGGTCGCGGGCGCCGCACCGGCGCAGGCACCGGCCGCCCAGCCCGCCGCAGAGCCCGCGGCACCGGCGGAAGAGCCCAAGCCCGAGGGCCGCAAGCCGGTCCTGGTCGGCTACGGCGTGGCCGCCTCCGCCACCAAGCGCCGCCCCCGCAAGGGCCCCGAGGTCACCGTCCCGGCAGCCGCGCAGGCGCTCCAGAAGGAGCTGAACGGCCACAGTGCCGTGCCGCAGGACCGCCCGCTGGCCAAGCCGCCGGTGCGCAAGCTGGCCAAGGACCTCGGTGTCGACCTGGCCACCGTGGTCCCGTCCGGCCCGGACGGCGTCATCACGCGCGAGGACGTCCACGCGGCGGCCACTCCGAGGACCGCGGAGCCGGCCGCCCCGGCGGCCCCGGTCACCCCCGCCCCCGCCGCTCCCGCGCCGGCGGTCACGTCGTACGACACGGCACGCGAGACCCGCATCCCGGTCAAGGGCGTCCGCAAGGCGACGGCGCAGGCCATGATCGGCTCGGCCTTCACCGCCCCGCACGTCACGGAGTTCGTGACGGTGGACGTGACCCGCACGATGAACCTGGTCGAGGAGCTGAAGCAGGACAAGGAGTTCCAGGGCCTGCGCGTCAGCCCCCTCCTCGTCATCGCCAAGGCCCTGCTGGTCGCCATCAAGCGCAACCCCGACGTCAACGCGTCCTGGGACGAGGCGAACCAGGAGATCGTGCAGAAGCACTACGTCAACCTGGGCATCGCCGCGGCCACCCCGCGCGGCCTGATCGTGCCGAACATCAAGGACGCGCACGACAAGACCCTGCCGCAGCTGGCCGCCGCGCTGGGCGAGCTGGTGACGACGGCCCGCGAGGGCAAGACCTCCCCGGCGGCCATGCAGGGCGGCACGGTGACCATCACCAACGTCGGCGTCTTCGGCGTCGACACCGGCACGCCGATCCTGAACCCAGGCGAGTCGGCGATCCTCGCGGTCGGCGCGATCAAGCTCCAGCCGTGGGTCCACAAGGGCAAGGTCAAGCCGCGCCAGGTCACCACCCTGGCCCTCTCCTTCGACCACCGCCTGGTCGACGGTGAACTGGGCTCCAAGGTCCTCGCCGACGTGGCGGCGATCCTGGAGCAGCCGAAGCGGCTGATCACCTGGGCGTGAGGCGGTAACACCGCACCACCCGGAGGGGGCGAGCGCGACACGGGCTCGCGACCGCCCCCTCGCTCACACCCCGCGCTCAGCTCCGGGACGCGGGCTGCGCACGGAACCAGTGGCCACCGGTGCTCCAGCCCAGCAGGCGGCGGCCCGTGCCCGCGTCGGCCGGGGTGCCGGCCAGGGCCTGGCTCAGGCCGGTGAGGGCCGGACCGAGACGTCCCGCGACATGCCAGGGCTGACGGGCGGTCTCCTCGGCCAGGCGGCCGACAGCGTGCCGCTGGGCGTCCGCTGTGCACAGCGACAGGAAGAACACCATCTGCCGCCAGGCGTAGGCGACGTCCTTGATGGTGCCGAGTGGGCGCGGGTGGTGCTGCACCTGTCCGGTGAGCCGGCATACGGTGCCGAAGCAGCGCAGCGCCAGCTCGTCCCAGCCGATGCCGGGGTCGATGCCCGCCCGGTGCACGAGCGTGGCCAGGTTGTGGGTGGTGAGGATCTGCGCCTGCTCGATGACCGTCCCGTTCCGGGCGACCCAGGAGGTGGACGTCCCCGCGCCCGGAGCGAACCGTTCCGCCCGCTCCCGGCACAGCGCGGCGAAGCCGGGCGACGTATGCGCCCCGCCGGACGGGTATGGCCCAGGGGACCGCAGTGCCGTGTTCCCCGCCTCCACGATCGCGAGGTTGCGCAGCGCCCGGTAGTCGATGGCGTAGTACCGCTCGTAGAGGGAGCCGTGGAGGAGTTCGGCCGCGACCCGCGCGGCCGTCAGGAACTTCGGGCTGAAGGTGCCCATGAAGATGTCCGCCGCGAGTTCCTCGGTGAAGGGCGCCCCCAGCTCGGCCTGGCGGGCCAGCACGGACAGCTCGCGGATCAGCGGGTTGGGCAGGATCGTGCCGGGGAAGGCCCGCACCGCGAGCCCGCCCAGCTCGCGCAGCGCGGCGGCCGCCACCTCGTCCGCCCCGGCGTCCGTCCGGTGGGCGGCGACGGCCCGGACCCAGGGCAGCTCCTCCACCCGTACCTGCCGCTCCAGGTTGAACAGCAGCAGGGAGCGGCGGTTGCGGAACGCCCGGTAGTTCGCGGCGGCCAGCGAGCGCAGGGCCGGTTCACGGTGGGCCGCGGCGGTGGTGGCGGCGACCAGCTGGGGGACCAGCTCGGCGAGGACCTCCGCCGAGGGCACGACACCGCGGTCCACGAGCGTCCCGACGGGTGCGCTGAGCGCCGCCTCGACCGGCCGGCGCACGGCCGGTGGAATCACCGCGCCCACCGGCACACGGGCGCCGCCGGGCACACCTGCGCCACCGGGCACACCTGCGCTGCCGCCTGCCCCGGTCGCGTCCGGCACGGCCGTGGCGGCGGCCTCCTCGGCGCTCACCGGTGCGACGGCCGCCGCGACATCGCTCACCCCGTCGTCCCCGGGCAGGCCGGACAGCCGCCCCAGCACCACACGGGCCAGCGCATGGTGCGAGGGCAGTGCGGCCTGGGCGGCCTGCGCCCGGCGCAGCGCGGTGTGCTCCGCGGAACCGGGCAGGCCGCGCCGCCGGACCATGGACGCGACGGCGTGCCGCACCAGCCCGAGCCGCCGCGGTGCCAGATCCTTCCCGGTGACGACCTCCGCCAGCGCCCCGCACAGGATGCCCAGGTTCTCCTTGGGCTTGCGGTGCTTGGTGCAGTGGGTGTGGCGCCGGCCCAGTTCGCGGTAGCGCCGCAGCAGCCCGGCCGAGCGGGCGTGCCAGTCGCCGTCGGTGGGGCGCGGGAGGCGGACGTACCCCTGCTCGTCCGTCACCTCCAGCCAGTGCCGCAGCAGTTCGTCGCCGAAGGGCTGCCAGACGGCCAGGGCCTCGCGCTGGGTCTCGACGGCCGTGCTGGGCTGCCGGCGGGCGAGCGCCGCACGGGCGTCGGCGACGGTGGAGCGGTGCACGGCGTCGGGCCGGGGCGCGGGCCGGTCGGCCGGCCGCGGACAGAACCGCAGCCGGTCCGCGAAGGGGGCCAGCTCCTCGACCAGGTCCAGTGCCGCGTCCGTCTCCCCGGCCCGGACCAGCCAGGCCACGGTGAGCAGGGCGGCCTCCTCCGGCACGGTCACCTCGTAACGACCGCTGTCGAGAAGGCCGTAGAGCCGCGCGAGTCCCTCCTCGGTCAGGAAGGAGGCGAACAGCGCCTGCCGCTCCTCCCGGACGCCGGCCCGGCGCGCGGCGGCGATCTCGTGGTCGAGCAGCGGGCCGCCCGCGCTCGGCCGGCCGGTGGCGAAGCCGCCACGCACCACCTCGGGCGTGACCCAGGCGGGCAGTCCGGCGACGGGGGTGCGGGAGCCGATCGTCAGCCGGCCGCTCGCCATCCCGTCCAGGACCGCACGCCACCTGCGGCCGCGTTCCTCGCCACGGCGGCGGGTCTCGGGGTCCGGGTGGGTGGCGGCCGTACGGAACGCGGCGGCCAGCTGACCGGCCGCGTATCCGGGGTTCGCCTGCGCGAGGTGCTGCTGCTCAGCGTCGTCCTTCATAGCCGGCATGGCGGGTTCCGCCCCCGCGCCCTCCGGGTGAAGAGCCCGGTGCTCTGCTGCTGAGCTACATGCCGATGCCCCGAAGCTAGACGGCGGGCCGCTGCCGTACAAACGGGTTTTCGCCGCGCAGGCCGGGAGACGTCGATCACCGCGCCCGGAGGGGACACGGAACTGCCGTAGATTGACGGCATGTTGACGGGGACCAAGGAATCGGCTCGGCATGCGAGGCGGCGGACCGCGGCGGACGGGGGCGGGCTCGCCCGGTCGTCCGCGCTGATGGCCATGGGGACCGTGGTGTCCCGCGGGACCGGTCTGATCCGCAGTGTGCTCCAGGCCGCCGCGCTCGGCACCGGTCTCCTCGCCACCACGTACAACACGGCGAACACCGTGCCCACCAGCCTCTACACCCTGATCGTCGGCGGTGCCCTGAACGCGGTGCTCGTGCCGCAGCTCGTACGGGCCCGGAACACCCACCCCGACGGCGGGCGGGCGTACGAGCAGCGGCTCGTCACCCTCGTCGTGACCGTGCTGGCCGTCGGTACGGCCCTGGCCGTGTGGGCGGCGCCGGAGATCGTGGACCTGTACATCCGCGACACACCCGACAGCCACCAGGCATATCAGCTGACCGTCGTCTTCGCCCGGTTCCTGCTGCCGCAGATCTTCTTCTACGGCCTGTTCTCCATCTACGGCCAAGTGCTCAACGCACGCGAGAAGTTCGGCGCGATGATGTGGACACCGGTGCTGAACAACGTGGTGCTCATCGCCATGTTCGGCGTCTACCTCGGCATGATGACCGTGCCGCACACCGTCGCGGACGTCACCGATGCCCAGGTGCGGTGGCTCGGCGTCGGCACCACCGCCGGTATCGCCCTACAGGCGCTGGCGCTGCTGCCCTTCGCGCGTGCCGCCGGATTCCGGTTCCGGCCCCGGTTCGACTGGCGCGGCACCGGGCTCGGCTCCGGGATCCACGCGGCCAAGTGGACGCTGCTGTTCGTGCTCGCCAACCAGGTCGCGCTGACGGTCGTCACCAACTACGCCAACGCCGCCGACCGCGCGCTGCCGAATGCGGGTGTGGGCTACACCGCCTACAGCTATGCGCAGACGATCTGGCTGCTCCCGCAGTCGATCGTGACCGTCTCCCTGGTCACCGCCCTGCTGCCGCGGATGAGCAAAGCCGCGGCGGAGGCTCGGGTCGGCGATCTGCGGGCCGATCTGTCGCGGGCGCTGCGCATCAGCGGGGTGGTCATCGTGCCCGCCGCCTTCCTGTTCGTCGCCCTCGGGCCGCAGATCGCGACGCTCCTCTTCGCGCACGGCACCGCCGACCCGGCCTCCGCCCGGCCGCTCGGGCACATGCTCCAGGCGTTCGGGCCGGGGCTGATCCCGTTCTCGGCCCAGTACCTGCTGCTGCGCGGCTTCTACGCCTTCGAGGACACCCGTACGCCCTTCTTCATGGCCGTGTGGATCGGCGCCGTGAACATCGCCCTCGCCACCGCCTGCCATCTGCTGCTGCCCGCGCAGTGGGCGGTGACGGGGATGGCGGGCGCGTACACCGTCTCCTACCTCGCCGGACTCACCCTCACCGCCCGGCTGCTGGCCCGCCGCGTCGGTGGCCGGCTGGACGACGGCACGCTGCGCACGACGTACGCCAAGCTGCTGTGCGCGGGCGGCGCGGGAGCGGTCGCGGGATGGGCGGCGGCCCGGGCGGGTACGGGGGTCCTGGGCGGCGGTACGGCGGGCACCGCGCTGGCCACGGCCGCGGGCACCCTCGCGCTGGGCGCGGTCTTCCTGCTGCTGGCCCGGGTACTGAAGATCACCGAACTGCGCCGGCTGCCCGGGTTCCGGTCCTGAGTCGGAGCGGTGCGGGATCGGTGCCGGATCGGAGCCGGATCGGTGCGGGATCGCTGTCGGGTCGCTGTCGGCCGCTGGATCACGACCTGACCCTGACGCTGGGTCAGGGGCGGCTCGGGGTCGGGCCAGGGCTGTCACGGATAGTGCTGGGCGGGCCGCGGGCGGCACGCTGGTGTCATGTCGAAATCGCGTGTTGCTCCGGTCCGTTGGTCCTCGTTCGTGCGTCGTCTCGCCGGTGCCGCAGGCGCGGTGGCCCTCGCCGGTACGGCGGCGGTGTGCACGGCGGGAGCTGCCCAGGCGACCCCGGCCACCTCCACTCCTTCCACTCCTTCCACCGCTTCCGTCGGCTCCACTGCTTCCGTCGGCTCCGCCGCCTCGGCCGCCGACTTCCGTGACTGCCCGCCCCTGCCCGCGGGCGTCGACCCGGCCCGCTGGAGATGCGAAGTGCACACGGCCGCGCCGCGGTTGACCCTGGGCAAGGTCGCGGTGGACCTCGCGCCGATCACCATGACGCATGCCGAGGGCCCCATGCCCGACGGCGGCAACGGGCAGGTGTGGGGCACCATGCACACCCCCCCGACCGCTGTGCCGGGCGGGTTGACCGGGACCCCGGCCGGTGACCGCTCGCCGGTGCTGGGGCTGGCGATACAGCCGGAGTACGGCGGTCGGTTCGACGCCTACACCGGGACGTTCAGCCTGCGGTTCCGGCTGCTGAGCCCGATGCTGCCGCAGGGCTGCACGGTCGGGGCGAGCGCGCCGGTCGACTTCCGGCTGAAGCGCTCGGGCCCGTCGAAGTGGATATCCCAGGACCCGCCGGTGATCGAGTTCTCCGCCTACGACGACACCTTCACCGCCCCGGCGGCCGAGCACTGCGGCCCACTGGCCGGGCCCCTCAACCGCAGGCTGGGGCTCCCGGCGGACAGCGGCAACCTGCTGTCGTACGACGCGTCCTACACCTTCAAGACATACGACCAGCTGCGCTGAGAGAGGAGCCCGACCCTGGCCGGCGACCCGGCCTTCGACCCCGGCCGGCGGGCCCCCGGCCCTCGTCCCCGGCCGTTCAGGCCGACTGCCGTGTCCGCAGGGTGTTCAGCAGGGCCGCGCCCCGCTCCGCGTCGTCCACGCTCACCGCGAAGTCGGTACGGCGGCCCCGGGGCCGTATCACCAGACAGTCACCGGCGCGGAGCATGACGGTCGTGCCGAGGCCGCTGAAGCGGTATCCCCAGCCGCCGACCTGGGCCGGCCGGCGCTGCTCGGCACGGGCGGACTCGATGGCGGCCGCGGACCAGTGGCGGGCGGGCCAGCCGAGCGGGCCGAACGTCACCTCCAGGCCGGCGTCCGACACCTTGGCCTGGACGGAGGAGCAGGCGGCGCCGGTGAGCGAGATGACGGTGCCGGCCACGAACACGGGCCACAGAAGGGAGGCAGAGGCCAGACCGAGAGCGAGTGCCACCAGCGCGGCGACGGCGACCAGACCGGCCAGTGCCGCCATCAGCTGGAGCCAGGGGTTGGCCGCGCGGGAGAACCACACCACCCGCTCGTCCTCGGGGAGGTCCAGCCGGGGACCCGTCGCCGGGGCCGTGGCGGCGGCGTGGCGGACGGTCAGCCGCCAGGCCGCCACCCCCGCGAGGGCGGCCAGGACCAGCATCGCCACGTTGCCCAGGACGGGCTCGCGTGCCTCGTGCCAGTCGGCGCGGTCCAGGTTCGCGCGGACCACGCAGAGCTCGGCGCCGGTGAGGAACACCGCGGTGGGGGCCAGCGCGATCGCCACCCAGGGGCGGGGCGAGGGCCAGGAGCGGCGCCACCGCACGCTGATCGCGATGGCGAGGAGCAGCCACAGCGCGGCCGGGAAGAGGGAGGCGGTGCGCAGCGGCATCGAGCCGTCGGGGGCGGCACCGCCGCTCCAGTGGGTGGCCAGCCGGTCGGGGAGCCGGTCCCGCACGGCCCACGGCAGCCCGGCGATCAGCGCGGCCACGGCGGCGATCCCGCCGGCGCACGTCCCACGCCGGGCCCCACTGCCCGGCCCCCACCCTCTGCCCCGCCTCTGTTCCTGTTCCCGGACGAGAGTCCGGTCCCGGCCTTGCTCCCGCCCCCCGTCCTGTCCCCAGTCTTGTTCCCCGTCTTGTCCCCCGTCCTGTCCCTGCTTGCGTCCGCGGTCGTGCTCTGTCGCGGTGTCGTCGGGCACTGGCTCGTCCGTCATGACAACCCCCGGATCATGTCGATGAGATCGGTCCGGCTGTAGCCCAGCCGGGAGGCCTCCGTGACCAGTTCCCGCACCTTGATCTGGAGACCGGAGTGCCGGGACGCGTCCTCGGCGACGGTGATGCCCCGGCCGCGGCGGAACTCCAGCAGGCCCTCGTCCCGGAGTTGGCGCAGTCCGCGCAGGACGGTGTTGACGTTGATGTCCAGGGCCGTCGAGAGGTCGCGGGCCGAGGGCAGGCGGTCACCCGGGCGGCACTCGCCCTCGGCGACGGCCCGCCGGATCGCGGCCGCGACCTGCTCGTGCAGGGGGCGGGTGTCGGTCTTGTCCAGGCGCAGCAACATGGTGCTAATGAAGCTAGCACCATTCATTCCATCCGTCTTGGCAATCCGGTGGCTCCGGGAGGGCCGGGCAGCAGAACGGGCCCGCAGCCGGGGGCTGCGGGCCCGTCAGGGCCTCAGAGGTGAGGAGGGGTCAGCGGAGCCGGGCGAAGCCGTAGTCGAGGAGCTTCGTGGCGTCCTTCGCGCGCTGCGCGTACGAGGAGGAGGCCAGGACGGTTCCGATGACGGTCTTGCCGTGGCGGGTGGCGGCGAAGACCAGGCAGGCGCCGGCCTCGGGGCCGGAGCCGGTCTTCACACCGATGGTGCCGCTGTAGCTGGACAGCAGCGTGTTGGTGTTGGTCCACGGGGTCATGGTGCGGGTGCTGCCCGTCCTGGTGACCGTGTGGGCCGTGTAGGACTTGGTCTTGACGATCGTGCGGAACGTGGCGTTCTTCATCGCGCTGCTGGCGATGGTCGTCAGGTCGCGCGGGGTGGAGTAGTTGTTGCCGTTGCCGATGCCGTCGAAGGAGTCGAAGTGGGTGTTCTTCAGCTTCAGGCTCTTGGCGGCCGAGTTCATCTTGCCGATGAAGTTGGAGACGCGCGCGGCCCGGGTCTTGCCGGAGCCGAACGTGTCGGCGAGGGCGTAGGCGGCGTCGCAGCCGGACGGCAGCATCAGGCCGTAGAGCAGCTGGCGGACGGTGACCCGGTCGCCGACGATCAGGTGGGCCTGGGAGGCCTGGTTCTTGACGACGTAGTCGCTGTACGCCTTCTGGATCGTCACCTTGGCGTTCAGGTTGAGGTTCGGCTGCGCGAGCACGACCTTGGCAGTCATGATCTTGGTCGTGGAGCCGGTGGAGCGCTTGGTGTCCGCAGCCTTGGTGTACAGCGTCCTGCCGGTGGCGTTGTTCATCACATAGCCGCCCTTGGCCACGATCGAGGGAGTCGTGACGGCCTGGGCGGGTGCAGCGGTGAGGGCACCGGTAGCGAGCAGGGCGCCGGTCGTCACGGCGGCGGCGGTTGCTCTGCGAAGGCGGGTGCCCTTGATGCCGGTAATCAAAGTAAAGTACCCCGATTGTCTGGAAAACCCCTGGAATGCGGCCCAGTTGAGGTGAAAGGAGCGGGGCCGCATATGTGTGACACGTAAGTAGCACAGAAGGTTGTGCGGTCGCTGCGGGCCGGTTTGGGCCACGTCCGCATGATGGACGGCGGCAGCGCTTGCGTACGTGTTGTATCTATGATGTGGACATGAACACGGCCGTTCAGCAGACCGCCCCCAAGACCCCTCAGCCCCTCAAGCAGCCGCCCGCCGCCGACCGCGTCTACGCCCATGTCAAGCACGGAGTGCTCGACCGTCGCTACGAGGGCGGGACGCTCCTCACCGAGGGGGAGCTGGCCGAGGCCGTCGGGGTCTCCCGTACGCCCGTCCGGGAGGCGCTGCTCCGGCTGGAGGCGGAGGGGCTGATCCGGCTCTACCCGAAGAAGGGCGCCCTGGTCCTGCCCGTCTCCGCGCAGGAGATCGCCGACGTGGTGGAGACCCGGCTGCTCGTGGAGGAGCACGCCGCCCGCAAGGCCGTACCCGCACCGCAGCGCCTGCTTGAGCGGCTGGCCGAGCTGCTGGAGCAGCAGAAGGCGCAGGCCGCCGCCGGTGATCTGGCCGCCGCCGCGGTGACCGACCGCTGCTTCCACGCCGAGATCGTCCGCAGCGGGGGCAACGAGATCCTGTCCCGCCTCTACGACCAGCTGCGCGACCGGCAGCTGCGGATGGGCGTCGCCGTCATGCACTCGCACCCCGACCGGGTCGCCAAGACGCTCGCCGAGCACGAGGAGATCCTCCAGGCGCTGCGCGCCGGGGACGCGGAGGCGGCCGTCGGAGTCGTGCACCGGCATGTGAGCTGGTTCTCGCACCTCGCGCGGGGTGAGGTCCGATGAGCACTCCGGCCAGGAACGCCACCCTTCCGGGTGATCCGCCGGGCGGCCGTCGTGCGCTCGCCGTGTGGTCCATAGGCGTCGCCGTCTACTTCGTCGCCGTCATCTTCCGTACGTCGCTGGGCGTGGCGGGGCTGGACGCGGCGGACCGCTTCCATGTCAACGCGTCCGCGCTGTCCACGTTCTCGATCCTCCAGCTGCTGGTCTACGCCGGCATGCAGATACCCGTCGGCCTGCTGGTGGACCGGCTGGGCACCAAGAAGGTGCTCAGCCTGGGGGCGGTGCTCTTCACGGCCGGGCAGCTGGGCTTCGCGTTCTCGCCGACGTACGGCACCGCGCTCGCCTCCCGGGCGCTGCTGGGCTGCGGAGACGCGATGACCTTCATCAGCGTGCTGCGGCTCGGCACCCGCTGGTTCCCGGCCCGCCGCGGGCCGCTGGTCGCCCAGTTCGCCGGGCTGGCCGGCATGGCGGGCAACCTGGTCTCCACCCTCGTCCTCGCCCGGCTGCTGCACGGCCTCGGATGGACGCCGGCGTTCGCGGGCAGCGCGCTCGCCGGGGCCGTCGTCCTGGTCCTGACGCTGCTGTTCCTCAAGGACCACCCCGAGGGGTACGCGCCCGAACCGTCGCCGCACCAGGGCTCGGCCTATGTGCGGCGGCAGATCGCCGCGGCATGGCGGGAACCGGGGACCCGGCTCGGACTGTGGGTGCACTTCACCACCCAGTTCCCGGCGATGGTGTTCCTGCTGCTGTGGGGGCTGCCGTTCCTGGTCCAGGCGCAGGGGCTCAGCCGGGCCACCGCGGGTGAGCTGCTCACCCTGGTCGTGCTCTCCAACATGGTGATCGGGCTCGTCTACGGCCAGATCGTCGCCCGGCACCATGCGGCGCGGTTGCCGCTGGCGCTGGGCACCGTGGGGGTGACCGCGCTGCTGTGGGCGGCGACGCTGGCCTATCCCGCGGTGCACGCGCCGATGTGGCTGCTGGTGGTGTTGTGCGTGGTGCTCGGGGCGTGCGGACCGGCCTCGATGCTCGGCTTCGACTTCGCCCGGCCGGCCAATCCGCCCGAGCGGCAGGGCACCGCGTCCGGGATCACCAACATGGGCGGTTTCGTCGCCTCGATGACGACGTTGTTCGCGGTCGGGGTACTGCTGGACGCGACCGGGGACGACTACACCGTGGCGTTCAGCGCCGTGTTCGTGCTCCAGGCGCTGGGGGTCTCGCAGATCCTGCGGTTGCGGGGGCGGGCGGCTCGCCGGGAGCGGGAGCGGTTGGTCGCCAGCCGGGTGGAGACGGTGCATGTGCCTGCGTAGCCGCCCGGGGCCGGTGGGGGACGAGCTGGGGGCTGTCGCCCCCAGATCCTGTTCCGCCCTCAGCAGCGGGATGGCCCGCGGCTAGCGCCGATGCGCGCCTACGGCGTCACCGCGAAGTTGCGCAGGATCGCCGAGGCCAGGTCCTGGTCGCCCTCCGTCTTGATGCGGTCGGCGGCAGCCTCCGGGGTCACCCGGCCGCAGGCCAGGCGGACATAGGTCTCCCAGTCGAGGGCGAGCGCGGCCACCGGGCCCAGGGCGGGGGCCGTCTCCAGGGTGCCGCGGCCCTGGATGTCGACGCGGACGGTGCGCAGGAACTCGATGGGGCCGTGCACGTCGAAGACGATCGCCGAGCTGCGCGGCGCGTTCGCGTCCTTGGCGACGACCTTCGGGAGCGCTTCGAGGAGGACGTCCCGGGCGATGTGCGCGCCCGGCGAGTCGAGGTTGCCGGGGCGGCCGAGGGCGGTGCGCAGGTCCTGTTCGTGGACCCAGACGTCGAAGGCGCGGGCGCGGTAGGCCTGTTCGACGGTGATCTCCGTGCCCAGCGGGCCGCGCACCAGGGCGTCGGGGGCGCGGTTCTCGTTGCGCAGCTGGCGGTTGCGGCGGATGACCGTGTACTCCAGCTCCGCCGTCATCTCGGGCGCCGTGTGGTGGCGGCGGACGTCGACCTGCATCTCCATGTAGCGCTGGTGATCGGTGGCGACGTGGAAGAGGTCGCGGGGCAGCGCGTGGATCGGGCGGGGGTCGCCGAGCATCTCGCAGTCCAGGCCGATGACATGCGACACGATGTCCCGGACCGACCAGCCGGGACAGGGGGTCCGCCGGTTCCACTCGCCCTCGACCAGTGACTGCGCCATCTCGGATATCGCCTCGATCGAGTGCGACCAGGCGTCGGCGTAGGGCTGGAGGGTGGGATGCAGACTCACGGAACGGGACCCCTCGGCGGTCGGTACACGGGCAGGTTGTGGAGGCGTTGCCAGCGGGCGGCGGCTGCACTTCGGCGGGCGTCTTGAGAGTCCCCCAGGTTCTCGGCTGAGCTCGAACAGGGAGTGCCCCCCAAGTTACGCTGCTGGCAGGCACCCCGGCAGTGCTTTCGTGTGACGATCGTAGGCCCGTGTGGACGGGTCGAATGCCAGGACGGTGGTAGTGTGCGCGCCTCTCTGATCCAGATCGCCGTGGACGAGGGCGAATCGGTCGCCTCACGCAGACAGCGCGTTGCCGCGCTGGTGCGGCAGCAGGCCGGTGCCGACCTCGTGGTGCTGCCCGAGCTGTGGACCACCGGCGCCTTCGCCTTCGAGGAGTTCGGCCGGGAGGCCGAGCCGCTGGAAGGGCCGACGTACGAGGCGATGGCCAAGGCGGCGAGCGACGCGGGCGTGTGGCTGCACGCCGGGTCCGTCCCGGAGCTGGACGCGCGCGGAACGCTCTACAACACCTCCCTCGTCTTCTCCCCCACCGGGGAACTGGCCGCCGCCTACCGCAAGATCCACCGCTTCGGCTTCGACAAGGGCGAGGCGGTGCTGATGGGCGCCGGGCGGGACCTGGTGACGGTACGGCTGCCGGAGACCACGGTCGGCCTGGCCACCTGCTACGACCTCCGTTTCCCCGAACTCTTCCGCGGACTCGTCGACGCCGGCGCCGAACTGCTGGTGCTCCCGGCGGGCTGGCCCGAGCGGCGGCGCGCGCACTGGACGCTGCTGGCTCAGGCGCGGGCGGTGGAGAACCAGGCGTTCGTTCTCGCCTGTGGAACGGCCGGGACGCATGCGGGAGTTCCGCAGGCGGGTCACTCGATCGTGGTGGATCCGTGGGGTGAGGTGCTCGCCGAGGCGGGGCACGACGAGGAGGTGCTCACCGTCGACCTCGACACCGCGAAGGT
Organism: Streptomyces sp. NPDC127190; assembly: GCF_042672505.1. NCBI lineage: Bacteria > Bacillati > Actinomycetota > Actinomycetes > Kitasatosporales > Streptomycetaceae > Streptomyces > Streptomyces sp. NPDC127190. The sequence goes on from NZ_JBHXVE010000004.1 coordinate 290,881, forward strand.
CGCGGCCACCCGCGAGCAGTTCCCGGCGCTGAAGGACCGTGTGCTGGGCCTGGAGCGGCCCGCGCGGTGACCTTGCCGGGGCGGGGGCGCGGCGATGCCGGGGCGCGAGGGGAGCCTCTCCGACGCCGGCACCGCTGTCCCCGCGGGCCTCAGTCCTCCCCGTGTTCCGCCCGCTCGCCCCGTTCCTCGCGTTCCTTCTGCGCCAGGTGGATCACGCACACCGCCACCGCGATGAGCAGCGCCGGGTCCGCGTCGTCCCGCACGATGTCGACGCCGTAGGTGTCCCGCACGCGCAGGAAGCGGCGCGAGACCACGGCGAGCAGCTCACCGTCGTACTCGATGGCGAACTCGTGGTCGAGGATTTTGCCGCTGACGTCCAGTTCGGTGCCGTCGGCCAGGGCCACCCGGTAGTGGTTGCGCAGCAGCGACAGCCGTTTGCGCTTGATGGTGGCCAGGCCCTCGCCGTCCCGCTCGATCACCATGGTGTCGCGCAGCGCCAGCATCTTCTGGTGGATGTCGATCAGCACGCGGCCCTGGGCGTCCTTCAGCTCGAAGGTGTCCCGCAGCCGCATGGCCTTGCCGTCGACGAGGTAGACCTTCCGGCCGTGCTCGTCCTCGATCCAGTAGTCGTCACCGATGCCGAGCAGCCGGTCTCGTACGAGGAGTCTCATGCGGGTACCGTTCCCCGCCGCGCGGCGATCATCACGGGCGCATGGGGGCGAACCGCCCGCGGTGGTCCGGCCACACCCTTCCTGACCAGGGCCGGGGGAGTTTTCCACAGGCGGTGAGCGGGGTGTCGGCGGCGGGTGGCACCCTTGGAGCCATGACCGACTCCGCACCCCGACGCGCCCGTGTCCGCGCCCCCGAGCTGATCGGCAAGGGCGGCTGGCTGAACACGGGAGACACCCAGTACACCCTGGCCGACCTGCGCGGACGCATCGTCGTCCTGGACTTCTGGACCTTCTGCTGCATCAACTGCCTGCACGTCCTGGACGAGTTGCGCGAGCTGGAGGAGAAGCACCGGGACACGGTGGTGGTCATCGGCGTGCACTCCCCGAAGTTCGTGCACGAGGCCGAACACCAGGCGGTCGTGGACGCGGTGGAGCGGTACGGCGTCGAGCACCCGGTGCTGGACGACCCGGAGCTGGCCACCTGGAAGCAGTACGCGGTGCGGGCGTGGCCGACCCTCGTCGTGATCGACCCCGAGGGGTACGTGGTCGCGCAGCACGCCGGCGAGGGCCATGCGCACGCCATCGAGCGGCTGGTCGAGGAGCTGGAGGCGGAGCACGAGGCGAAGGGCACCCTGCGCCGCGGCGACGGCCCCTATGTGCCGCCGGAGCCGGAGCCGACCACCCTGCGCTTCCCGGGCAAGGCACTCCTCCTGCCGAGCGGGAACCTGCTGGTCAGCGACACCACCCGGCACCAGCTGGTGGAGCTGGCCGAGGACGCCGAGACCGTCGTACGGCGCATCGGCAGCGGAGTGCGCGGGTTCACCGACGGCGACGCCGGGCAGGCCGCCTTCAACGAGCCGCAGGGCCTCGCCCTGCTGGACGACGGCTCCGTGGCGGTCGCCGACACCGTCAACCACGCGCTGCGCCGCCTCGACCTCGCCACGGGTGCGGTGACCACCCTGGCCGGCACCGGGCGGCAGTGGTGGCAGGGCTCGGCCACCTCGGGCCCGGCCCGCGAGGTCGATCTGTCCTCCCCGTGGGACGTGGCGGTCTTCGGCGGCAAGGTGTGGATGGCGATGGCCGGCGTTCACCAGCTGTGGACGTACGACCCGGTGGACGGGACCGTCGCGGTGGCGGCCGGCACCACCAACGAGGGCCTGGTGGACGGCCCCGGCGCCGAGGCCTGGTTCGCCCAGCCCTCCGGGCTCGCCGCCACCGCCGACCGGCTGTGGCTCGCGGACTCCGAGACCAGCGCCCTGCGCTGGGTGGACCTCGACGGGCAGGTGCACACCGCCGTCGGCACCGGCCTGTTCGACTTCGGCCACCGGGACGGCGCCGCCGGACAGGCGCTGTTCCAGCACCCGCTGGGCGTCACCGCGCTGCCCGACGGCTCGGTCGCGGTCGCCGACACCTACAACCACGCCCTGCGCCGGTACGACCCGGCCACCGGCGAGGTCACCACCCTCGCCACGGACCTGCGCGAGCCCAGTGACGCCGTGCTCGTCGGCGCGGACATCGTCGTGGTGGAGTCGGCCCGGCACCGGCTGACCCGGCTGCGGCTGCCCGAGGAGGCGGTGCGGGTGGAGTCGGTCGCCCATCGCACCCAGCGCGCGGCGACCGAGGTGGCCCCCGGCAGCCTCCGGCTGGACGTCATCTTCCAGGCGCCGGCCGGGCAGAAGCTGGACACCCGCTACGGCCCGTCGACCCGGCTGCTGGTCTCCTCGACCCCGCCCGAGCTGCTCCTCAAGGGCGCGGGTGCGGAGGCGGAACTCTCCCGTGAGCTGGAGCTGAACCCGGCCGTCACGGAGGGTGTCCTGCATGTCTCGGCGATGGCCGCGTCCTGCGACGACGACCCTGCCAACGAATATCCCGCCTGCCATGTGCACCAGCAGGACTGGGGTGTTCCGGTCCGCCTCACCGAGGGCGGGGCGGACCGCCTGCCGCTCGTCCTGGCGGGGATGGACGAGCAGGAGGCGGCGCCTCAGACGCCGTAGCCGTCGCGGTAGCCCTCGGTGTAGCCGTCGACGTGGTGGTGCGGCTTCTCCTCCACCACCGGCGTCGGCGGCATCACGATCCGCCGGCGCCGCGCGATACCGCTGAACGTGGCGACGCCGATCAGGCCCACGGCCATCAGGATGACCCCGACGACCGGCAGGTTGACGCCGCGCATGTGCCAGTCGGTCGCGAACGTCAGGATGGCTCCCGCGGCGATGAGGATGATGCATCCGCCGAGCCCCATGAGAATTCGCCTCCCCTTCCGGTTCCGGACTCTCCGGTCCCGTCCGGGTACCCGCCCAGCCCGCTCCTAGGCCGGAACCGGCCCAGGAGCAGGCTCGGCACCTAGCCCGCGAGGAAGGCCGTCAGGGCGTTCGCCAGCAGGAACGGGTCGTCGGCGCCGCACAGTTCGCGCGTGCTGTGCATGGAGAGGATCGGCACGCCGATGTCCACCGTGCGGATGCCGTGCCGGGCCGCGGTGATCGGACCGATGGTGGTGCCGCACGGCATGGAGTTGTTGGACACGAAGGACTGCACGGGCACGCCCGCCTTCTCGCAGGCGGCGGTGAACAGCGCGGCGCCGGAACCGTCCGTGGCGTAGCGGTTGTTGACGTTGACCTTCAGGATCGGACCGCCGTTGAGCCGCGGGTGGTGCGTCGGGTCGTGCCGCTCCGCGTAGTTGGGGTGGACGGCGTGTCCGGTGTCGGAGGACAGGCAGACCGTGCCGGCGAAGGCGCGGGCCCGGTCCTCGTACGAGCCGCCGCGCGCGAAGACCGAGCGCTCCAGCACGGTGCCGAGCAGCGGGCCGTCCGCGCCGGTGTCCGACTGGGATCCGGTCTCCTCGTGGTCGAAGGCGGCGAGCACGGGGATGTGGGTGAGCGGGGCGCCGGAGGTCGCGACGGCGGCCAGGGCGGCGACGCCGGCGTGCACCGACAGCAGGTTGTCCATGCGCGGGCCGGCGAGCAGCTCCCGGTCCCGGCCCAGGTAGGCCGGCGGCTCCACCGGGTGGAGCATCAGGTCCCAGCCGGCCACCGAGCCGGCCGCGAGCCCGGCCTCCTCCTCCAGGAAGGCGATCAGGTCGCCGTCGAGCGATTCGCCGAGGCCCCACACCGGCTGCATATGGCGCTGCTTGTCGAGCTTGAGCCCGTCGTTGCTGACGTTGCGGTCCAGGTGGATGGCGAGCTGGGGCACGCGCAGCAGCGGGCGGTCCACGTTCACCAGGGCCGTGGAGCCGTCGCGCAGGGTCAGCCGGCCGGCCAGGCCCAGGTCCCGGTCGAGCCAGGAGTTCATCAGCGGACCGCCGTACAGCTCCACGGCGAGCTGGCGCCAGCCGTGCGCGCCGCTGTCCGGGCGGGGCTTGACCCGCAGGCTGGGGGAGTCGGTGTGGGCGCCGGCGATGTGGAAGGGCGTGTGCGGCTCGGCGCCCTCGGGGACGTACCAGGCCACGATCGTGCCGCCGCGCAGCAGGTACGTGCCGCCGACCGAGCCGTCCCAGGCCTCGGTCTCGGCGACCTGCCGGAAGCCCGCCTTCTCCAGCCGCGCGGCGGTGTTCGCCACGGCGTGGTACGGCGTCGGGCTCGCCGCCAGGAAGGACATGAGGTCGTCGGTGTGGCCGCGGTCGAAGCGGAGGGGTGCGCTCATGGGATTCACCTTAACGACGGACACGGGCCCGCTCCCGGGAAGGGAGCGGGCCCGTGCGGGAAACGACGGGGCGTCCGGAGGGGCTAGAACGCGGCCTCGTCCAGCTCCATCAGGTCCAGGTCCACGTCGGCGGCGACCTTGCGGGCGAGCGTGACGCCCGGCAGGACGTTCGCCGCGAAGAACTTCGCCGCGGCGATCTTGCCGGTGTAGAAGGCCTTGTCCTTGGCGGAGGCCGTGGCCAGCTTCTCGGCGGCGATCGCGGCGCCCTTGAGCAGCAGGTAGCCGATGACCACGTCGCCGGAGGCCATCAGCAGGCGGGTGGTGTTCAGGCCCACCTTGTAGATGTTCTTGGTGTCCTGCTCGGTGGCGGCGAGGTCGGTCAGCATCAGGCCGACGATCGCCTCCAGCTCCACGGCGGCCTTGGCCAGGTGCTCACGGGCGCCGGCCAGCTCCTCGCCGCCGGTGCCGAGCGCCAGGAACTTCTTGATGTCCTCGGCGAGGGAGTTCAGCGCGGCGCCCTGGTTGCGGACGATCTTCCGGAAGAAGAAGTCCTGGCCCTGGATCGCGGTGGTGCCCTCGTACAGGGTGTCGATCTTGGAGTCCCGGATGTACTGCTCGATCGGGTACTCCTGGAGGAAGCCGGAGCCGCCGAAGGTCTGGAGCGACTGGGCGAGCTGCTCGTAGCCCTTCTCGGAGCCGTAGCCCTTCACGATCGGCAGGAGCAGGTCGTTCAGCGCGTGGTCGGCGGAGGCGTCCTCGCCGTTCGTCTCCTTGATCTGGATGGCGTCCTGGACCGAGGCGGTGTACAGCACCAGGGCGCGCATGCCCTCCGCGTACGCCTTCTGCGTCATCAGCGAGCGGCGCACGTCGGGGTGGTGGGTGATGGTGACCTTGGGCGCGGTCTTGTCCATGAAGTTGGCCAGGTCCTGGCCCTGGACGCGCTCCTTGGCGTACTCGAGCGCGTTCAGGTAGCCCGTGGACAGCGTGGAGATCGCCTTCGTGCCGACCATCATGCGGGCGAACTCGATGATGCGGAACATCTGGCGGATGCCGTCGTGCTTGTCGCCGACGAGCCAGCCCTTGGCGGGGTGCTTGTCGCCGAAGGTCATCTCGCAGGTGTTGGAGGCCTTCAGGCCCATCTTGTGCTCGACGTTGGTGGCGTAGGCGCCGTTGCGCTCGCCCAGCTCGCCGGTCTCGAAGTCGAAGAGGTACTTCGGCACCATGAAGAGGGACAGGCCCTTGGTGCCGGGGCCGGCGCCCTCGGGGCGCGCGAGCACGTAGTGGATGATGTTCTCGGACATGTCGTGCTCACCCGAGGTGATGAAGCGCTTCACGCCCTCGATGTGCCAGGAGCCGTCCTCCTGCTGGATCGCCTTGGTGCGGCCGGCGCCGACGTCCGAGCCGGCGTCGGGCTCGGTCAGCACCATGGTGGCGCCCCACTGCTTCTCCGAGGCGATCTTGGCGATCTTCTTCTGGACCTCGTTGCCCTCCTCGAAGAGGATGCCGGCGAACGCCGGGCCGCAGGAGTACATCCACACGGCCGGGTTGGCGCCCAGGATCAGCTCGGCGTAGGCCCAGATCAGGGAGCGCGGGGAGGTGGTGCCGCCGATCTCCTCGGGCAGGCCGAGACGCCAGTACTCGGAGTCCATGAAGGCCTGGTAGCTCTTCTTGAAGGACGCCGGGATGGGCGCGGTGTTGGTCTCCGGGTCGAAGACCGGCGGGTTGCGGTCGGCGTCGGCGAAGGACTCGGCCAGCTCGTTCTCCGAGAGGCGGGTCATCTCCTCCAGGATGCTCTTCGCGGTGTCGACGTCCATCTCCTCGAACGGGCCGGTGCCGTACACCTTGTCGCGCCCCAGTACCTCGAAGAGGTTGAACTCGATGTCGCGGAGATTCGACTTGTAGTGCCCCATGGCAACGGCTCCGTAGAGGGATCGGCGAGGCACTGACTCCTCGCACCTAGTTCACGTACCAACAAGTAGCTACGATGATGCTACCCGTCGGTAATAAGAGGCAACCCCTTTCCGCCGAAGTGTGAGCAGGGTCTACCCGGCCGCGCCCGTGAGCAGGGCTGTCCGCCGGTCGGTCGTCGCGTCCAATACCGGTCGGTCGCCTGGGTTTCGGCGAGGGTCCGCAGGATGGGAGCGCCCGACGCCCCGCCCCCGCGCCTCGGTACGCTTGCGCCCATGTACGGCTACGACCAGAACGTGGGTGCCCAGCAGCAGTACGCCCCGCCCCAGCAGCCGATGGCCGGCGGATACGGGCAGCAGCCGCCGCTGTACCCCGAGCCGTCCCCGCCCTCCCTCGCCGACGCGGTGCGCGCCTTCACCACCGGGCAGATGTCCGCCGAGGACTTCCAGCAGATCTTCGCCACGTCGAAGGTGTACTGCCCGCGCGGCGACACCCCCGGCTTCCTGGCCCTGCACAACACCCAGCAGCCGGTGATCCCGATGTTCACCTCGCTCAAGGAGTTGCGCCGGTACGCGGGCAAGGAGTCCAAGTACTTCGTGATCACGGGGGCGGAGGTGATCGACCTCCTCCCCACCGGCTACGGCTTCGTCCTGGACATGGAGGGTGAGCACCGGATCGTGTTCGACGCGAAGGCGGTCGAGCAGATGGTCGACTTCGCGATGCGCCGGATGTACGGCGGCGGCTGAGTCGTCGGCGCGCAGGAGTGGAGCCCGGAGGGAATGCCCTCCGGGCTCTCTGTGTTGTGGGTGGCAGAAAGTTCAATGCTCAACTAAAGTGGACGCACAAGGAGGTACCGACCATGCCTGCAGTGACCGTCGAGAACCCGTTGACGCTGCCCCGCGTGACCGCATCCGCCGACGCCGTGGCACGTCCCGTGCTCGCCGTGACGACGGCTCCGAGCGGTTTCGAGGGCGAGGGCTTCCCGGTGCGCCGGGCGTTCGCCGGGATCAACTACCGCTACCTCGACCCGTTCATCATGATGGACCAGATGGGCGAGGTGGAATACGCGCCGGGCGAGCCCAAGGGCACCCCCTGGCATCCGCACCGCGGCTTCGAGACCGTCACCTACATCATCGACGGCACCTTCGACCACCAGGACAGCAACGGCGGTGGCGGCACCATCACCAACGGCGACACCCAGTGGATGACGGCCGGCTCCGGCCTGCTGCACATCGAGGCGCCGCCGGAGTCCCTGGTCGTGTCCGGCGGTCTCTTCCACGGCCTCCAGCTGTGGGTGAACCTGCCCGCCAAGGACAAGATGATGGCGCCGCGCTACCAGGACATCCGGGGCGGCCAGGTACAGCTCCTGACCTCGCCGGACGGCGGCGCGCTGCTCCGCGTCATCGCCGGTGAGCTGGACGGCCACGCGGGTCCGGGCATCACCCACACCCCGATCACGATGATCCACGCGACCCTCGCGCCGGGTGCGGAGATCACCCTGCCCTGGCGGGAGGACTTCAACGCCCTGGCCTACGTCCTCGCGGGCCGCGGCAGCGTGGGTGCCGACCGGCGTCCGATCCATCTCGGGCAGACCGCGGTGTTCGGCAACGGCGGCTCGCTGACCGTCCGCGCGGACGAGAAGCAGGACTCCCACACCCCCGACCTGGAGGTGGTCCTGCTCGGCGGCCGGCCCATCCGTGAGCCCATGGCCCACTACGGCCCGTTCGTCATGAACACCAAGGACGAGCTGATGCAGGCCTTCGAGGACTTCCAGAAGGGCCGCCTCGGCACCGTCCCCGCGGTCCACGGGATGACGCCGAACGGTCCGCAGGACTGACCCGCAGGGCTGATCCGGGCGCACCCACCCGGCGGATCCGCGCAGGACACCTTCCCGGTGCCCGTGATCCGCTGGGTGGGTGCCGCTGCTTCCCGACCCCCTGCGCCGGCTCGCCGCCTGGTGCGCCGTGCTGCTGCTCCTGGCCGGTGTCGGCTGGGTGGCGGTCCGGCTGTGCGCGGAGTTGCGTACGGCCGTCACCTCGGTGCTGCTCGCCCTGCTCGGCACCGCGCTGCTCGGCCCGCTGCACCGGCGTCTGGTGCGGGCCGGGGTGCAGGCGTCGGTGGCGGCCGGGCTCACCTGTGTCGCGGTCGTGGCCGTCGTGGGCGGCGCGGTGTACATCGTCGTCGCCGCGCTCATCGACACCGGCGACCAGATCGTCGCCTCGCTGCGGGACGCCGCCAAGGGCGTCTCGCAGCACTTCGGGGCCGCCGGCTCCGGGCTGGACGACCTGGCCGCCAACTCGCGGCAGCTGCTGAGCAGGTTCGGCGGGACGGCTGCGTCCAACGTCATCAGCGGGGTGAGCGTCGTCGGCGAGGCCCTGGCGATGGCCGTGCTGGCGCTGCTGCTCGTCTTCTTCTTCCTGCGCGACGGGCACCGCGCTGTCGAGACGCTGCGGTCCGTCGCCCCCGGCGGCACCGCCGACACCGTGGAGGCCGTCGCGCGGCGGGCGTTCGCGGCGGTCGAGGGGTTCATGCGCGGTACGACCCTGATCGCGCTCATCGACGCCTTCTGCATCACCGTCGGCCTGCTGGTCCTCCAGGTGCCCGGGGCGGTCGGCCTCGGCGCGCTCGTCTTCGTCGGGGCCTACATCCCCTACCTGGGCGCGTTCGTCTCCGGCGCGGTGGCAGTGCTGGTCGCCCTCGCCGACCGCGGCTTCGTCATCGCGCTGTGGGTGCTCGGGGTGGTGCTCGCCGTACAGGTGCTGGAGGGGCATGTGCTCCAGCCGGTGATCCAGAGCCGGACCGTGCAGATGCATCCGGCGGTGGTCATGATCACGATCACCGCGGGGGCGTCCGTCGCCGGGGTCCTCGGCATGCTGCTCGCGGTCCCGCTGACCGCCGCCGCCTTCGCGGTCGTACAGGAGCTGCGGACGTACTACGCCTCCCGCCCCGAGCGATCGCCCGAGCCGTCCACGGAGACCGGGCCGTCCCCCGAGACCGGGCCGTCCGGGGACTCGTAGAGCTCGAACCAGATGCTCTTGCCTTCGCCCCGCGGGTTCACCCCCCAGCGCTCCGCGAGCAGTTCGATCAGCACCAGACCGCGGCCGGAGGAGGCCAGCTCGCCGGGGCGGCGCTTGTGCGGGAGGTCGTCGCCCGCGTCGGCGACCGTCACCCGCAGCCGGCGGCCGCCCCGCTCGCCGATGACCTCGGCGAGCAGCAGCGCGTCGCTGTCGGTGTGCACCAGCACGTTGGTGACCATCTCCGAGACCAGCAGCACCGCCGAGTCCACCTGGTCCGCCGAGGCCCAGTCGTGCAGCAGCTCGCGCAGCTGGCGGCGGGCCTCGGCGATCAGCTCCGGCGCGTCCTGCGCCACCGACAGCAGGGTGCGCCGCACCTGGGGCGCCGGGGCGGTCTTTGCCAGCCGGCTCAGCAGCACCAGCGCGATGTCGTCCTCGCGGCGGTCGGCCAGCGGGCCGGTGGTGTGGTGCGAGGACGGCCCGTGCACGCCCTGCACCAGCGCGTCGGCCAGCGACTCCGCGTCCCCCTGGTGCTCCTCCAGGATCGCCCGCAGCCGCCGCCAGCCGCTCTCCAGGTCGTGCCCGCCGGTCTCGAGCAGCCCGTCGGTGCAGAGCATCATCGTCTCGCCGGGTTCGAGGGCGAACCGGGTCGTCGGGTAGTCGGCGTCCGGGTCGACGCCCAGCGGCAGCCCGCCCGCCGTCGGCCGCATGATCACGGTGCCGTCGGCCATCCGGACCGCCGGGTCCGGGTGCCCGGCGCGGGCCAGCTCCAGCATCCCGGTCTCCGGGTCGGCCTCGACGTACAGGCAGGTGGCGAAGCGCGGCTCCGGCGGCTCCTGCCCGTCCGGGAAGCCGTCCGTGACATGGGTGTCGTGTGCGTCGTGCGTGATCCCGTGCAGAAAGCGGGAGGCGCGGGAGAGGACCGCGTCCGGGCGGTGGCCCTCGGCGGCGTAGGCGCGCAGGGCGATCCGGAGCTGGCCCATCAGCCCGGCCGCGCGCACGTCATGGCCCTGTACGTCCCCGATCACCAGCGCGAAGCGGCCGGAGGGCAGCGGGATCATGTCGTAGAAGTCGCCGCCGACCTGGAGCCCGCCGCCGGTCGGAATGTAGCGGGCGGCCACCCGCATGCCGGGGATCCCCGGGCCGAGCGAGGGCAGCATGGAGCGCTGGAGCCCCTCGGTCAGCGCCCGCTCGGACTCCTCGGCACCGGCCCGGGACAGCGCCTGGGCGAGCATCCGGGCGACCGTGGTCAGCACCGCGCGCTCGTCCGGGGTGAACGCCACCGGATAGGTGAAGGCCGCCATCCAGGCGCCCATGGTGCGCCCGGCCACCGTGAGCGGCAGGAACGCCCAGGACCGGCGGCCGAAGTGCTGGGCGAGCGGCCAGGCGACCGGGTAGCGGGCCTGGTACTCCTCGGGCGAGGACAGATACACCGCGCGGCCGGTCCGGGCCACCTCCGCCGCCGGATAGTCGGTGGTCAGCGACATGTTGGTGAAGGGACCCATGTCCCCGGCCCGGTGCCCGTGCTGGCCGGTGACGGTCAGCCGGTCGCCCTCCACGCCGAACACCACGAGCCCGTCCGGGGAGAACCCCGGCATGGACAGATTGCCCGCCACCCGCAGCACCTCGGCCGTGGACCGGGCCTCCGCCAGCGCCCGGCCCGCGTCCAGCAGGAACGCCTCCCGGGAGCGCCGCCAGTCACCGGTGACCGCGCTCCGCCCGGCCGCGGTGCCCGGCGTCGGTTCGGCGACCTCCTGGAGGGTGCCGATCAGCTCGTAGGCCCGGCGCTCGCGGTCGAAGGACGGCTTCGAGCGGCTGCGGACGACCCTCAGGACGGTGCCCTGCTCGTCCATGATCCGGACGCGCACCTCGGCGAGGGTGCCCTCGGCGACCGCCAGCTGCACCACCCCGGTGATCTCGTTCCAGTCGACCGGGTGCAGCCGGGCCCGGGTCTGGGCCTCGGTGAGGGTGTGCGGTTCCGCGGGCAGACCGAGCAGCCGCGCCGCCTCCGCGTCCACGGTGACCAGCCCGCTGGCCGTGTCCCAGTGCCACAGCCCGGTCGCGAGGGCGGCGAGGACGTCCTCGACCGAGGGGAGGGGCTCGCCAGTGCGCATTGCCCTACTTTAGGAAGATGTGATCCGAACGTGCCACCGTGCGGCCGGGGGAAAAGTGTGGGGAGCCGGGCTGGGGCCGCCCGGTACCCTTGATGGGTCCGGGCCCCGTGCCCGCCTCCCGCCGGTCCCCGGGACCCGGCAGGAGAGAACCCCACCACGAAGGACGATGAACGACGATGCATCGGTACAGGTCCCACACCTGCGGCCAGCTCCGCGCCTCTGACGTCGGTACCGACGTCCGGCTCAGTGGCTGGCTGCACAATCGGCGCGACCTGGGCGGCATCCTCTTCATCGATCTGCGCGACCACTACGGCATCACGCAGCTCGTGGCCCGCCCGGGCACCGCGGCCTACGAGGCCCTCGACAAGGTCTCCAAGGAGTCCACGGTCCGCGTCGACGGCCGCGTTGTTTCACGTGGAACCGAGAACGTGAACCCCGACCTGCCCACCGGCGAGATCGAGGTCGAGGTCGCCGAGGTCGAGCTGCTGGGCGCGGCCGGCCCGCTGCCCTTCACCATCAACACCGAGGACGGGGTCAACGAGGAGCGGCGCCTGGAGTACCGCTTCCTGGACCTGCGCCGCGAGCGCATGCACCGCAACATCATGCTGCGGACGGCGGTCATCTCGGCGATGCGCCACAAGATGACGGCGATGGGCTTCAACGAGATGGCGACGCCGATCCTGTCCGCCACCTCCCCCGAGGGCGCCCGTGACTTCGTGGTGCCCTCCCGCCTGAACCCGGGCAAGTTCTACGCCCTTCCGCAGGCCCCGCAGCAGTTCAAGCAGCTGCTGATGATCTCCGGCTTCGACCGCTACTTCCAGATCGCGCCCTGCTTCCGCGACGAGGACGCCCGCGCCGACCGCTCGCCGGGCGAGTTCTACCAGCTCGACATCGAGATGTCCTTCGTCGAGCAGGAGGACATCTTCCAGCCCGTCGAGAAGCTGATGACGGAGCTGTTCGAGGAGTTCGGCGGCGGCCGCCACGTCACCTCGCCGTTCCCGCGCATCCCGTTCCGCGAGGCGATGCTGAAGTACGGCTCCGACAAGCCGGACCTGCGCGCCAAGCTGGAGCTGGTGGACATCACCGATGTCTTCGAGGGCTCGGAGTTCAAGGCGTTCGCCGGCAAGCACGTGCGTGCGCTGGCGGTGCCGGCGGTCCAGGACCAGCCGCGCAAGTTCTTCGACCAGCTCGGTGAGTTCGCGATCTCGCTCGGCGCGAAGGGCCTGGCCTGGGTCCGCGTCGGCGAGGACGGCGCCCTGACCGGCCCGATCGCGAAGTTCCTCACCGAGGACAACGTCGCCGAGCTGACCAAGCGGCTCTCCCTGGCCCCCGGCCACGCCGTCTTCTTCGGCGCGGGCGAGTTCGACGAGGTCTCCAAGATCATGGGCGCGGTCCGTGTCGAGGCCGCCAAGCGCGCCGGCCAGTTCGAGGACGGCGTCTTCCGGTTCTGCTGGATCGTCGACTTCCCGATGTACGAGAAGGACGAGGACACCGGCGCGATCGACTTCTCGCACAACCCCTTCTCCATGCCGCAGGGCGGCCTGGAGGCCCTGGAGAACCAGGACCCGCTGGACATCCTGGGCTGGCAGTACGACATCGTCTGCAACGGCGTCGAGCTGTCCTCCGGCGCGATCCGGAACCACGACCCGGAGATCATGCTCAAGGCCTTCGAGATCGCGGGCTACGACCGGGAGACCGTCGAGGAGAAGTTCGCCGGCATGCTGCGCGCCTTCCGCTTCGGCGCCCCGCCGCACGGTGGCATCGCGCCCGGCGTGGACCGCATCGTCATGCTCCTCGCCGACGAGCCGAACATCCGCGAGACCATCGCCTTCCCGCTCAACGGCAACGCCCAGGACCTGATGATGGGCGCGCCGACGGAGCTGGAGGAGGCCCGCCTGCGCGAGCTGCACCTCAGCATCCGCAAGCCGCAGCCGAAGTAAGGCACCGGCGCGGGGGCGAGTGGGGGGGGTGGGGGGTGAGTGATGCGCGGGGGGAGAAGTGGGGGGGGGGGGGGGTGGGGGTTGCTCGGGGGGCGTTGTCCGCGACCGGTGCGGACGTCACGGACTCCGAGAG
>NZ_JBHXVE010000004.1:304306-319111 GCF_042672505.1 Streptomyces sp. NPDC127190
CCTCGCGCTCCCCCCCTCTCGGCCGGTCGCCCCCCCCCCCCCCCCCCCCCCCCCCCTTCTCGTCTGTCCGGGTGAGGCGTGCGCTGGTCAGGACAGGGTCGTGTACCCGCCCCAGCCCGTCGCGATCCGCGTACGGCCGCCGAACTGGTAAGTGAGGCCGCCGGAGGAGTTCAGGGTGAGCAGGTCGCCCCGGCCGTCCGGGCCGTCGGGGCTGCCGAAGTCGTGCCGGACCGCCGGACCGCGGCTCAGGAAGCCCTGCCCGGAGGCCACGGTGACCGCGGAGCCGGTGCCGGTGCCGGTCGCCTTCAGGGACCAGGTGAACGCGCCGTTCGGGAAGGGCGTCCCGCCGGCGGTCCTGCCGTCCCGGTCCACCGGCACCCGGGACGGGGCCGCGCCCCCGGTGAACGTCCGGGTGGGCCGGTTGTTCTGCACCGCGGTGTACGTCAGGGGCCAGGAGGTGACCGCCAAGTGAGCAGACTTCACCAGTCCTTGGTCGGCTCTTGACGTGCCGCTCCTCAGTCCCCGTCCCCCGGCTCGGCCTCGGCGTCCGGGGACGCGCCGTCCTCCAGCAGCCGCTCGGCGATGTCGTCGGACCAGGTCTGCGCCCAGGCCCGCACCGCCGCGACCTCCTCCTCGCTCAGGCCGTAGCGCCGGAAGTCGGCGTCGGCGTAGAAGTCGGTGCCGGTCAGCCGGGACTGGAGGGTGGGCAGATCGAGGGGGTCATGGGCGTGCCGGCGGCCCAGTTCCTCCAGGTCCGGCAGGGAGAACCGGGCGGCGGCGGCCCGGGCGTCGATCAGGTCGACCGCGGCACCCCGGTCGTACAGCGCGCGGATCTTGGTGCCGACCGCGTCCTCCAGGGCCAGGGCCGGGCCGTACTCGGTGAGTTCGGGCGGCTGCCAGAAGGCCTCCTTGTGCAGGGCCAGGGCACAGATCTCACCGCTCGGCGGGTCGGTGACCGTCAGCTGGGCGGTGCGCGCGGTGCCGGTGCCGGCCCGCACCTGACGGCCCCGCGCCTCCAGGGCGGCGGTCACCGACTCGGCGATCCGGTCCATGGCCTCGGCGCTCTCCGTGGCGAAGTCGAGGTTGGCGTGCGGGCGCAGCAGCAGGCCGTGGGCCTGGAGGGCATAGCCGCCGGCGAGGACCAGACCGTACGCGCTGCCGGCCGTGACGACGTCCGCGAGGAGCCGCCGGTGGGGTTCGGGAAGGTTCACGGCACCCGTACTCTGCCAGAACCGGGCCCGCGGGCGGGCCACCCGCGCCGGATCGCGGCCTCCGCCGGTTCGATCCGCGCGGTTCTCCCCCGGCGCGGCAACCTCTCCCGGCGCGGCGGCCACTGAGGGGACGTAAGGCATGTCGCAAGGCATGTACGGCAGACCCGTAAGGAACCCCCCTCGTGGCAGCTCCCTCCCACCGCCGCTCCCCCCGCGGGCGGCGCACCCTCGCCGTGTCCGCCGCCGTCGTCGCCGCGGGCGTCGGCGCCGGTGTGTTCGTGCTGAACGCCCATGCGGACCCCGCCGACCTCTACCACCAGACGCTGCCCGCCAGGGACGGCTGGGCCGCGGCCGGCACGGGCACCACCGGCGGCGCGCAGGCCGACTCCGCGCACACCTTCACCGTCTCCACCCGGGCCCAGCTGGTGAAGGCGCTGGGCCCGGCGTCCGACACCACACCCCGGATCATCCGGATCAAGGGCACCATCGACGCCAACACCGACGACCACGGCACCAAGCTGACCTGCGCGGACTACGCGAAGGGCACCGGCTACTCGCTCCCCGCCTACCTCAAGGCCTACGACCCCGCCACCTACGGCCGCTCCAGGCTGCCCTCCGGCCCCCAGGAGACGGCGCGTGCCGCCGCCCAGCAGAGGCAGGCGCACAACGTCGTGTTCACGGTGCCCGCCCACACCACCGTCGTGGGCGTGCCCGGCACCAACGCGGGCATCCTGGGCGGCAGCCTGTCGCTGAAGAACGTCGACAACGTCATCATCCGCAACCTGACCTTCTCCGCCGTCGAGGACTGCTTCCCGCAGTGGGACCCGACCGACGGCGACCAGGGCAACTGGAACTCGGAGTACGACGCGGTCACGCTGCGCGGCGCGACCCATGTCTGGGCGGACCACGACACGTTCACCGACGCACCGCACTACGACACGAGCGATCCCGCCTACTTCGGCCGCCAGTACCAGGTCCACGACGGCTCCCTCGACATCACCAAGGGCTCCGACCTGGTGACCGTCGAGCACAGCCGGTTCACCGACCACGACAAGACGATGCTGATCGGCGGCAGCGACACGGACAGCACCGGCAAGCTGCGCGTCTCCCTCCACCACAACGTGTGGAAGGGCATCGTGCAGCGGGCCCCGCTGGCCCGGCTCGGGCAGATCCACCTCTACAACAACGTCTACGACACGGCGCCCGTCGACGGCTACGCGCCCCTCTACAGCATCAACGCGCGCGCGAACGCCCAGGTCGTGGCGGAGAACAACTACTGGAAGGTGCCGTCCGGCGGCAAGGTCGCCCATCTGCTCAGCGGCGACGGCACCGGCTCCATTGCGGGCAGCGGCAACCTCGTCAACGGCAGGCTCACCGACCTGGTCGCCGTGTACAACGCCGCGTCCTCGAAGAAGATCAAGCCGACGGTGAACTGGAAGCCGGTCCTGACCGCGGGCCTGGAGCCCTCGGCGGCCGGCCTGCCGGCGGAGCTGGCGGCCACGACCGGCGCCGGGGTGCTGAACTAGCGTCGTACAACCGTGCGGGTCCCTGGCGGGTCTCCTCTGACACAGCGATGTGATCAAGAGGAAAAACAGGGGAACGGACGGTTACATGCGAAAAGTTCGCACAGTCGCGGCGCTCGCCACGGCCACGCTCGTCTCGGCGGGCAGCGTGGTGCTCGGCCTCGGCGGTCCCGCCGTCGCGGCCGGCACCACGGCCACGACGGCCTCCGCCGCCGGCAAGACGGCGGACTTCAACGGGGACGGCTACGGCGACATTGCCGTCTCGGCGAACGGCTACATCACGGTGCTGTACGGGACGGCGACCGGCCTGACTCCCTCCCACCACCAGATCATCGGAAACGGCAGCACCAGCGGGTACGTCGACCTCGGCGGCTCGATGGCCAAGGGCGACCTGGACGGCGACGGCTACGACGATCTCGTGGCCGTCGGCTCCGGGGCCGTGCAGGTCTACTGGGGCGGCTCCACGGGCCTGTCCGCCCCCACCCGGCTCGGGATCACGCCCAGCTATTCCCCGAGCCCGGTCGTGGTGGCCGACTTCGACGGCGACGGCAGGAACGACCTGGTCACCGGCGTCTCCGACGTGGGCACCGAGCTGCTCCGGGGCCCCTTCACCCGGGACGGCGCGAGTGCCTCGAGCAGCGTCGTCCACAACTGGCTCCACCCCTACTACCTGGCGGCCGGAGACGTGAACGGTGACCATGTCGCCGATCTGCTGTCCGTGGGCAGGGGCGACGGCGGTGCCGCCGACGCCAGCCTGCTGCTCGGCTCCAAGAGCGGCTTCGGCCCCGTCAAGGACTTCGCCACCAAGGTCAACTCCGGCTCCATCGCGGACGTCGACGGCGACGGATACGGTGACGTGGTGCTGGGTGCCGGACTGGAGGGCTACCAGCCGAAGGGTGTCGTGGGCGGCTCGATCCTCGTCGAGTACGGCAGCGCCGACGGGATCAGCACCACCCGCAAGCCGGTGCGCATCAGCCAGGACACCTCCGGTGTGCCCGGCGCCGGCGAGACGTACGACCGGTTCGGCTACAACCTCGACACCGGCGACGTCGACGGCGACGGCTACGCCGACGTGGCGATCGGTGTGCAGCAGGAGAGCATCTCGGGAGTCAGCACCACCGGTGCGGTGACCGTGCTGCGCGGCTCCGCCAAGGGCCTGACCGGCACCGGCGCGGTGTCCTGGCACCAGAACACCACCGGTGTGCCGGGCATGAACGAGCCGTACGACAGGTGGGGCCAGCAGGTCGCCTTCGCCGACATGAACGGCGACGGCCGCAGCGAACTCACCGTCGGCACGGAAGCCGAGAACCGCGACCAGGGCGCCCTCTGGTACTTCAGGTCGGGCAGCACCGGCCTGACCACCAACAGGTCCCTCTCCGTCGGCCCCAGGACGTTCGGCATGGAGCCCGTGCGCCGCTGGTTCGCGCGGACGGTGCTCAAGTAGGCGAGCGGTAGCGGCACGGGCAAGGCCCCGGCGCGCAGTGCGCCGGGGCCTTCCCCCTGCCGTCGTCCGTACCGGGGCTCAGGCGGGCTCGCCGCCGAAGCGCTCCTTGTACGACTCCAGGTCCTCATCGGTGATCTTCGCGAAGAGCACCGGCGGAACCGTGAACGGGGTGCCGGCCGGGACGGCGGCCAGGGCCTTCGCCTCGTCCTCGGTCACCCAGGCCGCGGTGTCGCCGGCCAGCGCGAACGCCGCGCGCATGGTCTTCGCCGTGGCCGGGATGAACGGCTCCGAGACCACCGCGTACAGGTGGATCAGGTTCATCGCCGTCCGCAGGGTGAGGGCGGCGCCGTCCTTGTCGGTCTTGATCTCCAGCCAGGGGGCCTTCTCCTCCAGGTAGGAGTTGCCGGCCGACCACAGGGCGCGCAGCGCGGCCGCGGCCTTGCGGAACTGGAGGGCCTCCATGTGCTCCTCGTACTCGCCGAGCAGCCGGGCGATCTCCTCGCCGAGACGGGCCTCCGCCGCGCCGGGCTCGCCGCCCGCCGGGACCTCGTCGCCGAACCGCTTGCGGCTGAAGGACAGCACGCGGTTGACGAAGTTGCCGAGGGTGTCGGCCAGGTCCTTGTTCACCGTGGCGGTGAAGTGCTCCCAGGTGAAGGACGAGTCGTCCGACTCGGGGGCGTTGGCGATCAGGAAGTAGCGCCAGTAGTCGGCCGGGAGGATGTCCAGGGCCTGGTCGGTGAAGACACCGCGCTTCTGCGAGGTGGAGAACTTCCCGCCGTAGTACGTCAGCCAGTTGAAGGCCTTGACGTAGTCGACCTTCTTCCACGGCTCGCGCACGCCCAGCTCGGTGGCCGGGAACATCACGGTGTGGAAGGGGACGTTGTCCTTCGCCATGAACTCGGTGTAGCGGACGGTGTCGTCCGCCTCGTACCACCACGACTTCCAGTCGCGGTTCCCCGGGTCCTGGTCGGCCCACTCCTTCGTCGCGCCGATGTACTCGATCGGGGCGTCGAACCAGACGTAGAAGACCTTGCCCTCGGCGGCCAGCTCCGGCCAGGTGTCGGCCGGGACCGGGACGCCCCAGTCCAGGTCGCGGGTGATGGCGCGGTCGTGCAGGCCCTCGTTCAGCCACTTGCGGGCGATGGAGGAGGCCAGCTGCGGCCAGTCCTCCTCGTGCCGGGCGACCCAGGCCTCGACCTCGTGCTGGAGCTTGGACTGGAGCAGGAAGAGGTGCTTGGTCTCCCGGACCTCCAGGTCGGTGGAGCCGGAGATCGCCGAGCGCGGGTCGATCAGGTCGGTCGGGTCCAGGACGCGGGTGCAGTTCTCGCACTGGTCGCCGCGGGCCTTGTCGTAGCCGCAGTGCGGGCAGGTGCCCTCGACGTACCGGTCCGGGAGGAAGCGGCCGTCGGCGGGCGAGTACACCTGCCGGATCGCCCGCTCCTCGATGAAGCCGTTCTCGTTCAGCTTGCGGGCGAAGTGCTGGGTGATCTCGCGGTTCTCCGCGGAGGAGCTGCGGCCGAAGTAGTCGAAGGCCAGCGCGAAGCCGTCGTAGACCGCCTTCTGCGCGTCGTGCGCCTGGGCGCAGAACTCGCTCACCGGCAGACCCCGCTCCTTGGCCGCCAGCTCGGCCGGGGTGCCGTGCTCGTCGGTGGCGCAGATGTAGAGGACGTCGTGGCCGCGCTGGCGGAGGTACCGGGAGTACACGTCCGCCGGGAGCATGGACCCCACCATGTTGCCCAGGTGCTTGATCCCGTTGATGTACGGAAGGGCGCTGGTGATGAGGTGTCGAGCCATCGGGGGCTGCTCCCAGGTCGCTGCGTGAGACGTACGAACCTTGAAATCGTAGCCGACGTGTGTATGCCGCCCGCTTCCCGTTTTACGGGGTGAGAAGCGGGCGGCACGGGGTGGGGCAGCGGGGGTCAGGGGCGCCAGTGCGCCAGGACGCCCTCGTACAGCTCGGTGTCCGTCAGCTCGCGGGGGGCGGGGCCCGCGTGGAAGAAGGACGTGTTGCCGGTCTTCAGCTTGCGGAGGTAGTCGAAGGCCTTGTTGTCGTGCTCACCGAAGGCG
This sequence comes from Streptomyces sp. NPDC127190, assembly GCF_042672505.1. Lineage (NCBI taxonomy): Bacteria > Bacillati > Actinomycetota > Actinomycetes > Kitasatosporales > Streptomycetaceae > Streptomyces > Streptomyces sp. NPDC127190. The sequence continues at coordinate 310,552 of NZ_JBHXVE010000004.1, forward strand.
ACGAAGGAGAAGAAGAGGGCGGGGTACTTCTTCGCGGTCTCGGTGAGGGCCTGGGTGGCGGGGGTCTTCGCGTCCGGGGCGCCGTCGGTCTGGAAGACCACCAGGGCGGGGGTGCCGGCGGGGTGGTGGGCCGTGTAGTGGGCGGTGACGGCCTCCACGGCGGCGTGGTAGCTGGTACGGCCCATGCGGCCGAGGCCCGCGTGCACGTCGTCGATCTTCGTCTCGTGGTCCTCGGTGAGGGTGAGGTCGGTGGTGCCGTCGACCTCCGTGGAGAAGAAGACGACGTGGACCGTGGCCTCGGGGTCCAGGTGGGCGGCGAGGGCGAGGGTCTGGTCGGCGAGGGCCTGGGCGGAGCCGTCCTTGTAGTACGGCCGCATGCTCGCGGAGCGGTCGAGGACGAGGTAGACCTTGGCGCGGGTGCCGGTGAGGTTGGTCTTGGCGAGGGTGGCTGCGGCGGCGGTGTGGGCGGTGGCGAGGGAGTCTCCGACGGTTTGGCCGGGTTCCTCGGTTTCGCTCGCGGGGGTTTTGTCGCCGGGGGCGGGTGCTGCCTCGGCGGTGGTGCCGGCTGCCTCGGCTTCGCCTTCGGCGCTGGGTGCGGGTGCTGCTTCGGCGGTGGTGCCGGCTGCCTCGGCTTCGCCTTCGGCGCCGGCGTCGTACCCACCCGCTCCACCCGTGCGGCTTTCGTCGCCGGGTGCGGGTGCCTCCTGTGGGGCGTCCTCACCGTCGGCGGCTTCCGGCTCGTGCGCGGTTACCGGCGGCTGGGCCGCTGCGTCGGCCTGTGCTTCCGCAGGCGCCTCGTCGGCCGGCACCACCGGCTCCGGGGCCGTCTCGCCGACGGAAACCTGCGGCTCCGCCTCCGCGGTCCCTTCCTCAGCCTCAGCCTCGGCCTCGGGCGCGGGCTCAGCCTCGGCCTCGACTGGAGCCTCCGTGTCGGCCTCCGCCTCTGCCGCCGCTTCGGCAGCAGTCTCCGCGTCGGCCTCCGCCTGCGCCTCGGCTTCTGCCTCGGCCTTGCCTTCGGCGTTCTCCTGGGTGGCCTCAGCTTCGTCTTCGGCCTTTGCCTCTCCGTCGGCTTCTGCGACGGCGCTCGCCTCTGCCTCCGCCTCTACGTCGGCCGAAGCCTCAGCTTCGGCGTCGGCCTGTGCTTCGGCCGCAGCCTCCGGCTTCGCCTCCGCCTCGGCTCCTGCCCCCGGCTCCGCCTGGGCCTCAGCTTCTGCCTCGGGCGCGGTGTCTGCGTCCGCCGCTACGTCGGCCTCGGCCTCCGCCACCGCGTCAGCCTCCGGCACCGACTGTGCCTCGGCTTCGGTCTCAGGCTGCGCCTCGACGTTCTCCTCGGCCTCAGCTTCTGCCTCGGGCGTGGTGTCTGCGTCCGCCGCTACGTCGGCCTCGGCCTCCGCCACCGCGTCAGCCTCCGGCACCGACTGTGCCTCGGCTTCGGTCTCAGGCTGTGCCTCGACGTTCTCCTCGGCCTCAGCTTCTGCCTTGGTCGCAGCATCTGCGTCCGGCTCTTCGTCGGCCGCAGCCTCCGCCTCCGCCTCCGCCTCGGCTTCTGCCTCCGCCTCAGGCGCAGCCTCGGTGGCCGCCTCCGCTTCCGTTTCGGCCGCAGAAGCCTCGGTCTTTACCTCGGCCTCAGGCGCAGCCTTGGTCTCGGCCTCAGCTCCAGCTCCAGCCCCAGCCCCAGCCTCGGTCTCTGCCTCGGCTGCAGCCTTGGCCTCTGCTCCCGCCTTGGTCTCCGCCTCTCCCCCTCCCTCTGCCTCGGCCTCCGACTCCGTACTCGGGTGCGGGATTTTGATGTTGTCGAAGGCTGCTGCCACCAGGTCGTGTTCTTCGGCGGCGTTGCGGGGTTCCGGGAGGGAGGGGGTCGGGGGTTCGGTTTCGGGGTGGTGGGGTTGCGTGGGGAGGTGGTCCGCTCCCTCTGCCTCGGCCGCGCGTTCCTTGCGTGAGCGGCCGAATGCGTTCCGCAGGAGAGAGAGAATGCCCATGTGCGCAACCCTTCGCATGAGGTGTGACCGTCGATCGCTGGCCAGGACGGACACGTAAGGTTAGCGAAGCGCTCAGTGCGGAGAAGCGATCGCCCGCGCCGCGGCGACCTCTTGTCGCAAGGGCTCCAGGACACTGTCGGGCGGGCCGGTCAGATCGGTGCGTACCGGCGTGAGCGTTTCGGCGTTGCGGACGCCCTCCGCCAGCTCGTGGAGTTGCCGGGCGACCTGCGAGATCTCCGCCGGGGACGGGGCCGGGGCGCCGTGCCGGACCCGGACCCGCGCCGCCGTCGTGGCGTCCACGATGCGTTCCACCGCCACCACCAGCGGCCACCAGGCAGCCGCACGCCGGCCGGTCGGCGGCGGTTCGGTCAGCGCCCGCTGGAACTCGGTGCGGATGGCGGAGAGGTTCCGGTACAGCCGGCGCCGCATCCGGGCCCGGGCCGCGGGGTCGGTGTCCGCGCCGAACGCCGTCTCCACGTACCGCGCGGTGTCCGCCACCGCGTCGGCCAGCCGGTCGCCGACCCGGGTGTGCCAGCTCTCCGGCCAGAGGAGATAGCCGGCGATCAGGGCGATCGCGCAGCCGAGCAGGGAGTCGGTCAGCCGGGGCAGCAGCAGGGCGGTGCCCTTGTGGTTGAGGATGTCGGAGAGCAGCAGGATGACCGGCGTGATGGCGGCCGTCTGGTAGCCGTAACCGCGCGGGGTGAGCGCCGGGATCAGCGCGGCCAGGACGAACATGACCGGGACGTCCCACCAGCCCAGCGGGACCTCCGCAAGCACCACCGCCGCGAGCACCAGCCCGGCCACCGTGCCGAGGGCGCGCAGCAGGGCCCGGGAGAAGACCGAGCCGAAGTCGGGTTTGAGGACGAAGGTGATGGTCAGGGCCACCCAGTAGGAGCGGGGGACCGGGATCAGGGACACCAGGGCCTGGGCGAGGGCGATGCAGACCGCGAGGCGTACGCCGTAGCGCCAGGAGTTGGCGGACAGGACGACGTTGCGGGCCGCCCGCGCGGTGCGGATGCGCAGGCCCGCCGGTCTGCCCAGCCGGTCGTCGATGCCCAGGGGGTCCACGTCGGGCGCGGTCACGACCTCGGCGGTGTGCCGCAGCGCGTGGTCCACCGCGCGGGCCGTCTCGGTGCCCGGGACCGGCAGGGCGAGGGCTATCGGGCCCAGGTAGCCCGTCTCGACGGCGTGCGCCAGGTGGTGGACCGCCTCGGGGATCGCGGGCGACAGCGGCACCCCCGTGAGGTGGGCCGCGGGGGCCGCCTCCACCACCGGGGTGATCGCGTTCAACTGGGCCAGCAACCGGGCGAGTTCGCCGCTGCGGCCGTGGTGGCGGGCGCGCCGGGCGAGGATCAGGTCGTACGACTGGTTCAGTGACTGGGTGACGGCGCGCCGGGCCTCGTCGTACTCCTCGTAGCGGTCCGTGCCGGAGACGGCGAGGAGCGCGGCGACGGCGCGGTAGGTGGCCGCCACCGCCGAGCGTTCCGGCACGCCCGAGCGCAACGGCCAGGCCAGCAGGGCGAGGAGCAGCACCAGCAGGCCGCCGCCTGTCATCAGGGCCGGGGCCACCCACCAGGGGCGGGGCAGCGGCAGGCCCGCGCCGACCACGCAGTTCAGCAGGAGCAGCAGCCCGGAGACGGAGGCCACCGCGCCGATGGTGGAGATCATCCCGGAGACGAGCGCGATGCCGGTGACGGCGGCGACGGCGTACCAGCCGTGCCCGTACACCAGCGCGCCCAGCGTCACCCCGACCGCGCCGAAGAACTGCGGGATGGCGATGTTCAGGATGCGCATCCGATAGGCGTCGGCGGTGTCGCCGATGACGCCGGACAGGGCGCCCATGGAGGCGAGCGCGCCGTAGGCCGGGTAGCCCGCCGCGAGGCCGAGGGCCAGGGGCAGGCTCATCGCGACGGCGGCGCGGGCGATCGCGGCGCGGTTCAGCGGTGCCTGCTGGGGTTGGAGGTTCCGCACCAGCCAGTCGGGAGGCGTGAGGCCGATGGGGAACTCTCGTGGCATGCGCCCATTATGGAGGGATTGCGGCGCTCCATCCGTGCTGCTGTCCGTGCGTCTATCCGTGCAGGGTCACGTCCACCAGCAGGGCTCGGTGGTCGCTGCCCGCCACCCGCAGGAAGCGGGCGTCGGCCGCGGTGAACGTGCGGGAGAGCAGGACGTGGTCGATCTGGACGCCGATGACGGAGGCGGTGCGGGACGGCCAGCTCGCGGTGCGGTCGTGGCCGGCCAGCCGGGCCGCGTCGGTCAGCCGGCCGGCGTCCAGGATGCGACGGAAGGCCGCGTGGTCCTGGGTGGCGTTGAAGTCGCCGGCGAGGATGGTGGGGGTGTCGGGGTCGGCCGCGGCGAAGGCGCGCAGCCGGCCGAGTTCGCGCTGCCACAGGGGCACCTGGCCGGGGAGCGGCGGCATGGGGTGGGCGAGTTGGACCCGTACCGGGTGACCGTGGATGTCGGCGACGGCGCCGGGCATGCCCATGGTGCCGGGGACGCCCGCGGTGGGCCGCAGCGGGAAGCGGCTCAGGAGGAGCGAGCCCCGTGAGCCGTCGGCGGCGACCGCGCGGCGGTAGCGGTAGACGGTACCGACGTCGTGTTCCAGCGTGGCCTGACAGGTGTACTCGCACTCCGCCACGAAGACCAGGTCCGGATGGCGGGCGCGGATCAGCGGGACCAGTGCGGGGGCGCCCCGGCCGAACTCGACGTTCGAGGTGAGCACGCGCACGGTGGCGAGGGGCGGCCCGCCGGGGTCGGCGGTCTTGCCGTACGGCTCCAGGTACCAGGCGAGCAGGCCGAGTACGGCGATCCCCCACACCAGCCCCGGCCACCAGCGGCCGAGCAGCGCGCACAGCAGGGCGAGGGCCGTCGGCAGCAGGAACCAGGGCAGGAAGGCGAGCAGCTGGGGCACCGGCGTGATGCCGTCGGTGTCGGCCACCCGGCAGCCGACGACCACGCTCACCCCGGCGAGCAGCACCCCGGCAGACCAGATCGCGAACCGCCGCCCGGGCCGTCGTCCGGAGCCGGGAGCAGGGCCGGGGTCGGGGTCGGGGCCGGTGTGCGCGGACACGGCGCCGAGCCTACGGCCGCCCGCCGGGCCGCGCCAGAAAGCCGGACCCCCTCCGTCTCCAACCCCGGCCCCGGACGGACGGACTTCTCAGCCGTCCACCCGATCCAGGAACGCCCCCAGCACCCGGTTGAACTCCTCCGGGCACTCCAGGTTGGGCAGATGGGCCGCGCCCGGGACGACATGCAGCTCGGAGTCGGGGAGGGCCGCGTGCATGGACTCGGCGTCGGACACCGGGGTGTAGGTGTCGTCGGCGCCGACCACGACCAGCGTCGGCGCCTTCACCCGGGTCAGCAGGGGGCGGTAGTCGGGCCGTTCGGCACGGCCGCGCAGGGACGCGGCGGCCCCCTCCGGAGCGGTGGCCGTCATCATGCGGTGCACGTGCGCCTTGACCTCGGGCCGGGCGTACGGCGCGACCATCTTCTCCAGCACCTCGTCGGCGTACCCCCGCATCCCCTCGGCGAGCAGCCGCTCGGCCATCGCCGCGCGGAATTGCCGGCCCTCGGCGGTCTCGGGGGCGGGGAAGGTGTCGGCGAGGACCAGGCCCCGGATCCGGTCCCCGAAGCGGTCGTGGCACTCCATGACGATCTGGCCGCCCATGGACAGCCCGGCCAGCACGAAGCCGTCGACGCCCAGGAAGTCGAGGAGTTCCCCGATGTCCTCGGCGTGGCGGGAGAGCGGGACCGTGCCGGGGGTCACCGGGGAGGCGCCATAGCCGCGCAGATCGGGGGCGATCACCCGGCGGCCGGCGGAGAACTCCGTCAGCTGCGGCTGCCACATCGTGCGGTCGAAGGGGTGGCCGTGGACGAGGACGAGCGGCACCCGCGACGCATCGGCGGGGCCTTTGTCCTCATATGCGAGGAAGGGGGGCATGTCATCGACCCTAGGTGCCCCAACTCCTCGGTGCAATAAGATCTTTGCCCTCGGTGCAATCCCCGTCTGCGGGGGAGTGGGGGGCGGATGGACGACTACCGGCGGATCGCCGACCGGATCGCCGGTGACATCGCTGCGGGCCGGCTGCGGCCCGGTCAACAGCTGCCGCCGCAGCGGGCGTTCGCGCGCCGGCACCGGATCGCGCCCTCGACCGCCGGCCGGGTGTACGCCGAACTCGTGCGCCGGGGACTGGTGGTGGGCGAGGTCGGACGCGGGACGTTCGTCCGGGCCACCGCGCCGGACGGGCAGCCGGGGCACGCCCTCGTCGAGGCGGCGGCCGGGCGGCCCGGGCTGGTGAACCTGGAACTCAACTACCCCGTCCTGCCCGGCCAGGCGGAGCTGCTGGCCGCGTCCCTCTCCGCCCAGCTGCACCCGGACGCCCTCGGGCAGGCGCTGCGGCCGGCCGCCGTCGCGGGCACCCCGGCCGCCCGGCAGGCGGTCGCCGCCCTGCTGGGGCGGAGCGGGCCGCGGACCGACCCGGAGCGGATCCTGTTCACCGGCAACGCCCGCCAGGCGATCGCCGCCGGGCTCGCCGCCCTGGTCCGGCCCGGCGGCCGGGTCGGGGTGGAGCCGCTGACGTATCCGCTGGTCAAGGAGATCGCGGCGCGGCTCGGCCTGGTCCTCGTACCGCTCCGGGCGGACCCGGAGGGCGTCCTGCCCGAGGCCGTCGCCGCCGCCCACCGCAGCGCGCCGCTGTCCGCCCTCTACCTCCAGCCGAGCCTGCACAACCCGACCGCGCGCACGATGGGCGAGGACCGGCGGCGGCAGCTCGCCAAGACCGTCCACAGGCTGGGGATGCCGGTGGTCGAGGACCGGATCTGGTCCTTCCTCCAGCCGGGCGGCCCGCCGTCGCTCGCCGCGCTCGCGCCGGGGCTGGTGTACCAGGTCGACGGGCTGTCCAAGCGGGTCGCGCCCGGCCTCACCATCGGCTTCATCGTCGTACCGGAAGGAACTGGAGGACCTGAAGGACCGGAGGGGCCGGAAGAGGCGGAAGGACCGGGAGGGCCGGGAAGACCGGCAGGGCCGGGAAGGGCGGCGGTGGCCCGGGCCATCCGCTCCGGCGGCTGGAACGCGGGCGGCTTCGCGCTGGAGGCGGCCGTACGGTGGCTGGAGGAGGGCATCGTGGACCGGCTGGTGGCCGCCAAGCGGGCGGACGCGCGGCGGCGGCACCGGCTGCTGGTGCGGGAGCTGGCCGGGTTCGCCGTACGGTCCGACCCGGCCGCCTGTTTCGCCTGGTGGGAGCTGCCCGCGCCCTGGCGGGCCGACACCTTCACGGCCGCCGCGTGGGCGCACGGGATCGCGGTGACCCCGGGTACGGCCTTCGCCGTCGACCCGAGTCACACCCCGGACGCGGTCAGGCTCGGACTCGCGTCGGAGCCTGAGCCGGTGCTGGCGCGGGCGCTGCGGACGCTCGCCGCCGTCGCACGGGGCGGACCAGCGGCAGCGGGGGCAGATACCGGGTCAGCCAGGCCGTGACGGCCACCGCGAGACCGACGGCGAACAGCAGCCAGGCGACGGTGCGCAGGGTGCCGGTCAGGGCGTCGTAGACGGCCCCTGCTGCCGGGTGGGGGACATCGGCGGGCAGGTCGGCGAGGGTCAGACCGCGGCCGACGCAGAGGGCGAGGCCGAGCAGGGCGCCGCCCAGGGCCGTGCCCAGCGCGGTCGCGGCGACGGCCCGGCGGCGGTGGACGGCCAGGGCGATCCCGGCGACGGCGAAGGCGACGGCCGCCACCGGCAGCCAGAAACCGGCGACTTCGAGCACGTGGAACCCCTTCCGGAGCGCCGCCAGCCCGTCCGCAGGCAGCACGGCGACCGCCGTGTGCTCCACCGGGATGCGCGCGGCGAGCGGCACATGGTCGTGCGTGAGCTGACGTTTGACCTGGTCGGTGACGGGCGCGAAGTCGACGGTGACGGGACGGTCGTCGTCGTCCTCCGGGTCGTCGCGCAGCGCCCGCAGAATCGCGTCGTGGGTGACCCGGTTGCCGGTGTCCCAGGCCAGCCGGAAGGCCTCGGTGTGGGTGAAGGAGCGCACCGCGTCGCGCACGAACGGGCGGACGGAGGGGACGGGGGCGGCGGAACGGCGGCCCCGGCCGACGTTCAGCTGCTGGTCCACCTCGTGCACGATCCCGTCGCCGACGGTGTCCGCGACGGCCTCCCGCACGTCCGGGTCGGCGGCGAGCGGGGCCATCGCGGTGACGTACCGGCCCGTGTCGGTCAGCCCGTACGCCGCCCAGGCGGCCAGCGCGCCGAACGGCACGAGGAGGCAGGACAGGGCGATCAGTACGGCCGACAGGGCGCTCCTCAGGTGTGCGGACACGCTTCCAGGCAACGGCCCGCGGCGGCCGGGCGCGAGCGGAGTGACTGCATTCGGGGGACCGGCGGTGCCGGTGCTCCGCGGGCCTTCCGGTGGAGGGCTCACCCGAACGGGTGTTTCCTGGAGTTGGTGAGGGACGAAAAGGGGAGCGGGGGGGGCCCCCCCCGCGCCCACGCCGTGGCCCCCCCCCCACGCAAGAGGCGCCGTCAGAAGGGCAAGAGAAAAACGCCCACCCACACACCGCCGCACCCATAGCCCACGAAAAAA
>NZ_JBHXVE010000004.1:319121-339062 GCF_042672505.1 Streptomyces sp. NPDC127190
GCGCGCCCCCGCCCGGGGGTGTTGCGGGGTGGGCGGGGGCGCCCACAGGCGCCGCCTGGGGCCCGCGCCCACCCCGCGGGCGGGGCCCCCCGCCCATGCCGTGGGGCGAAGACGGGCTCAGCGGATGCGGCGGCCGAACGCGTCCTCGCGCGTGTAGTAGCGATAGAAGAACACGCCGAACGTCACGCCCGCGACCAGCAGCGAGATCAGCACCGACCGCCAGATCGAGTGCCCCTCCTGGCTGTACAGGAAGCCGAACGCGCAGCCGACGAACGCCGTCCACAACAGGGCGTGGATCTCCCGCGGCATCCGCGGGGCAGCGGTCAGCAGGGCGTAGAGCAGCACCGCGAACACAAGGGCGCTGGCGAAGCCCAGCAGCAGGTTCCAGCCGGTGACGGGGCCGCCCTGGCGGTTGTCGGCCGCGACCCAGTAGCCGTACACCAGGCCGAGGACGACCGGCACGGCGAACCGCCCGACGCGGTGCGTCCGCGCGTCGAAGACGTCGGGTGGCCGGTGGACCGCCTCGGCGGCCCGGCCTTCCAGCTCGGGTGTCCGGCCGGGACGGGACATGCCGCCGGGCGCGGGTGCCGCGTGAGCCATGAGAGTGCTCCTCTCTCTCCTCGCCCCCGCCTTCCAGGGCACACCCGGGGGCAGGGCCCGGCAAGTCGGCCAGGAGAGTGACGAGTGCCCCGGCGCGGCGGGGCCGAAGCGTCGTGTGACGCGGGGCGTGCGGCCGAAGCGGCTCGTGATGCGGGGCGTTCGGGGCCGTGTTTCGCTGAGGGGCATGGAGGGCTGCCCGCCGTGACCGACGTCGTGACGGACACCGGGAGGGGCCCCGGCAGGGACGACGGTTCGGTCGTGGAGTACGGGCGGCGCCGCCCGCTGCTCCGGATCTGCGGGCGGAGCGTCGCCTGGCTGGTGCCCCTGCTGCTGCTCGTCACCATCGTGCTGCTGGACTTCAACACCCCCGAGCGGTTCCGGATGATCTCCTGGATCGTGCTGGTGCCGAGCACGGCCGCCGCGCTCTGCGGGGTGTGGACGACGGCCGCGTACGCCGTGCTGGCGGTGATGACGTACGCCGCCGTGGACAGCGCCTGGCCCGGTCAGTACCAGGCCGGTCCGGGCGACTTCGGGCTGGTCGCCCTCGGCGGCCTGCTGGCCACCCTGGCCGCCGCCGTACGGCTGGGCCGGGAGCGGCAGGCCCTGCACATGCGGGACATCGTGGAGACCACCCGGCGGACCGTGCTGCGCCCGCTGCCGGCGCGCTGGGCGGGCCTCGACCACGCCGGGGTGTATCTCGCCGCCGACGTCGACGCCCGGGTCGGCGGCGACTTCTACGACATCCAGCCCGGCCCGCACGGCACCCGGGTCCTGGTCGGGGACGTCCAGGGCAAGGGGCTGGCCGCGGTGGAGACGGCGGCCGCGCTGCTCGGCACGTTCCGCGAGGCCGGCTATCACGAGCGGGATCTCGCGACCGTCGCCGAACGCCTGGAGATCCGGATGCTCCGGCACCGCTCCCACACCGCCGCGCTCGGCCGGGACGACGGGGACCGGTTCGCCACCGCCGTGCTCATCGGCTTCCCCGAGGACGCCTCCGGCGCGGTCGACGTCGTCAACTTCGGGCACGAACCGCCGCTCGCGGTCGGCCCGCGGGGGGTGCGGGAACTGCCCGGCGGGGAGGGGCTGCCGCTCGGCCTCGCCGAACTGGGCGCCGGGCTGCCGCCGGTGCGCCGGGTGCCACTGGCCGCCGACGAGACGCTGCTGCTGGTCACCGACGGGGTGACCGAGGCCCGCGACGACGCCGGGGACTTCTACGCGCTGGTCCGCGAACTGACCCGCGCGGTCGCCGAGGATCCGCGCCGCACCGCACCCGGCCGCCTGGTCCGCCAGGTCCGCGACGGCGTGCTGCGGCACAGCGGGGGCCGGCTGGAGGACGACACGACGGTGTTCGCGGTGTGCCGGACGGTGGCGGAGCCCGAGGAGGAAGAAGGGGAGAAAGAGGGGGATGAAGAGGGGGAGGAATAGTCGCCCGGCCTGCCGGGGTGCGGCGACAGCGGTTACGGTGCTGGCTGGAGAGGCGGAACCGAGGGGTGGGGAGGGACGATGCCCGGAACCGTGCTGCTGCTCGCGGCCGCGCCGGTCGGCCGGGGGCGCCTGGTGGACGCGGCCGGTGTGCTGCCGGTCCTCGCGGCCGTCGCCCCGCACGTGCTGGCCGGCACCGACACCGCCCATGTGGTGGAACTCGTCGACCCGCTGGAACCGCAGGCCGTACTGACCCGGCTGCGCGCCGCCGCGGCCGCGCCGGGCCCGCTGACCGTGTACCTCACCGGACAGCTGACGCTGGACTGCCGCCAGCACCTGCCCCATCTGGCGCTGGCCCGCACCACCCCGGCCACCGTCCGCTACACCGCGCTGCCCTGGCACTGGATCCGCGAGGAGCTGCGGTTGCGCTCCGCCGCGGACACCGCGCTGGTGGTGGACCTGCACGCGGACGCGGAGGCGTGGCGGTACCTCGCCGAGCACGGCCTCGACTGCGGCCCGAACACGGCGGTGTACGGCCGTCTCGCCCCGGCGTCCGGCCGGCGGAGGGCGGCGGAGGCGTCGTACATGAAGGCGGTGGCGACCCTGCTGCGCAGCGGCCACCGGCCACCCCTGCCCCAGCTGCACGAACAGGCCTGGGCCCGCACCGAGCCGACCCCGGGCCACGCCCTCTCCCTCTCCACCGGGCAACCCGCATACACCCCTTACGACACTCCCCCACAGCCTCCGACCCCCGCACCCCCCGCACCCCGGGAACCCCGGGAAACCCCTCCCCCCTCCGATCCGCACGCCGATATCAGTGCGGCGGTTCGGGCCGGGCGGCATGAGGTGGCGGAGGCCCTGGCCGAGCGGTGTGCGGCTGCCGCCGTCCAGGTGCACGGGGCCGGCTCCGAGGAGGCTCTGCACTGGGCCGAGGTCCGGGCCGACCTGGCCATGCTGGCGGGGGACGCGGAGCGCAGCTGCCGGGCGTGGCTGGCGATCGCCGGGGCGCGGTTGACCGCCGGGCAGGCGCCGGACGCGCCGGCCGTGGAGGCGGCCGTCGACCGGGCGCACCACCAGTGGGGGCAGCTCACGGACCCGGCGCAGGTGCGGGAACTCGGCGCCGCGCTCGCCGGACTGAGGGCCCGGGTCCCGGGCCGCCGGCAGGGTGCGCTGGAGAACGTCCGGCAGCAGCTCAGCCAGCTCCAGACGCTCTGACCGCCCGGTTCAGGCGGCCGGCAGCAGCGCGAGGGCGCCGGCGACCAGGGTGCGGACGCCGGGGGCGACGACCGACAGGTCGGGGGCGAAGTGCGGGCTGTGGTTGCTCGGCACGGCCGCCAACTTCTCCGGCACGCTCTCCCCGGGCGCCTGCTCCCACACCTCGGCGGGGGTCGTCGTCACGAACCAGTACGAGTACGGGATCGCCCCCAGCGCGAGCTGCGGGAAGTCCTCGCTGCCCATCGCCGGGCCCGGGTCGAACACCGTGTCCGCGCCGAAGACCTCGCCGTGCACGGCGGCCACGGCGGCATCGGTGCCGGCGTCGTTGACCGTCGCCGGAAACGTCGTACCGACCAGGATCTCCGGCTCGCGCGGGCAGCCGGCGGCCAGGCACTCGCCGCGCGCGATACGCCGGATCGCGGCCAGCATCCGCTGGAGCACCGCTTCCGACTGGGTGCGCAGGTTGAGCGCGATGTGCGCCTCGTCGGGGATGATGTTGTGCCGGGAACCCGCCTCGATCCGGCCGACGGTCAGCACCGCCGACTCGCCCGCCGCCACCTCCCGCGACACCACGGTCTGCAAGCGCGTCACCAGATAGGCGGCGGTCACCACGGGGTCCACGGTCGCCTCGGGCCGCGAGCCGTGCCCGCCGCGCCCGTGCACCACGATGTCCACGTCCGTCGCCGCGCTCATGATCAGGCCCGGCGCGTGCGGGTACAGGCCCGCCGGGCCCGGCGCGGCATGCTGCCCGAGCAGCGCGTCCGGCCGCCCGAACCGCTCGTACAGCCCGTCCTCGACCATCGCCCGCGCCCCGCCCCCGCTCTCCTCGGCGGGCTGCCCGACGACCAGCAGGGTGCCGCGCCAGGTGTCCCGTCCGGCCGCCAGCGCGGCGGCGGCCCCGGCCAGCCAGGTGACGTGCAGATCGTGCCCGCAGGCGTGCATCACCCCGTCGGCCCGGGAGGCGTACGGCAGCCCGGTCCGCTCCCGCACCGGCAGCGCGTCCATGTCGGCGCGCAGCAGCACGGTCGGCCCGTCGCCGTGGCGCAGCCGGCCCACCACCCCGGTCCCGCCGACCCCCTCGGTGGTCTCGTACCCGGCCTGCCGCAGCCGCTCGGCCAGCTTTCCGGCGGTGCGGTGCTCGTGGAGGGACAGCTCGGGGTGGCGGTGCAGATCGCGGTAGAAGTCCTCCAGGGCCGGCACGGGCAGACCGGAGGTGAGGTCCAGGGCGGTGCGGGCGGCGGCAGAGGTCATGGCCGCAGGGTAGGACCGTGCGGGGCGGGATGGGCGGCGATCACCAAAACGTGTGCGGGCGTCGGTGCGGAGGTCCGCGCGGACGTCGTCGGGTCGGACGTCGTGGGGTTGGACGTCGTGGGGTTGGACGTCGTGGGGGCGGACGCCGGGGGGTGGTCCGCCGCCCGCGCCGGGCCCGCGTTCGCCGCCGTGAGCAGCGCCGCCACGGCCACCACCGCGGCGGCGACACCCCGGGCGCACCGTGCGGCGGGCCGGTCGGGGGGTGCGGTTGTACGTCCGGTCACGGCGACCTCGCAAGCACGGTGGCGACGTATCGGGCAGCTGGGCAAGGGCAACTTGCCCAAGTGGGTCAAGTACGTTTAATCCGCCGTTTAACCTAGGGGCGTTCGGAGCGAACGGCAAGGGACACAAGGCGAGTTGGGGGCCGCGCATGCGGGAGCGGGACGACCCGGAGACGGTCGGGCGACGGGTGCAGCGGCTGCGCACCGAACGCGGACTGACCCAGCGGCAGCTGGCCGAACCGGCGTACACGCCGGCCTATGTCTCCACCCTGGAGGCGGGCCGGGTCCGGGCCTCCGACGAGGCGCTGCGGCACATCGCGGACCGGCTGGGCGTGACCTTCGAGGAGCTGGCCGTCGGCCGCCCCGCCCACCTCGCCACCGACCTCAGGCTCCGCCTCACCGAGGCCCAGCGCGTCCTCGCCGACGGCCGCGCGGAGGAGGCCACCGCGCGGTACGCGGAGCTGCTCACGGAGGCGGAGCGGTACGACCTCGACGGCGAGCAGGCCACCGCGCTGCTCGGCCTCGGCGAGTGCGCCCTGGAGACCGGCGAACTGGAGCGGGCCCGCGACCACTTCGAGCGCGCCGAGGAACGCCTCGCCTCCTCCTCGTCCTCCCTGCCCGCCCGCGTCCCGGCCGTGCGCGGCCGGGCGGTCGCCCACTACCTGGCGGGCGAACTCCGCTACGCCGTCTACCTCCTGGAGACCGCCCTCGACGAGCTGAACCGCTGCGGTCTGCACGACCCCGACGCGCTGCTCCAGCTCTACGCCAGCGTCATCGGCCCGTACATGGACATGGGCGCGCACGCCCGTGCCGCCAAGGCCGCCGAGTACGCCCTCGCGCTCGCCCCGCGCTCCGGCGATCCGGCGCTGATCGCCCGGATGCACCGGGCGGTCGCCCGCACCCTGCTCGCCGAGGGCCGGATCGCCGAGGCCGACGCCTCCCTCGCCAAGGCGGCCGAGCTGTACCGCCGGCTGCGCCTGCGCACCGAGCTGGCCCACTGCCACTGGATGCGCGGCTACGTCTACGCCCAGCACGGCGAACTCGCCCGGGCGGAAGAGGAGTTGCGGCAGGCGCTGGCCATGCTGTCGGAGACCCGCGCCGCCCTCTACCGCAGCCAGGCGGCCGTCGAACTGGCCGACGTCCTGCACCGCCGGGGCAGCTCCGCCGAGGCCGCGAGCCTCCTGGAGGGCGTCCTCGGCGACTTCTCCTCCGAGCGCGGCGCCGTGCACGCCGCCGCCGCACACCGCCTCCTCGGCATCATCGCCGAGGACGCCCGCGACACGGAGGCCGCCGAGGAGCACTACGTCCGCGCCCTCAGCATCCTGGAACGCGCGGGCGCCGCCGGCGACCTGGCCGACCTGTGCCGCCTCCTGGGCGACCTGCTGCGCCGCACGGGCCGCACGGAAGCGGCCCTGGACGCCTACCGCACCGGCCTCACCCCCCACCCCACCCCAGGCACCACCACCCTGGGCCCCTCCCCGGCACCACCCCCGCTGTGAGCCCCGCCTCGCGGCACGGCCATTGCTGTGGCCCTGTCCTCGGGATGGTCGCCGCGAGGCGCGCCCCCGGCAGGGCTGCCGCCGGGAGCCGCGTCCCCGGCAGGGCTGCCGCCGGGAGCCGCGTCCCCGGCAGGGCTGCCGCCGGGAGCCGCGTCCCCGGCAGGGCTGCCGCCGGGAATCGCGTCCCCGGCAGGGCTGCCGCCGGGAGCCGCGTCCCCGGTGGAGCTGCCGGCGGGAATCGCGTCCCCGGTGGAGCCGCCGCCGCGAGACACGCCCCGGCAGAGCCGCCACAGTGAGACGCCCCCGGCACCACCCCCGCTGTAATCCCCCCGCAATCCCCCCGCCCTCACACCTCCGCGTGCCCCTGTCTGCGGACGTCCGCCAGGCGTAGGGCGCCGATCTGGACGGCTGCCTGGGTGGCGTCGTTGCCGATGTCGCCGAGGCCGCCGTTGGTGAGGGTGAAGGAGTCCTGGCCGACCCGTACGGCGGCCACGTCCATCGTGAGCAGGGCCTGCTGACCGTCACGGGTCATGGCCGCCAGGGAGACGCGCAGGCCCTGGCGGGCGTCCCCGACCTCGGGCAGTGCCGCCGCGCCTATCTGGACGTCCTCCGTGATCCCGGTCTGGGTGGTGGCGGTGAACCGGGCGCACTGGACCGGCATCGTGCTCAGCCAGGCCAGCGCCGCGTCCACGTCCGACGGGCGGCGTGCGGCGATGGCGTAGCGCAGCTGGGCGTCGGTGTCGGCGTCGTCCAGGCCGACGGCGGCCTGGGCGGGACCGCCGAGCAGCTCGTCCGCGTAGAGCGCGTCGAGGAACTTCTGGCAGGCGCCGGCCGCCGTGGTCGCCTTCAGCAGCGCGTCCCGCCAGGTGGCCGCGCCGCGGGTCGCCGTCCAGGGGGCGCCGAGGTCGGTCTGGGTGAGCAGCGCGGCCTGCGCCTGCTCGTCGGTGAGGGAGGAGCCGCCGGGGTGGGCGGACTTCTTCGGCGGCGCGGTCGGCTTGGCGATCGTGGGCACGGGGTACGGGGCGCTTTCCGGCTGCTTCAGGCTGAGGGCGGCACAGCCGCCGAGCGCGAGCAGGCCGACGCCGAGCAGGACGAAGGGGAGGCGGCCGTGCGGGCCGCGGGGTATCGCTGCGGTCATCGGTGCCTCCTGCGCAGGTCTGGTGCCTGATCTCACGGGATCACCGGGCCGCCCCGGCCACCAGCGCTCGGGGCCGTACGGGTGAGCGGGGGGCGGCGGAAAAAGGGTGGCCCGCGCCGGGCGGGGCCTGTTAGCGTCCGGGGCATGCAGCGCGCCCAGCAGTGCCCGAACCGCACGACGACGCCGGAGACCGTCCCGGCGCGCTGACACCTGACCAGCATCCAAGCCCCGGGGCGCACGCCCCGGGGCTTCGGTCTGTGACGGGGCGTACGCCTCCCCCCAGAAGGAGCGTCCCGCCATGCACGACCACCGCCGGCTCGGCCGTGACCTGGACCTGTTCGACACCGACCCGCTGATGGGCGCGGGCCTGCCGTACTGGCTGCCCGACGGGGCGGTGGTCCGGCACACCCTGGAGGAGTACATCCGGGACGCGGAGCGCGCCGCCGGCTACCGGCACGTGTACTCGCCGGTGCTCGGCAAACGCGAGCTGTACGAGATCTCCGGGCACTGGGACCACTACAGCGCCGACATGTACCCGCCCATGCAAGTCGGCGAGGACGAGGTCGTGCTGCGGCCCAGCCTCTGCCCCCACCACGCCCTGATCTACCGCTCCCGCTCCCACAGCTACCGCGAACTGCCACTGCGCATCGCCGAGTTGGGGCCCATGTACCGGGCCGAGCTGTCCGGTGTGCTCGGCGGGCTGACCCGGGTCCGGGCCATCCAGCTGAACGACGCGCACATCTTCTGCACCCTGGACCAGGCCGTGCAGGAGGCCCGCGACGCGCTGCGGCTGATCGCCCGCGCCTACGCCGACCTCGGCATCCGTGCCGTACGCCACCGGCTGTCGCTGCCCGGGGCGGGCGGGAAGTACGTCGCCGATCCCGAGCTGTGGCGGCGGGCCACCGGGATGCTGCGGGAGGTGCTCGCCGAGGCCGGGATCGAGCACGAGGAGGCCGAGGGGGAGGCCGCCTCGGCGGGCCGCGAGTCCACCCTGTCCACCGTGCAGATCGACTTCCACCAGCCCGCCCGCTTCGACCTGCACTACATCGGCGCGGACGGCGCGAAGCACCGGCCCGTGATGGTGCACCGCAGCGTCATCGGCAGCGTGGAGCGGGCCGTCGCCCATCTCGTGGAGGCCCACGGCGGGGCCTTCCCGGCCTGGCTGGCCCCGGTGCAGCTGGTGGTGCTGCCGGTCGCCGAGGAACAGGTGGCACAGGCCGCGGAGGCGGTCGCACGGGCCCGGGAGGCCGGGCTGCGGGCCGAGCTGGCCGGGCCCGAGCAGGGCACCCTGGGCGCCCGGATCCGGGCGGCGCGCCTGGTGCCGTACCAGGCGGTGATCGGCGCGCGGGAGGCGGACGCCGGGCTGGCGGCCGTACGGCTGCGGGACGGACGGCGCCCGGGCGAGCTGCCGGTGCCGGAGCTGCTGCGGCGGATCGGCGAGCGGGTGCGTGCGCGCGGCGCGGAGCTGTGGACCTGATCTAGGGTTTGAACGTCGGTACGACGAAGGAGTCAGCTGTGACCGGTCAGCCCATCCCCGTGATCATCGACTGCGACACCGGCGTGGACGACGCCCTGGCCCTGCTGTTCGCCGTCCGCCACCCGGGACTGGACCTGCGGGCGGTGACCTGTGTCGCCGGGAACACCGACGTCGACGGCGTGGTCCGCAACACCCTCACCGTGCTGGAGCAGGCGGGCGCCCCGGACATCCCGGTGGGCCGGGGTGCCGAGCGCCCGCTGCTGGAGCCCGCCCGGCCGGCGCAGCATGTGCACGGCGCCGACGGCATGGGCGACCTCGGCCTGCCCGCGCCGTCCCGCACCGCCGCCGACGTGGACGCGATCACGCTGCTGCGCCGGGAGATCCTGGCCTCCCCGCGCCCGGTCACCCTGATCCCCACCGCGCCGCTCACCAACATCGCCCTGCTGCTGCGCACCCACCCCGAGGTGACCCGCAACATCGAGCGGATCGTGTTCATGGGCGGGGCGGTCGCCACCGGGAACGCCACACCGGTCGCCGAGTTCAACGTCTGGCACGACCCGGAGGCGGCGGCGATCCTGCTCACCGCCGGGGTACCGATCACCATGTACGGCCTGGACGTCTTCATGCGGGTGGTGGTGGACACCCCGGACGTGCACCGGCTGCGCGCCAGCAGCGAGCCCGGCACCCGGCTGGCCGGCGAGCTGCTCGCGCACCGGCCGACCACGCAGGGCGAGGAGCCGGAGGCGGAGGAGGCGGGCGGCCTCGGCGACGCGGGCGCGGTGTGCGCGGTCGCCGACCCGCAGGGCATCGTCACCCGCCGCCTCCCGGTGGAGGTCTCCCTGGCCCCCGGCCCGGGCCGCGGCCAGACCATCGTGGACCGCCGGCCCCGGCCGGGCGAGTCCGAGATCCACGGTGAGGCCCGCGAACAGGCCCTGGTGGACGTGGCGTTGGACGTCGACGTGGACCGGTTCGTGAAGCTGTACCTGGAGACGGTCGAACGCTAGGGCGTCCTTTTAAGAGGGCCCTAGTCGGACAGGGTGGAGGCGCGCGCCGTCCAGCGTTCCTCCACCCGCGCGAACCTCCAGTACGCCAGCGCCGCCGCCCACACCACCACGAACAGGCCGACGATGACGTAACCGGCGCTGTCCAGGTTCACCCCGGCGATCCAGCCGGTGACGGAGTCGCGCAGGTCCAGCTTGTCGTGGACCACGCCCACCAGCTCGATCGTGCCGATGAAGAAGGCGACGGCGATGGACAGCCCGGTGATGGTGAGGTTGTAGAACACCTTGCGGACCGGGTGCGAGAACGCCCACTGGTAGGCGAAGTTCATGAACGTGCCGTCGAGCGTGTCGAACAGGCACATCCCGGCGGTGAAGAGCAGCGGCAGGCACAGGATCGCGTACCAGGGCAGGCCCGCGGCCGCGCCCGAGCCCGCCATCACCATCAGCGTGACCTCGGTGGCCGTCTCGAAGCCGAGGCCGAACAGGAAGCCCACCGGGTACATCTGGCCGGGGCGGGAGACGGACCTGGTCAGCCGGCCGAGGAAGCGGTTCATGAACCCGCGCGAGTCCAGCTGCCGTTCCAGCTCCCGCTCGTCGAAGGTGCCCGCGCGCATCGACCGGAAGACCCGCAGGATGCCCAGCAGGGCGACCAGGTTGAGGGCCGCGATCAGGTAGAGGAAGGCGCCGGCGACCGTCGTACCCATGAAGCCGAGCACCTGGTGGGTGGTGGACTTCTCGCTGGTCACCGTGCCCGCCAACCGGGTGCCGCCGGCGATGAGCAGCGCCAGCAGCACCACCACGCTGGAGTGGCCGAGGGCGAACCAGAAGCCCACCGACACCGGCCGCTTGCCGTCGGCCATCAGCTTGCGGGTGGTGTTGTCGATCGCGGCGATGTGGTCGGCGTCGAAGGCGTGCCGCATGCCGAGGGTGTAGGCGGTGATGCCGAGACCGACGCCGAAGACGTCCCGGCCCACCTTGTAGTGCCCGGGGGCGACGAGCAGGAAGAGGATGCCGAAGGCGACGACGTGCAGGGCGACGATCACCGCGAGCAGTCCGGCCGTCCTGACCGTGTCCTCGCGCTGCCAGCGGAAGGCCGCCTTGTCGGACGCGGGCAGGGTGGTTCCGGGCAGGTTCATACGGTCAGCTCCAGCACCTCGTGGATCCTTCATCAGTGCCGTGGCCGGTCTCCTGGCTTACGGGTCGTGCGTTCGTCGCCCCTGCCTTCCCGGTCGTACGACCAGTGGCCCGGCGGATGCCGGACGGGACGGGAACTCCCCGATCACAGTGGCGAGGGCCGCGTCGATCTCTCATCGACTTCCCGAGCACCACGGCCCGCCCACCGTAGGGGGCCCGACCATCTCCTGCATAGCTGCACAACCGGGCAGGTATTCAAGATCACATACCGGCCTGCGAGGATGTGGGCATGCATCTCGTGCCTGCCGACCGCGCCGACCGTCGCACCATCGACGGCCACCGGGTGTGCGACGCGATCGCCGCCATCGGCGACGCGGGCCGTCTGCGCGCCTGGGCCGACCGCTTCTCGCTGCTCGCCGATCCCAACCGGCTCGCCCTGCTGCTGGCCCTGCACCACACCGGGCCGCTCGCCGTCTCGGACCTGGCCGTCGCCACGGGCATGAACGACCCGGCGGTCTCCCAGGCGCTGCGGCTGCTGCGTGCGGCGGGCGTGGTGGCGGGGGAGAAGGAGGGGCGGGTGGTCCGCTACCGGGTGGTGGACCAGCGGGTGCGGGGCTTGTTGGAGCACTGCGGGGAGTGAAACGCGGCGCACCTCGCCGCTGAAGGTTGCTTTTCCGGGCAATGTGGACAGGCTCTCTCCTGTCGTCCTTCCGAAAGGGAGCCCGTATGGCCCGTATGGCAGAGTCCTCGCCGGACCTCTCCTCCCGGAACCCCGACTGGTGGCGGCAGGCCGTCATCTACCAGGTCTATCCGCGCAGCTTCACCGACGCCGACGGTGACGGCCTCGGTGATCTGCGCGGCATCACCGAGCGCCTGGAGCATCTCGCCGAGCTGGGCGCGGACGCCCTGTGGCTCAGCCCCTTCTACCCCTCCGAACTCGCCGACGGCGGCTACGACGTCGCCGACCACCGGGACGTCGACCCCCGGCTCGGCACCCTGGACGACTTCGACGCCCTGGTCGCGAAGGCGCACCGGCTCGGGCTGAAGGTCGTCGTGGACATCGTGCCGAACCACACCTCGCATCTGCATCCCTGGTTCCAGGAGGCGCTGCGGGCCGGGCCCGGCTCACCGGCCCGCGACCGGTACGTCTTCCGGCCCGGCCGGGGCGAGCGCGGCGAACTGCCGCCCTCCGACTGGCAGTCCGTGTTCGGCGGCAGCGCCTGGCGGCGGGTGCCCGACGGCGCCTGGTACCTGCACCTCTTCGCCGCAGAGCAGCCCGATCTGAACTGGGAGCACGAGGACGTACGCGCCGACTTCCGGGCCACCCTGCGGTTCTGGGCCGACCGGGGCGTCGACGGCTTCCGCGTCGACGTCGCCCACGGCCTCGCCAAGGACCTCTCCGAACCGCTGCGGGACATCGGCGGTATCGGCGCGACCGGCGAGGAGGCCCTGCTGCGGGTGGAGCCGGGCACCCACCCCTACTGGGACCGGGACGAGGTGCACGAGATCTACCGCGACTGGCGCAAGGTCTTCGACGCCTACCACCCGCCGCGCTGTGCCGTCGCCGAGGCCTGGGTGCCGGGCGCCCGCCGGGCCCGGTACGCGCGCCCGGACGAGCTGGGCCAGGCCTTCAACTTCGAGTACCTGGAGGCCCGGTGGGACGCCGGGGAGCTGCGCCGGGTGATCACCGAGGAGCTGGCCACCGCCCGCGCGGCCGGGGCCGCCGCCACCTGGGTGCTCTCCAACCACGACGTGGTCCGGCACGCCTCCCGGCTCATGCTGCCGCCCGGCACCGACCCCGGCGCCTGGCTGCTGTCCGGCGGCACCGCGCCCGCGATCGACCCGGCGGCCGGACTGCGCCGGGCCCGCGCCGCGACCCTGCTGATGCTGGCGCTGCCCGGTGCGGCCTACCTCTACCAGGGCGAGGAACTGGGCCTGCCGGAGGTCGCCGAGCTGCCCGCCGAGGTGCTCCAGGACCCGATCTGGGAGCAGACCGGCCATGTCCGCAAGGGCCGCGACGGCTGCCGGGTGCCGCTGCCGTGGACGACGACCGGACCCTCGTACGGCTTCGGGCCGGGCGCCGGCTGGCTGCCGCAGCCGCCGTCCTTCGCGTCGTACGCCGTCGAGGCACAGGCCGGTACGGAGGGCAGCACGCTGGAGCTGTACCGCACCGCCCTCCGGCTGCGCCGCAAGCTGCTGGAGGGCGAGGAACTGACCTGGACGCCGGGCGCCCCGCCCGGGGTCCTGGACTTCACCCGCACCGCCACCTGGCGCTGCGTCACCAACCTCACGGACCACCCGGTACCGCTCCCCCCGGGCGAAATCCTCCTGACCAGCACCCCCACCCCCGGACCCGGCCCCCGGGACCTACCCCCGGACACCACGGTCTGGCTCGGCTAGGGGGCCTTTCCGAGCATCCGATCGTCAGGCTGGTTGTGAGAGATGGGGAGGTAACTGAGGCTTCCTAGCACGGCACATCGCCACCGCACCGCCACAAGGTTCCCCGGTCCGCGTAGACGTTGGCGCGGGGAGACCACGCGTGGCCCGTCCACTCCTGCCCGTCACCTGCGGCAATGTATGCCTCCCCCTGATAGGCCAGCGGGGCGTCCTGGCGTGCGGTCCCGCAGAGGGCCGGATCGGTGGTGAACGTGGTGCCCGGTTCAACGGTGATGTGGCTGGTGGATGGCCCGGGCATACAGTCGTGACCCGCTCCTGCCCAGAAACCAGCCACCTTGACCGTGACGTGCGCGGCGGAGGCCGTGGGATTGTCGACCTTGAGGGCGAAAGCCACCTTGTCGTGCTGGACCTTCGCGCAGGCACGCAGATGAACACCGGACGGACCGGCTTTGGGCGGAGAACAGCGGCTGTCTCCCCCCAGCGCGTCACTGGGCTGGGCAGTCGTTCCCGCGGCGGATGTCGCTGGGCTGGAGGAAGGCTCGGCCTGACCGCCCTGCTCGGTCGACCCCGACCATCCCCTCGCAGCGACTCCCAGAACGATCAGCAGGCCGACGCCCGCAGCGACGCCGGCCGGCCGCTTCCAAGAGCGGGAGGCGGCAAGGGCAGGAGGATCCGCGATCGTCCGCGGCGGAGCCGATTCGTCGGCGGGCGGCTCGGGAGCCTTGAGCGCGTTGACTACCGCACTGCGCCATTGGTGGCCTTTGATCTTCTGTAGCTCGGTCTTGTGGAATTCGATCCGCCGGGCGATCCCCATCAGCCGCTCGCGTTGGGGCGCTGCATCGTCCCGGAAGGCCGCCACAATCCGGGCGGTGTCCTGGACGGTCGGCAGACGGCTGGATCTCTTGTTCTCGCCGAGCAGCTGATCGCGGCCGAGCAGCCAATGCCCCAGGAGAGGGTTGTCGATCTTCGGGTCCGCGTCCCTCAGCCGGGCGAGCAGCCCCGAACGGGAGGGCCCAGCCCCCTCCATCACCTGCTGAAGGCAGTCGCGCCACTCATCCAGGGCCTGGACGAGGGCGTGCGCCAACCCTTCGAAGGACTCCCCTGGTTCCCTCACCGCTACTTCTCCTCCCACCCAGAGCTTGCACTGCGCTAGTGAAACAGCAGGTCAGAGCGTGTGCACCGTGCACTGCAAGCACCTGCCGGGCGAAGGGTCTGGAGCAGGCTTCCGGCACTCCCGAAAGTGGAATGCGGCGGACGCCGACAGTGCTGATCCGCCCTCAACCCACCTACGCAGGAGCGGAGTTCTGCCATGACCCGATCGACGACCCGAAAGCATCGCACAGTCCTCACCCTCCTCGCGGCCGTGCTCACGGCGACCGCCGCACCGCTCGTCACCCCTGCCACGGCCGAAGCCGCCACGGGCGGCCGGGTGTGCCTCTTCCTGGACAAGGAGGGCGCCCGAATCGCCGGCCGGACGTACGGTCACGTCGCCTGGTCGATCCGCGACCCGCGGAACACCAACCACTGGATCTGGGGCGCCACCGAGGGCTACAAGGGCAAGCTGCACATTGCGGCCGGCGACTACAACGGCAGCTGGATCAAGGGCGGCACCTGGGACGGGCTCCGCAGGAGCATCAAGCGGGACGGCCACCACCGGGCGGGCTACTACGACGCCTACCGGTGCATCAACACGGCCAGTGGTGACCTCAAGGCCGCGCAGCGCACCTTCGACAACATGAAGAACAACGGCTACGACATCGGCTTCAACAACTGCCTCACGAAGTCGATCGCGATCTTCCGCAAGTACAGCCCCGCCCTCAGCAGCAAGAACCTGCCCGACGGTCAGACCGTCCCGCCCAGGAACTACTTCGCGACCACGCTGGACAACGCGCGCGGCTGGGAGAAGGCCCGCACGTACTGAGGGCCGATCAGCACGTGCCGCTCTTCGGTGAGGGCTTCTGTCCCGCGGCACGAGCCCTCACCACCTCAGACATCGAAGGAGAACGAATTTCATGAACGAGGTACCGCGCCCGGAGCCCGAGCGGAGCAACCTTTCGGGCCGGCAGCCGGGGTTCGGCTTCTCGTACATGCCGCCTCCGCCGAGTTACCCTCCGCGGCCGCAGATGCCGCCGGGCTTCGGGTACGCGCAGCAGTCGGCGTATGCCGGCGGCTCCGTGGAGATGCCGCAGCGGGTCAGGGCGGCTCGCATCGTCCTGTTCCTGCTGGCGGGCTTCCTGATCGTTCTGGGCCTGACTGCGCTCGCTCAGGCCGAGGCGGCGCAGAGCGCTCTCGATCCTTACAGCGGGTCCTGGTGGTCCCATGCCCCCGCTGTCGAGGAGGCGGAGCAGGACGCGGCAGTGCAGATGGCGGTTGCGCAGTCCGGGATGCTCCAGGGTGTCGTCTACGCGGCCCTCGCGCTCGTGCTCGCCACACGATTCGGCAAGGGCGGCACCGCCCTCCGGATCGGCACGATCGTCTACGGCGCCTGGCACTGCGTCGTCGGCACCTACACGCTCGGCCTCACTGCCGGCATCGCCCCCACCGCCGTCGTCATGGCAGCCCTCGTAGAGCTGGCCGCTGGTGTTCTGCTGATCGTCTTCATGGTTCAGAAGGACGGCGTGGCCTGGTTCAGCCGCCCACGCCACTGAGCACAGCCGAGCCGGTCGCCTTCAGCTCGGCCCACACCGTCTTGCCCTTCCGGGACGGCTGGACCAGCCAGCGGGACGCCAGGGCGTCCACCACCGCCAGCCCCCGGCGTAGTCGTCAGCCGGACGCCGTACAGCGCGGCGGCCGGACGCGTCCGCGACCGACACCCACACGGTTCCTGCGTCCGGGTGTTCCAGCGTCAGACGGCAGGTGCCCGGATCATCCGGCAGCGGGGACGCCGGGCGCGCATGCTGAACAGCGTTCGTCACCAGCTCGGAGACGACGAGTACGACGTCATCCGTCATGTGCTCCAGGCCCCAGCACGCCAGCGCCGTGCGGACGCTCAGCCGCGCCACCGCTGCCGCCGTCGGGTCCAGCGGCAGGGTCTGCATGTACCCGGGCACAGGGCCGGTCAGGGGCCGCAGCGCGGGCAGTCCGGGGGAAGCAGTCGTGGTCATTACCGCCTCTTCGTCGTCTCGGTGTCCGTCGGCGCTCTCCGGGGCGGGAGGGACCGGTGAGCCGTCTACCGGCCGTCCGGACGTTCTCCGGACGGCCGGTAATCACTCAACTCCGCTGCGCTTCCCTGGGTAAGGGAGCAGAGTGGAGGGTGAGTTGCACCGGTTGCACACGCTCGGGGGTCTCGATGGGACGTCGACCACTCACACCGAACGACCGCCTTGCGGCGTTGATGCGAGAGGGGAACATTCAGAACGACCAGCTGGCCCGCCGGGTCAACACCGTCGGCGCGGAACTCGGCCTCCGCCTGTCCTACGGCAAAGCGGCCGTCTCGCAATGGCTGAAAGGGCATCTGCCGAAGAAGGAGGCCCGACCGCCCGTCGCCGAAGCGCTCTCGCGCCTCCTTGCGCGCCCCGTAACCTCGGCGGAACTCGGCTGGGAGGACCATCCGGTCGATTCCCCGGACGCGGTGTCGGGGATGGTCGATCTCGGAAGGGCGGACATGGACCCGTCCAGGCGTGCTCTGCTCGGCGCGGGCCTGTACTCGGCAGCACTGGTCGTCCCCGGGTACCGGGACGTCGCAGGCCGGATCGAGCGTGTCTCCGCCGGTCGGACCGTCCGTATCGGCATGTCCGACGTGGCGACCGTGGAGCGGATGACGGAGCGGATCGCGGACATCCTGGACGACCTCGGCGGCGGCCACGCCCGGCCCATGGCGGCGGCGTTCCTGGTCAACACCGTGGGGCCCTATCTGCGCGCTGACGGCACGGACGAGGTGAAGCGGGCGATGCGCGCGGCGGCGTCGGACCTGACGTACCTCACGGGCTGGATGGCCATGTACGAGCGGGAACACGGCCTGGGGCAGCGCTACTACGTCAAGGCCCTCGAGCTGGCCGGCGAAGCCGAAGACCACGTGACGTACTGCCGGACTCTGCGCGGGATGGCGTTGCAGGCGTCGAACCTGGGCTACGGCCCGAAGGCCCTCGAACTCGCCGACTCGGCCGCCGAAGTCGCACCGGCGTCCGGGCCGCGCCTGGTGGCGTTCCTACGCGGCCAGCAGGCCCACGGAGCGGCCATGGTCGGCGACCGCCGTCAAGCGCTGACCCGGCTCCGGGAAACCGAAGAAGCGCTCTCGCAGGCCGACGGCCGCAACGACCACATCGGCGGATACGACCGCGCCGCCTACGAATTCCACGTCGCCCACGTCATGTGGGCCCTCGGCGACCGGCCTGCGTCGGTCAAGGCCCTGCGCCGGTCCAACAAGGCCCGCCCTGCCGGAGAGCGGCAGGGACGCGTACACGCCACCGGTCTCCTCGCCTCCCGGCTCATGGAGATGCGGCACGTCGAAGAGGCGTGCCAAGAGTGGGGCGTGTTCCTGGACGACTACGCCGCTATCTCCAGCGCCCGCGGGGACGAACATTTCGCCACGCTCCGCAAGAGCATCCGGCCGTACAGGACCATCCCGGCCGTGCGGGAGATCTCGGCGCGGGCCCGGGAAGTGGCCCGGCAGAAAGCCGCGGCCTGACCGGCACACACCCCGGCGGCCCGCTCCCACCCCTTGGGACGGGCCGCCGTCACACCGCCAACGTGTTCCCGCGCTAGGCCGGGTAATCGAAAGGCACCTGCGCAGACGCGGTATCCACTGCACCATCCCGGACAAGCCTGATCAGAGCCGCAACCGCAGGAAACTCGGCTCTCGAGGCGGCCGTCCGCCGCAGTTAGACCCAGAGGACTGCAAGGCTCGCCACGCAGTTGAGTGCGGCATCAACCGCCTCAAAAGGCACCGTGCCGTGGCGACGAGGTATGACAAACTCGCGGTCCGATCTGAGGCGACTGTCCTCATCGCAGCCATCAACGAATGGCTGTGACCAGCACATTCGATATACGCCTCAGGTCAGTGCCAGGGTGCCGCCGACCCGTTGTAGGTGAGCTGGAATACCCCGGCCATCACCAGGAGCACCACACCAACAACGGCAGTCGACCACTTCGGCTTCCTCCGCCAGGCCACCGCCCATACACACATCAGAACCAGCGGAACCCAGCCGCCAAGGTAGATCCACCATGGGGTCTGTTCCATCGCGGGGGTCTGCCCTTCCCGTGGTCTACCCGTGGCCCGCACGCTCCTTGTGCGGAAGTGCGCACATCGAGCCTGTGAGCGGTGCGCTGGTCTTGTGGAGTGCGGCCGGTCCAGGCCGACGGCCGTAGAGCGCGGCCAAGAGGGTGTTCAGCTCGGTCGTCACAGACTGATCTCGGACACCCTCGTGAGCGAGAGGGGGACGTGATGCAGTTCACGGAGAAAGGGTGACAGGGTGGTGTCGCGGACAGCTGCGACTGTCGACGCATGACGATCACAGATGAGGACTGCCTGACGTTCAACGCCCAGTTCGAGGCTGCTGCCGCGAGCCGTCCACCTCGTGGGCAAGCGGTGGATGCAGACGTGCTGGCGCTTCTGCGGCGCAACCGGCTCGGTGGCGACACGCCACCAGTGCGACTGCCGCAGGGCCAGGACCGCGTCGTCGCGGGCGGGGTGAAGGTCCGGGCGTTCGTGCCGGATCACGTCGACGGCGTGTACCTGCACATACACGGCGGCGGCTGGGCGTTCGGCTCGGCGGACGGGCAGGACGAGAAGCTGTGGCGGCTTGCCGTGGAAGCCCGGCTGGCCGTGCTGAGCGTGGACTACCGCCTGGCGCCGGAGCACCCCTTTCCCGCCGGCCCCGACGACTGCGAAGCGGCCGCCCGGTGGCTGGTGGACCACGCGGAGACCGAGTTCGGCACGGGGCGGCTGTTGATCGGTGGCGAGTCGGCCGGCGCCCACCTGAGCGTCCTGACCCTGCTGCGGCTTCGCGACCGGCACGGCATCACCGGCACGTTCCGTGCGGCCCACCTGGCCTTCGGCCCCTACGACCTGTCGATGACACCGAGCCAGCGGCTGTTCGGCTCCCGGCGGTTGCTGAGCAACTCCGACTCACTGCGGGGGAGTTACGAGCTCTTCACGCCGGGAATGAGCCCGGAGGAGCGCCGCGACCCGCAGGTCTCGCCGCTGTACGCCGATCTCACCGGCCTGCCCCCTGCCCGGATCGTCGTCGGCACCCAAGACCCGCTGCTGGACGACTCGCTCTTCCTGGCTCAGCGATGGCAGGCGGCCGGGGCGGCCGTGCAACTCGACGTCGTCGCAGGCGCGATGCACGGCTTCACCCTGTTCCCGTCGGCCATCACCGCACGCGAACAGCAGCGGGAGCGGGACTTCCTGGCCGACGCGTGACGGTAGCGTCAGCCCATGGACCGTACTCCTCGGCTCTACGCACTGGTGGAAGAGTTGCGGGGGGGGGGGGGGGGGGGGGCGCTCGGCGAGGCTCGCGAGCCTCCCGACGACGGCGAGGGGACTGCCCCCCACGCGCGCCGGCACCGCGAGCGCGGCCAGCGC
>NZ_JBHXVE010000004.1:339072-391483 GCF_042672505.1 Streptomyces sp. NPDC127190
CACCCAGCGAGCCTCTCCTCGCGCCTGCGTGGTGTGGGGTGTCGGGCGCGGCGGCGCGGCGCGGGGCCGGGGCCCGGCCCCGCCCCCCCCCCCCCCCCCGGTTCGAGGTGAGCACGCGGACGGTGCAGCGCGATCTCCAGGCGCTGATGGAGGCGGGTGTCCCGGTGCGCACCACAACCGGGCGGGGCGGCGGCTGGTCGATCGACCAGGCGATGACTCTCCCGCCGATCCGTTTCACCGCCGAAGAGGCCGCGGCGCTGGTCGCCGCGCTCGCCGCCGCCGACGCCTCCGCCCTCTATGCCGGCGCGGTCCGTACGGCGTCCCAGAAGATCGCGGCCTCGATGACCGGCCCCGCCTCGACGGCTGCCGAAGAACTCGCCGCCCGGATCGTCGTGCTGCCGACGCGGACCGCGGAGTCGGTCCGGACCGCGGTGGAGCAGGCTCTCACCGACGGCACAGTGCTGCGGCTGTCCTACGTCGACGCGGCGGGGCAGGAGAGCGAGCGCGACGTTGAACCGGCCGGGCTGCTCACCGCCGACGGCAAGTGGTACCTCATCGCCTGGTGCCGCACGCGGCAGGCGGGGCGGGGCTTCCGACTGGACCGCATCACCGCGGCGGCTCCGACCGGTGAGCAGGCGCGACCCCATGAACTGGCCGGCCTGCTGCTCGGCTCGGCCGCCGCCGGCGCGGTGCAGCCCACCGCGCTGGCGGCACTCATCCCCCCGCCATGACAAGCGGAACTACTCGTCTAGCCGGCGGAGGGGCTCGGGGTCGTGCCACCGCCTCCGAGGAGGCCGTTGAGGTCCAGGGGGGTGGAGGTGGGGTTCGGGGGCGGGGTGAGGACGACTTCCGGCTGGCCGGGGGCCGGGGCTGGTGGGGTCAGGTCGCTGTTCGGCAGCTTGGGCGGGGTGGTCTGCTGGAAGAGGGTCTGGTCGAAGTCGACCAGGCCCGTCTTCTCCATCACCGTCATATGGTCGAGCACGGTGTCGTTGGCCTGGTCGGCGAGGGCGCGCACCAGCGAGTTCTTGGTGGTGGAGCGGATCTTCGCGATGGTGTTGAAGATCGCGCCGTGCGTCATCCGCAGGATGTTGGCGAAGTCGCTGTCGAACTTCTTCCCGCTGTCCGCCTTCAACTGGCTGACGAACCCCTGCTGTTGGGGGCTGGCCAGGTCGGGCAGGGTGATGTTCAGCATGGGGGCGATCTTGCGGCAGCTGGCGTCCAGTGCGGCGTGCCCGTCGACCAGGTGCTTGCTGGCCGTGCGGACGCCGGGGGTGGTGGCCTTCTGGAGGCCGAGCTGGCCGACCGGGTACTCCCACAGGCCGGCCGCCCGCACCTTCACCACGAAGTCGCGGTCCTGCTCGGTGAGCGGACCCCACTGGGTGCTGGCGATCACGCGGTCCTGGGCGGTGGTGACCTTGTCCAGGCCGAGCATGCTCGGGTAGGCGAGGGCCGTGAGGGTCAGGACCATGGCACCGCTCACCACGAGGGTGCCGACCGCGTTCCGTGAAAAGCGCACCGTGTCTCCTGCGGCAGGGGCGGTTCGGACGCCCATGAGTACGCACGGCGGAGCGGTTCTTCTCGGCCCGGCGGGTGTCGGACGGGTAAAGATCCCTTGATCTTGTGTTGGTGTACATGACAGACGGTTGGGGAAAGGTTGACCCGGCGCCGGGAGAAGCCGTACCAAACCCCGGCCTAGATTCGCAGCATGCCCCCACAGCCTGCCCCCAGGACGCCCGCCGCCCTGCCGGTCCTGCCCTACCGCAAGCCCACCAAGGGCCGTGACTACTGGGTCCTGGACGATGTCCTGCCCGACGTCGACGCCGTACGCGAGCGGTGCCTGGCCAAGGACGACTGGGTCGAGGGCTACCCGTACACCTCCGAGACCTGGCCCGGGCTGCGCGCCATGCCCGGCCTGCTGCCCGCCGAACTGGCCCGCGTGGAACGGCTGGTGAAGCAGGCCACCGGCGCCAAGGAGCTGTGGGTGCAGCAGGCGCCCGGCGGCGGGACGCTGAACCACAACTGCGTCCAGGTGGTCGGCGAGGGCGAGAGCACCCCGCGGCCGCACACCGACTCCCGCGCCCTGTGCCGGTACGCGGCCGTGCTCTACCTCAACCCGACCGCCCCCAAGGACTGCGGCACCGCCTTCTACCGCCAGTCGCTGCCCGGCGGCCGGCTGGGCGGCAACATCGTCCAGGCCCCGCACAACAACCTGGTCGAGGCCCTCGGCACCCGGTACGTCCCCGGCGACCACTTCGAGGAGGACGTCCGCGTCCCGCACAAGTACAACCGGCTGCTCCTCTACAACGCCAACCTCGTGCACAGCGCGACCGGTTACTGCGGCACCACGCTGGAGGAGAAGCGGATGACGGCCGTCTTCTTCTGGATGGCCTGAGCCCGAGGCCGGCCCGGCGCGGCAGGCGTATCGTCGCCTGGTCTGAAGCCGATCGGGTATGGACGGGGACGGTGGGTCGTATGGGCGTTGCCCTGGGAGCGGTGGCCGGAGTTCTGGGGCTGGCCGTGGCGGTGCTGGTGCGGCGCGAGCGGCGGCGGCCGGCCGGCGGGCCGGAGGCCGCGGGGATCGAGGCCCGGGCCGCCCGGGGGCTGCGGGACGCGCGGCGGCTGGCGCACGCACGGCACCGGTTCGCCGGCGTCGACGGCGTCGGCGCGCTGCGGGACCGGGGCTCCGGGCGGTAGCCCGGCCCGGGTGCGCTGCCGGCGCGGGCGCGGTAGGGATGGTGGGTGAGCAGTATCGCCATCGTGGGCGCCGGGCCGGGGCTCGGGGTCGCCGTCGCCCGCCGCTTCGGGCGGGAGGGGTTCCGGGTCGCGCTCGTCGCCCGGGACCGGGAGCGGCTGGACGGACTCGTCCGGGACCTGGCGGAGCACGGCGTCACCGCCCGGGGCTTCACCGCCGACGTCCGCAGGCCGGAGAAGCTGGGTGCCGCCCTGGACGCCGCAGCGCGCGAGCTGGGGACCGTGGAGGTGCTCCAGTACAGCCCGGTACCGCACCGGGACTTCATGCGGCCGGTGCTGGAGACCGGACCCCGGGATCTGGTCGGGCCCATCGAGTTCTCGGTGTACGGGGTCGTCGCCGCCGTACAGCGGGTGCTGCCGGGTATGCGGCGGCTGGGACGGGGGACGATTCTGCTGGTCAACGGCGGGGCCGCGGCCGTACCGCAGCCGGACCGGGCCGGGACGTCGGTGGCGTTCGCCGCCGAGAGCGCGTACGGCCATCTGCTGCACGACCGGCTGGCGCGGGAGTCGATCCATGTGGCGCAGCTGGTGATCCCGGGGGCGATCGTGCCGGGGCACGCGCGCAAGGACCCGGAGGTGCTGGCCGAGCTGCTGTGGGGCATGCACCGGGACCGGCACGGGTTCCGGCACTACGCCGACGACCTGGACAGCTGAGGCGGCCCCGGCCGGTCCCGTTCTGCGGGGAAGGGCTCTGTACGCCAATATGGTGATGTTGGCCGTATTGTCCTCTGCAAGGGGGCCTCCATGGCTGTCGAAATTCCCGCGCTCATCAAGCCGTCCCGCATGCGCAGCAGGGGCGGGCTGCTGGGCGAGTGCCTCGCGGAGTTCCTCGGGACCTTCGTGCTCATCTCCTTCGGCTGTGGCGTGGTCGCGATGGCGGTGGCCGCGCTGCCCGGCTCGGGCCGCGCCGCCACCCCCACCACGATCTTCCTCGCGGCCGGTGACTGGCTGCTGATCACCTGGGGCTGGGCGATGGCCGTCACCTTCGGCGTCTACGTCGCCGGCGGCGTCAGCGGCGCCCACCTCAACCCGGCGGTGACGCTGGCCATGGCCGTGCGCCGCGGCTTCGCCTGGGCGAAGGTGCTGCCCTTCTGGATCTCGCAGCTCGTCGGCGCGTTCGCCGGGGCGGCGCTGGTCTACCTCGTCTACCACAACGCGATCAACGCCTTCGACGGCGCCTCGAGGGGGCCCAAGACGAACGGGCACACACTGGCCACGTTCTCGATCTTCGCGACCTTCCCGGCGCCCTACTTCCACGGTGGGGTCTGGGGCCCGCTGATCGACCAGATCGTCGGCACGGCCTTCCTGGTCATGCTGGTCGTCGCCATCATCGACCTGCGCAACCAGGCCGTGCAGTCCAACCTCGGACCGCTGCTGGTCGGCTTCATCGTCGCCGCGATCGGCATGTCCTACGGCGCGAACGCGGGCTACGCCATCAACCCCGCCCGTGACTTCGGGCCGCGGCTGTTCACCTGGCTGGCCGGCTGGAAGAGCCTGGCGTTCCCGGGGAGCGTCTCCGGCGCGTTCAGCAACTACTGGTGGATCCCCATCGTCGGGCCGCTGATCGGCGGAGTGATCGGGGTGCTGATCTACGACCTCTTCGTCGGAGACGTCCTGCTCGTCCGCTCGGAACAGACCGAGCTGCGCGAGCCCGGGGAGGTCACCCCGGTGCGGACCGTCGACGACGAGTAGCCGCCCGGGCGGCCGGTCGGCCGGTGCCCCGGCCGACAGCTCGGCCGGTGTCCTGGCCGACAGCTCGGCCGGTGTCCTGGCCGACAGCTCGGCCGGTGTCCTGGCCGACAGCTCGGCCGGTGTCCTGGCCGGCCGGTCAGCCGGTGTCCTGGCCGACAGCTCGGCCGGTGTCCTGGCCGGCCGCTCGGCCGCCGGTGTCCTGGCCGGCCGCCGCCCGGCGCGCCGTCGCCGCGATCTCCTCCAGGGCCGCGAGATGGCGGGTGAGCGCCCGGCGGCCGGCGAAGGTGAGCGAGGCCCAGGTGCGCGGCCGCTTGCCGAGATGGCCCTTGCGGATGCTGACATAGCCGGTCTTCTCCAGCGCGGAGAGCGTCTTGCTCAGCGTGGAGTCGGACACCTGGCAGTAGTCCCGCAGGACGCCGAACTCCGCCTCGCCGCAGGCCGAGAGGTAGGCGGCGAGGGCCAGCCGGGTCGGATGGTGCAGCTCGCGGTCGAGGGCCGGGGGCGCCTTGCCGGGATCGGTCATGCCGTGCTCGCCACCCGTCCCGCCAGGGCCGCGGTCAGGACGCGTCCGGCGCCCTCGCTCACGCCGAAGGCGACGAGCCAGCCGGCGGCGCCGTAGAACGCGTAGCCGAGCAGGCCGATCGCGACGGGCGTCAGCGGCAGCACCCACGCCTGCCAGCGCGGCCGGTCGCACCCGCTGTCCCGGCCGAACCAGCGCACCGTCCCGGTGTGATGCACGCCCGCCCAGATAAGCGCGAGGAAGACGAGCAGGCTCAGCACCCCGACCCCGGCGAGCCAGGGAGCCCACTGGGGCTGCCGGTCGGCCAGCCCCAGCGCACTGAAGCCGACCGCCGAGGCCAGCCCCTGCCCGATCGCGTAGCCCAGCGGCCGGTGCCGCTCGTCGCCGGCCTTCTGCGCCGCGCAGCGCGCGGAACGGGCGGCCGCGAGGGCCTCCTCGGCCTGCTTCGGGTCCATCGGTTCGCCCGTGCCCATCGGTTCCCCCGTGTCCATACGTGTACCTCCGGTGTGGGGAGGGGCGGTTGGTCGGTCCGCTCCTCCGTGCGTACCTTCAGCATGGACAGTACTTTCCATAAATGCAAGTACTTTCCTGATGCCCCGTGAGGCGGCCGAGGCGGCCCCGGCGCCCTCACAGCGGCCGGTTCGGCCAGTCCAGGAGGCGGGCCCCGATGACCGCGGTCTGGAGCATGTACCGGTGGGACGGGTCGGCGGGGTTGGCCGAGGTGAGCTTGTGGATGCGCTCCAGGCGGTAGGTGAACGCCCGGACGCTGAGGGAGAGACGGCGGGCGGCCTCCGCCGCGACACAGCCGGAGTCGAAGTAGGCCGAGAGGGTCTCCAGCAGCGGCACGGCGCCGCCCCGGGCCGAGGTCAGCGGGCCCAGGGTGTGCTGCACCAGGTCGGCCATCGCCTGCCGGTCGCGCGCGAGCACGGGGTAGACCAGCAGGTCGGCGGCGCGCAGCAGGGGCGCGTCCAGGCCGAGCCGGCCGGCCATCTCCAGCGCGGCGAGCGACTCCTCGTACGACTGCACGACCCCGCCGGCGCCGGGCTGCGGGCGGCCGATGGCGACCCGGCAGCCGTCCGTGGCCGCGTACGCCTGCTTGGCGAAGTAGGTGAGCACCTCGTCCTCGTCGCCGGGCGCGATGCACAGCAGCCGGCCGTTCTTCGTGGTGAGCAGGATGCTGCGCGAGTCGAACCGGGCGAGCACGGCGGCCTCGACCTTCCGGGCGAGCGGGTCGCCCTCGCCGTAGGCGACCGGGCCCTCGGCCACCGCGACCGCGTGCGCGCGGGACAGCCGCAGACCGAAGCGTTCCGCGCGGGAGGCGACCCGGCCCAGGTCGCTGCGGCCGTAGAGCAGGTCGTCG
Source organism: Streptomyces sp. NPDC127190 (assembly GCF_042672505.1). NCBI lineage: Bacteria > Bacillati > Actinomycetota > Actinomycetes > Kitasatosporales > Streptomycetaceae > Streptomyces > Streptomyces sp. NPDC127190. The sequence continues at coordinate 345,396 of NZ_JBHXVE010000004.1, forward strand.
ATGAACTCCCGGCGCGCCGCCTCCTCCCGGCGCACGGCGAGCCGCTGGGCGCGTTCGTAGCCCTCGGCGAACGCGTCCACCGCCTGTTCCACGGCGGCCAGCGCGGCCAGCGTGCTCTCCGCCGAGACCGGCCCGGCCGGCCAGGCGGCACGGGCGGCGGCGAGGTGGGCGACGACCAGCGCGCGCAGCCCGTGCCCGGCCTCGGCCGCCTGCTCGCCCAGGGCGCGGCGCTCCTTCAGCTCCTCCCGGGTCAGCCGGCGGCCGGTGGCCGCGGCCTCGGCGAGGGCGCGCGGGAACCCCTCCAGGTAGTTCGGATAGTGCCCCGGTGTGTCCTGATGCTCGCGCACGCCGCCCCCATGCACCGCTCCCCCGGAAGCGGCCCCCGTTTCCGTGATCCTGACGCGCCGGTGACGGTTTCTTAGCGCCCTTCCGGCATGCAGACAGTAGTGAAGACTGCCGGAAACCGGCAATGCGCGGGCGTGCGCCTCTCCCGCAGCATGCTGCGCGGGGGAGCGCTACGGAGGGTCCCGGTGCCGGGCGTCGGCAGTACGGCGCCGCCCGGCACCGGGACCACGGGGGCTCCGATTTATCGTCTGACGCAAGGACGTATGCCATGGAAGCGCTCGGCGTGCTCATCGCCGCCTGTCTCGTCGTCGTACTGCTGTTGCTGGTCCTCTTCTCCCGGCTGTACCGCAAGGTGGACCAGAGCCAGGCGCTGATCGTGTCGAAGACCCGCCGGGTCGACGTGTCCTTCACCGGCCAGGTCGTGCTGCCGATCCTGCACAAGGCCGAGGTCATGGACATCTCGGTGAAGACGATCGAGATCAGCCGCTCCGGCCGGGACGGGCTCATCTGCCGGGACAACATCCGGGCCGACATCCGCATCCTGTTCTTCGTGAAGGTCAACAAGACCGTCCAGGACGTCATCAAGGTCGCCCAGTCCGTGGGCACCGAGCGCGCCAGCCACCAGGACACGCTCCAGGAGCTGTTCCACGCGAAGTTCTCCGAGGCGCTGAAGACCGTCGGCAAGCAGATGGACTTCACCGACCTCTACACCAAGCGCGAGGAACTCCGGTACCACATCATCGAGTTGATCGGTGTCGACCTCAACGGCTACCACCTCGAGGACGCCGCGATCGACTACCTGGAGCAGACCCCGCTCACCCAGCTCGACCCCGCCAACGTCCTCGACGCCCAGGGCATCCGCAAGATCACCGAGCTGACGGCGATCGAGCACGTGCGCACCAACGAGGCCCAGCGCAACGAGCAGAAGGAGATCACCCGGCAGAACGTCGACGCCCGCGAGGCCATCCTGGAGCTGGAGCGCCGGCAGGCGGACGCCGAGATCAAGCAGAAGCGGGAGATCGAGACCTCCCGGGCGCGCGAGGAGGCCGAGACCGCCCGCGTGGTCGAGGAGGAGCGGCTGCGCGCGCAGAGCGCCTTCCTGCGCACCGAGGAGCAGCTGGGCGTCCAGCGGGAGAACCAGGCCCGGGAGATCGCCGTCGCCGCGAAGAACCGCGAGCGGGTCATCGCCGTCGAGAACGAGCGCATCGAGAAGGACCGGATGCTGGAGGTCATCGCCCGCGAGCGGGAGACCCAGCTGACCCAGATCTCCGCCGAGAAGGAGGTCGAGGCGGAGAAGCGGGAGATCGCCGAGGTCATCCGGGAGCGGGTCGCGGTGGACCGTACGGTCGCCGAGCAGGAGGAGTCCATCAAGAAGCTCCGCGCGGTCGAGCAGGCCGAGCGGGACCGGCAGGCCATCGTCATCGCCGCCGAGGCGGAGGCGCAGGAGAAGCTGGTCAAGGACATCAAGGCCGCCGAGGCCGCCGAGCAGGCCGCCCGGCACCACGCCGCCGAGTCGCTCACCCTCGCCGAGGCCCGGCTGAAGACCGCCGACCTCGACGCCCGGGCCAAGCTGCGGCTCGCCGAGGGCGTCCAGGCGGAGGCCGCCGCGGAGGGGCTGGCCGCCGTCCAGGTCCGCGACAAGGAGGCCGAGGTCACCGTCAAGGCCGGCCGCGCGGAGGCGGAGGCCACCCAGGCGTTGCTGCGTGCGGAGGCCGAGGGCGTCCAGGCGAAGGCGCTCGCCGAGGCCGAGGGCGCCCGGGCGAAGGCCCTGGCGGAGGCCGAGGGCGCCCGCGCCGCCGCGGAGGCCACCGAGGCGCGGCTCAAGGCCGAGGCCGAGGGCACCCGGGCGAAGGGGCTCGCGGACGCCGAGGGTGCCAAGGCCAAGGCGCTCGCCGAGGCCACGGCGATCGGCGAGAAGCTGAAGGCCGAGGCCGCCGGTCTGACCGAGAAGGCCGCCGCGATGGCCGCCCTCGACGACGCCTCGCGCGGCCACGAGGAGTACCGGCTGCGGCTCCAGACGGAGAAGGAGGTCCGGCTCGCCGGGCTGGAGACCCAGCGGCAGGTCGCCGAGGCGCAGGCCACGGTGCTCGCCACCGGCCTGGAGCACGCCGACATCGACATCGTCGGCGGGGAGTCCGTCTTCTTCGACCGGCTCGTCTCCTCGGTGGCGCTCGGCAAGGGCGTCGACGGGTTCATGGACAACTCCCGTACGGCGCAGACCCTGGCGGGGCCCTGGCTGGACGGGTCGCGCAGCTTCACCGAGGACCTGAGCGGCATCCTCGGCTCGGTCGGCACCGCCGATGTGCAGAACCTGACGGTGTCGGCGCTGCTGATGAAGCTGATGAACGGGGGCGGGGCCACGGCCGGGCAGTTCCAGAAGCTGCTCGACCGGGCGGGTGAGCTGGGTCTCTCGGACACCCCGCTGACCGCCCTGAACGGCAGCGCACCCGCCCGCGCCTCCTGAGAACCCCCGGTCCCGCCCCCGCACGGGGGTCGGCGGCGGGACCGGGGCCACGGCCGGGGCGGGGCATCGCCCACCACCCCAACCCCCACGGCGACCCCACCCGGCCCACGAAGGGAAGCAGCAACCCATGGCAACCCCTGCGGAGCAATCCGTCGACGCCGGTACCTACGAGGTGCTCCGCGACCGGCTCGCCGCGCAGGCCAGGGAGCTGGCCCACAGGGCGGAGGCGCTGAACGCCCGGCGCGCCGAGGAGTTCGGCTCCGCCGGGCTCGAGCTCGCCGCCACCGGCAGGCTGAGCACCGCGCACCCCTGTCTTCCGGGCGACATCGTGGCCGTCGGGGACGCGCTGCTGTTCGGCAGCGTCCACCCCGGCGGCGGGGAGGCCGAGCCGGCCGTCGGGGACGTCCTCGCGCTGTACGGCCGGGACGGCGAGCGGCTGGCCGAGGACGCCGTACCCGGTCTGCTCGACGACCCGGCGTTCGTGCGGGAGTTCAGCGCCCTGCACCGCTACTACCGGCAGGCCCGGCTGCTGCGGCTGCGCCGGGTGGAGGGCCGGCTGCTCGCGGTGTTCCGCACCGGCGACAAGGCCGAGGACGTCCGCGCCCTGCGCTGGAACGTCGGCGACGACGACCGGGTCCGCTTCCTGGACGCCCGCGGCGACCGCGACGACGTCTTCCCGCCCGCCCAGGACCTGACCTGGACGGAGACCACCCGCGAGGACCACGTCCTGGGCCGGGAGCCCTATGTGGCCGTCCCCGCCGGGCTGGGCGTGTCCACCGTCGGCGGGCACCTCACCGTCCGCACGCGGGACGACTCCGGAGACGGTGCACAGCAGGACGTGCTGTACACCGAGCCCGTGCACGAGCCCCTCCAGGCCCTCGCCGACGCCGCCGTCGCACACGCCCGGGTCGGCCCGCTGGTGCTGCTGCGGGTGCGGCCGTACAAGGAGGACGCCGACCGCTACCTGGTGTTCAACACGCTGACCCGGGCCGTGGTCCGGCTGGACGGCATCGGGCAGGCCTGCCGGCGGCTGCCGGAGGAGCAGGGGATCGTGTTCCCGGGCGGCTACTGCCTGGCCACGGGGGCGCACAAGACGTACGAACTCGACGTCGACGGGCTGGAGTTCGAGCGCGAGGTGCGGGCGCCGAACGGCGAGGACGTGCTGTACGCGTTCCGCTCCCGCACCGCGGGCCGCACCCTGCTGCTGTCGTACAACACCCTGCGCAAGGAGGTCGCGAACCCGCTGCCGTGCCGCGGCTGGGCGCTCTTCGGGGACGGCGGCCTGGCCGTGCTGCGCACCGCCGGGGAGGAGCCCGCGCACACCCATCCGCTCCAGTGGTGGACCTCGCCGTACGTCTCCGACACCCACGCGGCCGCGCTGCGCACCGGCACCGGGGCGCTCGCCCGGGTGGGCAACGCCGACCTGGTGCGCGGGCTCGCCGACTGCCTGTCCGTGGCCCGGCTGGTGGCCGACGGCATCCACACCGGTGAGGGCTACCGCGCGCTGGTCGCCGCCTGCGTCCGCGCCGCCGACACCCACCACTGGCTGGACGACCCCGAACTCGGCGGCCTGCTCGGCCCGTTGACCGCCGTACGGGAGACCGGCGAGCAGGTGCTGGGCGAGTTCGAGACGGTCCGCGAGCTGACCCGGCAGGCCGCCGAGGCCCTCGCGGAGGGCGCCGAGCGGATCGCCGCCGTGGTGCGCCGGCTGCGCGGCGAGGCCCCGCGCGAGGCCGCCGCCTGGGTGCGCGGACTGACCGAACTCCGGCACGCGCACGGCCATCTGCTGACCCTGAAGGAACTGCGCTACGTCGACACCGCGCAGGTGGACGAGCTGGCCGCCCGGACGGCGGCCGACCTCGACACCTTCGGAAAGCGCGCGGTGACCTTCCTGGCCCGCGAGGACGCCTTCACCGGGCAGCGGGAGGAGGTCGAGCGGCTGGTCGCCGAGGCGGCCGCCATCGAGACGGTGGCCGCGGCGGCACCCGTCGCTGCCCGCCTGGACGAGCTGGCCGACGGTCTGCGCACGGTCACCGAGGTCGTCACCGGGCTGGACATCGCCGACGCCACCGTGCGTACGGCGGTGCTGGAGCGGATCGCCGACGTGCTGGGCGGCGTCAACCGGGCCCGCGCCACCCTGGAGGGCCGCCGCCGCGGCCTCCAGGACCAGGAGGGACGCGCCGAGTTCGCCGCCGAGACGGCGCTGCTCGCGCAGGCTGTCACCGCCGCGCTCGCCGTGTCCGGCACCCCCGAGGAGTGCGACGACCAGCTCGCCTCGCTGCTGGCCCGGCTGGAGGAACTGGACGGCCGGTTCGCCGAGTTCGACGACTTCCTCGCCGACCTCGCGGACAAGCGCACCGAGATCTACGAGGCCTTCGCCGCCCGCAAGCAGTCCCTCGCCGACGCCCGCGCCCGCCGCGCCGAGCAGCTCGCCGTCTCCGCCGGGCGGGTGCTGGAGACCGTCGCCCGGCGCGCCGCCGGCCTGCCCGACGCCGACGCGGTCACCGCCTACTTCGCCTCCGATCCGCTGGTCGCCAAGGTCCGCCGTACCGCGGAGGAGCTGCGCGGGCTCGGCGACAGCGTGCGCGCCGAGGAGCTGGACGGCCGGCTCAAGGCCGCCCGCCAGGAGGCCGCCCGCGCGCTGCGCGACCGCGCCGACCTGTACGCCGACGACGGCCACGCCCTGCTGCTCGGCGGGCACCGCTTCGCCGTCAACACCCAGCCGCTCGACCTGACGCTCGTCCCGCACGGCGACGGCCTCGCCTTCGCGGTCACCGGCACGGACTACCGCCGCCCGGTCACCGACCCCGCCTTCGCCGAGACACGCCGGTACTGGGACCGCCACCTGCCCTCCGAGTCCCCGGAGGTCTACCGCGCCGAGCACCTCGCCGCCCGGCTGCTCGCCGAGCACGGCCCGGCCGCCCTGGCCGCCGCCGACCTGCCCGCACTGGTCCGCCGGGCGGCGCAGGGGCGTTACGACGAGGGGTACGAGCGCGGCGTCCACGACCACGACGCGACGCTCCTCCTCACCGCCCTGCTGCCGCTCCACGACGGGGCCGGCACCCTGCGCCACGAGCCCGCCGCGCGGGCCACCGCCCAGCTGTTCTGGGCGCACGGCACGACGGCGGACGCGCGCACCGCCTGGACCCGGCGGGCGGTGTCGCTGGCCCGGGCGCGGGACGCCTTCGGCGCCGTACCGGCCATCGGGGAGCTTCAGCGGGAGCTGGCCGCGGCGATCGAGGCGTGGGACGGCGAGGCGGATGCCGGCCCGGCCGCCGCGTACCTCTTCGAGGAACTGACCTGCGGGCCCGAGGGGTTCGTGCTGGGCGCCGCCGCGCGCGCCCTGCTGGAGAAGTTCCGGCACGCCGAGGGCGGCTACGACCTGGAGGGACTCACCGAGCTGGCGGCGCGCCGGCAGGTGGTCGCGGCCTGGCTCGGCGCGTTCGCCGCGGCCACCGGCGCCGAGGCCGGTCCCGGCGAGCTGGCCGAGGCGGTCGCCGCCGAGCTGTGCCCGGACCTGGCCCGCTACGACGGTGACGCCCCGCTCACCGTGACGGCCGAGGGCCTCCTCGGCACCCACCCGCGCGTGCACGGCGGCCACATCACCCTCCGGCTGGACGAGTTCCTCGCCCGCACGGCCCGCTTCGCGGCCACGGACGTCCCCGCCTTCCGCGCCTACCAGCGCAGCCGTACGGCCCTGCTGGCGGCCGAACGCGAGCGGCTGCGCCTGGACGACCACCGTCCGCGGGTGCTGTCGGCGTTCGTCCGCAACCGGCTCGTGGACGAGGTGTACCTGCCCCTGATCGGCGACAGCCTCGCCCGCCAGCTGGGCACCACCGGCGAGTCCAAGCGCACCGACACCGGCGGCCTGCTCCTCCTCGTCTCCCCGCCCGGCTACGGCAAGACGACCCTGATGGAGTACGTCGCCGACCGGCTCGGCCTGATGCTCGTCAAGATCAGCGGCCCGGCGCTCGGCCACGCCGTGACCTCGCTGGACCCCGCCGACGCCCCGAACGCCACCGCCCGCCGCGAGATCGAGAAGATCAACTTCGCGCTGGCGGCCGGCAACAACACCCTTCTCTACCTGGACGACATCCAGCACACCTCGCCGGAGCTGCTCCAGAAGTTCATCCCGCTGTGCGACGCCACCCGGCGCGTGGACGGCGTGTGGGAGGGCGAGCCGCGCACCTACGACCTGCGCGGCAAGCGGTTCGCGGTGTGCATGGCGGGCAACCCCTACACCGAGTCCGGCGAGCGCTTCCGCATCCCCGACATGCTCGCCAACCGGGCCGACGTGTGGAACCTCGGCGACGTCCTCACCGGCAAGGAGGACGTCTTCGCCCTCAGCTTCGTGGAGAACGCGCTCACCGCCAACCCGGTCCTGGCCCCGCTCGCCGCCCGCGACCGGGCCGACCTGGAGCTGCTGGTCCGGCTCGCCGCGGGCGACCCCACGGCCCGCGCGGACCGCCTCTCGTCCCCGCTGCCCCCGGCCGAACTGGACCGCACCGTCTCCGTCCTGCGCCACCTCCTCGCCGTCCGCGACACGGTCCTGTCGGTCAACGCGGCCTACATCGCCTCCGCCGGCCAGGCCACGGCCGCCCGCACGGAACCCCCCTTCCGCCTCCAGGGCTCCTACCGCGACATGAACAAGATCGCCCAGCGGCTGCGCCCGGTCATGAACGACACCGAACGCGAGGCCGTCGTCCACGACCACTACACGGCCGAGGCCCAGACCCTCACCACCGGCGCCGAGGCCAACCTCCTGAAACTCGCCGAACTGCGCGGCACCCTCACCCCGGAACAGACCGCCCGCCGGGCCGAGTTGAAGTCGGCCCACATCCGCACCCGCACCCTCGGCACCCCGGACCAGGACCCGACGACCCGGGCGATCGCCGCCCTCACCCTGCTCGCGGACCGCATCGCAGCAGTGGAATCCGCAATCACCCGCTCCCGCCCCGAAACCCCCTGATGCTCGGCTTCCTCACCCCGGTCTGCTGCGCGGTACTCGTCGTGACGGCACTCACGGCGGCTCTGATCCGCCGGGACCGGCGGGACGGGGAGTGAGCGCCGATGTGGTGCCGGGCCGCCTGATGCTGTGAACCTCGGTGGTCACGCCATGGGGTCAGTGGTCGTTCGCCGTATGGGGGTGCCCCGGCTCCACAGCTCCTCCGCGTGGTCGCGGAAGCGGTCGAACATACCGCCGTCGCCCTGGCGCCGCAGATGCAGAAGGGGCGAGTCATGGCCGACCAGCCGGGCGAGGTGGGGCGTCACCAACGCGTCGTCGTCGAAGCGGAAGACCGACAGGGAGACATGGTTCACGGCGTCCTCGGCCGCGCTGTAGCGGGTCTCCAGGCCTTCGAGCGGGCCGAGCCGTTCCAGGTGCTCGAGGGTGATCCTGATCCGGGTGGACACACTCAGTGCCGTGTCCTCGACGGCCTCGCGCTGCCGGGTCACCTCGCCCTCCGGATCTCCGAGGAGGATCCGCACGCCGACACCTGCCTCTGCTCTGCGGCGCAGGATGTCGGCGAACGCGGGGACGGACGTGAAGAAGAAGTAGTTGGTGTACCCGCCCAGCACGATCTCTCGTGTGGCTGCTTCCGCCAGCTCCGCCCACAAGGCGGACGGTGCCGCCGTGCGGTACGGGTAGCTGTGGATGATCTCGCGGTCGTTTCCGGTCTTGATGCGGTCCTTGACCACCTGTGGCCAGATCATTTCCTCGTCCACTCCCAGCGCGCGGGCGGCATCTTCGCGGTTCCTGGCATGGGGCGTTAACGCCTCGTTCGAAACCCATCGTTCCACTTGCTTCCGGGATACCCCCACCCGGTAAGCGAGCTGGCGCGGGGACAGGCCCGCTTCGGCCATCGCGGAACGAAGTCTGGCGTTCACATCAACCCCCTGGGCAGGGACTTTTGGGCCTTCTTGTGACCCTATCGGCAGCGAGCCCAACTGTCCTCGCGCACAGGGAGATTCGTCCCTGACGGCAGGCCACGATCCCTTACGACAAGACCCCCCGACCGCGCTGACGGCCTGGGGGCATGGCCAACGCTGTGAAGGAGCGTCGACACCGTGAACGCTACCCATGGGCCCGGAGCCGCCGCACTGCGACCGGTCGGACCGGGGCCCGGCATGCTGGTGCACTCCACCGCCGACCGGCGGCTGGCGGTCGAGCAGTGGCTGATGGCGACCTGCCCCGCCGCGAGTCACGAGCGGATCAGGGCTGAGTGGCAGGAGAACGGGGTGGCCCTGCTGCCGCTGGGCACTCTGTTCTCCGCTGTACGGATTCCGGGCCGGCTGGTCTTCGCGATGGCGCTGACGGACGATGCCGAAGAGGTCGACGCCGTCCTCGATGACGCCCTGAGGAGCGGACCGGTCATCTGTGACCCACAGGGCCGCCGTTACTACGCCCTCGTGCCCGCGAGCATGGCCCGCAGCTGGAAGGAGGCGGCTGCGGAGTGGCGCGCGAAGGCGGGCGTCGAAGTGCTGGGGAACGGGACCTATCTGGGCGTTCCGCAGGTGGGCCGCACGCGGTGCCTCCCGGGGGCAGGTGCCTCCTACTGGTCGGTGCCGATGAGGTCGGCCGCCGAGCTGTGCGCGCCGCTCGCCGTCGCACGGCTGATCGCGGCTGGACGGCATGCGATGACGGACGTATCCGAATAGCGACGGGCGCGTCCGGCCCTCAGAACTCCCACTGCGAGAAGGCCTGTGCCAGGACATGCAGGGTGACGATCCACATCGCCATCGCGCCCAGCAGGGCACCGGTCGCCGCCCAGACGGCGGCACGGCGGTTGAGGGCGGCGCCGGTCAGGCCCAGGAGGGCGGCGCCGGCGCAGGGCCCGGCGACCAGGGCCATGGCCGCGTGCACCACCGACATCACCGCCGCGCGCTGACCACGGCAGGCGGTGGCCTGACCGAAGCAGGCGAGCGTGTCCTGGCTGACGTAGAACAGGCCGATCAGCAGGGGCAGCAGGACCAGCGCAGCCAGGAGGAGTAGCGCGGCGACCGGGCCACGGGCGGGGGTCGGAGTGGTCATCCCGTCATCCTCGACGCGCCCGTAGGCCCGCACATCCGCTGTCGTACTCATCCGCGCTTGTCTTCCTGCCGGTTCTGGGTGGCGGGGCATCAGGCGATCGCGCGGCGGGTGAGGGCGCGGGTGCTACGTTCCGAAGACCCGGCACGCACCCCGCAGGACGAGGACGTCATGACGTACACGCCGCCGCTCTGGCCCGTCTCCGTGAAGGGCGTTGCGCTCGACGCGTTTGATCGCGTGTTGCTGTTGCGGAACGAGCGTGATGAGTGGGAACTGCCCGGAGGCCGCCTGGAGATCGGCACAGTCGACGGCGTTCAGCTGCCGGACAGCAGTCCGGAGGCGGCGCTGGAGCGTGAGATCCAGGAGGAGACCGGCTGGGAGGTCAAAGCAGGCCCACTCATCGACGGTGGTGTCTGGATCTACCAGCCCATCCCAGGTCGGCGGGTACTGATCGTGACCTACGGTTGCACCGTGCTGACTCCCGACCGACCTCCGGTCGTCAGCCACGAGCACAAGCAGCTGGGCATGTTCAGTGCGCACGAGGTGCCCGGTCTGAACATGCCGGATGGCTACAAGCAGGCCATCGGTGCGTGGTACGGCCTGGGGAACACCGGGTCGGCGGCCGTGGAAGATGACGAGCGGATGTAGCCGATATAGCGGGGGCATTGGGCGACGCCGCAGGCCCGAGAAGACGTTCCGTTGGGGACAAGGAGATTCATGGCAGAGAACGATGCGCGGGTGGTGGACTTCCTCTATGAGATCGGCCTCCTGAAGCGCTACAAGCGCACTGGTTGGGTGATCGCCGGAGTGCCCGACCCGGAGAGCATCGCGGATCACTCCCACCGGACCGCTGTGATCGCGTCGGCCGTCGCGGCGATGGAGGGCGCCGACCCGCAGCGCGCCGCGTTTCTCGCGCTCTTCCATGACAGCCAGGAGACTCGCACCACCGACATTCCCCACCTGGGCAAGCGGTATCTCAAGGCAGCAGCCAATGTCGAGGTCACCGTGGACCAGACCGCGGCACTGCCCGAGCCGCTGGCCGATGTGGTGGGCAGCGCGGTGGCCGAGTACGAGGGGCGGGAGACGGTGGAAGCCGTCTGTGCCCGGGACGCGGACAAGCTGGAATGTCTTCTCCAGGCCGTCGAATACCGTGCGCAGGGCAACCAGCACACACAGGCGTGGATCGACACTTCCCTCGCCGCGCTGAAGACGGCCTCCGCCAAGCGCCTCGCCGAAGAGGCCCTGCGGCGCGGTCCACTGGAGTGGATGCACCGCACCCGTGAGGAAAAGCCGGAACTCTGATCGCCGACAGGGCGGTCTCCGCAGCTGACCGAGGGCACTCAGCACCCCGGGGCCGAGTCCAGCGGCGTCACTTTCATGCGGGCGTGGTAATCCGCGGCCAGCGCCAGGTAGTAGTCGCCCCGCCCGACCCGGTACCAGACGTCGTTGTCGGCCGGGTCGCCGTCGACGGCGTCCAGGCGGACGCACCAGCGTTCGGGGTGGAGGATCCGGGTGTAGGTCTCCGTGCCGTGCCGTACCGAGCGGCAGTCGCGGTAGCGCTCGGTGGTGTACCAGGTGCGGGTCGTGCGGTGGCTGCCCGTGCCGGTGGTCGAGGAGTGGCTGACCCGGCGGGTGCCGGTCGTGCAGGTCTTGACCAGGTGCGGCCGGGTCGCCTCGGTGGTCTGGGCGGAGACGTGCTGGATCGTGTCGCGCAGGCCGGTGACGGGCCGCGGGGGTGTGCTGGAGGGCCAGTCGCCGTCGAGGTAGGTGTAGGTGCCGACCCCGCCGGCCAGGACGGCCGTCGTGCCGGCGGCGATCCACCAGCGTCTGGCGGACATGGCAAACATATGGCCCCCCGAGTGTTTGTTCGGGGGGAGCGTAGTGGATCGGTCGCAGGGAGGGGACCGGCCGCATCGGTCGCTGAAACCGGGGCGGCCCGTGCTGAAACCGGGCTGAAGCCGTTCTGAACCCGCCCGGCCGCACGCTCTCTTCCATGACGACGAGCTACGACGAAGCCGCGATCGCGGCGACCGGACTGCGCAAGTCCTACGGGGACAAGACGGTCCTCGACGGCATCGACATCGAGGTGCCCGCCGGTACGATCTTCTCCCTCCTCGGGCCGAACGGCGCGGGCAAGACCACCGCGGTCAACATCCTCTCCACGCTGGTCCCCGCCGACGGCGGCGAGGCGCGGGTCGCCGGGTACGACCTGGTCCGCGAGGCGCAGGCGGTCCGCGGCGCCATCGGGGTCACCGGGCAGTTCTCCGCCGTGGACGGGCTCATCACCGGCGAGGAGAACATGCTGCTGATGGCCGACCTGCACCATCTGCCCCGGGCGGAGGGACGGCGGGTGACGGACGCGCTGCTGGAGCGGTTCGACCTGGTCGAGGCCGCGCGGAAGCCCGCCTCCACCTACTCCGGCGGCATGCGGCGCCGACTGGACATCGCGATGACCCTGGTCGGCGCGCCGCGGATCATCTTCCTGGACGAGCCGACCACCGGACTCGACCCGCGCTCCCGGCACACCATGTGGCAGATCATCCGCGAGCTGGTCGCCTCCGGCACCACCGTCTTCCTCACCACCCAGTACCTGGAGGAGGCCGACCAGCTCGCCGACCGCATCGCGGTGCTGCACGGCGGCCGGCTCGTCGCCCAGGGCAGCGCCGCGGAGCTGAAGCGGCTCGTGCCCGGCGGCCATGTGCGGCTGCGCTTCTCCGACCCGGTGGCCTACGAGCGGGCGGCGGCCGCGCTGCGCGAGACCAGCCGGGACGACGAGTCGCTCACCCTCCAGATCCCCAGCGACGGCAGCCAGCGCGAGCTGCGCGCCATCCTCGACTGGCTGGACGCCGCCGCCATCGAGGCCGACGAGCTGTCCGTGCACACCCCCGACCTGGACGACGTGTTCTTCGCCCTGACCGGCAACACCACCGTTCCCGCCCGCACCGAGGAGACGACCGCCCGATGAGCACCCCCGCCCCCACCCACGCCCTCCGCGACAACCTCACCATGCTGCGGCGCAACCTCCTGCACGCCCGCCGCTACCCCTCCCTCACCCTGAACCTGCTGCTCACCCCGGTCATCCTGCTGCTGCTGTTCGTCTACGTCTTCGGCAACGTGATGAGCGCCGGCATCAACGGCGGCCACGCGAACCGGTCCGACTACGTCGCCTACCTCGTGCCCGGCATTCTCTTCCTGACCGCCGGCATGACCTCGCTGGGCACCGCGGTGTCCGTGTGCACCGACATGACCGAGGGCATCATGGCCCGCTTCCGCACCATGGCGATCTCCCGCACCTCCGTGCTGACCGGGCATGTGATCGGCAGCGTCATCCAGACCATGGCGGCGCTGGTGCTCGTCCTCGGCATCGGGCTGGCCATCGGCTTCCGGCCCGACGCCACACCGGTTCAGTGGCTCGCGGCGGCCGGCCTGATGGCGCTGGTCAGCCTGGGCCTGACCTGGATCGCGGTCGGCCTGGGCCTGATCAGCCCCAACCCGGAGGGCGCCAGCAACATGGGCTACCCGCTGGTGATGCTGCCGTTCCTGTCCAGCGCGTTCGTGCCGGTGCACGCCATGCCGGGCTGGTTCCGCTGGTTCGCCGAGTACCAGCCCTTCACGCCCGCCATCGAGACCCTGCGCGGACTGCTGCTGGGCAGCCCGATCGGCACCCGGGACGCGGTGCTGTCCGTCGCCTGGTTCCTCGGCTTCACCGTGCTGGGCTACCTCTGGTCCCGGGCCCGGTTCAACCGCGAGCCGCAGCGGTGAGTTCGTGCAGGGCCGCGGCCCGCAGCTCCTCCCGCCCCAGGGCGGTGTACGACGACCTCGCCTCGTCGTACGCCGCCCTGTCGGCCTGTTCGGCGGCCTGCCGGGCGCGGGCCGAGGACAGCACCGGGAACTCCCGCACCACCGGCATGCGTTCGGTGAGCGCGATGAGCCGTACGGCCGTCGTGGCACCCCCGGCGAGCGAGGCCTGGGCGAGGGCCAGCAGGACCGTGCCGTACACCGGCAGTTCCACCGGGGCGGGGTCGTCGGGGTCGCCCGCGAGCAGCCGCAGCAGCCGGTCCCGCAGCTGCCCGGCGAGCGCCGCCACCGGCTCCAGCCGCCCGTGCTGGGCGTGCGCCGCCAGCGCGGCCGACTGGAGCTGAAGCCCCCAGGTGTCCGCGAACGGGTCGTCGGCGTACAGCGCGCCGCTCTCCCGTATCCGCTCCACCACCTGGCGCCACAGCCCGAGCCCCAGCTCGGTCAGCCCCCGGGCCAGCGCTATCTCGGCGCGGACCGGCAGGTCGAAGGTGTAGATGTCGGCCGAGTCGCTCTTCCGGTCCAGGGCCATGAGCCCGAGCCAGTACTCGGCCTCGTCGACCTCCCCGCGTTGCAGACAGGCCAGCACCAGCCCCCAGCGGATGCCCAGCGCGTCCGACCCGTCGCCGAACCCGTCCAGCGCCAGCGCGGCCCGCAGATGGCCGTACGCCTCCGCGCCCCGCTCGGACTGGAGGCACAACTCGCTGACCCGCCCGTGGGCCATCAGCAGCATGGACGGGTTGCCGGAGGGCTCCAGCTTCTCCAGCATCCGGCGGGCGTACTCCAGCGCGCGTTCCGTCTCGTGCTCGGACTCCCACACATAGCTGGCCACGGCCGACGCGACCCCGGCCAGCAGCGGCTCGTCGGCCTCGCACAGCTCCCGCAGCCGGGTGTACTGCGGCGCACGGATCTCCGGTACGGCGCTCAGCACGGCGGCCAGCGCCCGCAGCACGGTGTCCGGCGCGGCGGGCGGCAGTCGGCGCAGGGTGGCCAACTGCCGTACCGCGCGCGGCCCGTGGCCCATGAACAGCACGGCCGTACACACGGCCGCCGCGCTGCGGGCGGCCTCCACGTCCTGCGCATGCCCGGGGTCGGGACGGTACCGGGACAGCGGCCCGCCGGTCTCGGCGGCCAGCGCGGCGAGCCGCGCGTAGTTGGAGTCGGTGGACCACAGGGACGCCAGTACGGCGGTGAGCGCGGCGGTGGCGGGCCCGTCGGCGCGGGCCAGCGCGTGCCGCAGGGCCAGCACCAGGTTGTCCTGCTCGGCCCGTACCCGCATCCAGGAGTGCCGCGGGTCGGCGCCGAAGAGCACATCGTGGTGGGCGCGGCCGAAGTCCCGGGCCCAGGACAGGAAGCGGCCGGCGACCGCCTCTTCCTCTCCGGCCTCGGCGCGCCGGGCGGCACCGAACTCGCGGAGCGTCTCCAGCATGCGGAAGCGCGTCCCGGAGGGGCCGTCGTCCACCTTGATCAGGGACTGGCCGGCCAGCTGCTCCAGCAGGTCCAGGGTGTCCCCGTCGCCGTCGAGCACATACTCGGCGGCCTCCTCGGTGAAGCCGCCGGGGAACACCGACAGGGCGCGCAGCGCCGCGCGGCCGTCCGGCTCCAGCAGGTTCCAGCTCCACTCGACCACGGCGTGCAGGGTGCGGTGCCGGGCGGGCGCGTCGCGGGCGCCGCCGCGCAGCAGGGTGAAGCGGTCGCGCAGCCGGCGGGAGATGTCGGCCACCGACAGCACCCGCACCCGGGCGGCGGCGAGTTCCACCGCGAGCGGCAGCCCGTCCAGGTGCCGGCAGATCTCCGCGACCTGGTCGGCGGGGAGTTCCACGCCGGGCCGGGCGGCCCGCGCCCGCTGCTCGAAGAGTTCCACGGAGGTGGTCAGGGACAGCTCGGCCAGCGGGTGGACGGCCTCCGAGGACAGCCCGAGCGGGGACCGGCTGGTGGCCAGCACCCGTAGTTCCTTGGAGCGGGACACCAGCGCCTGGACCAGGCCGGCGACTCCGGCGATCACCTGCTCGCAGTTGTCCAGCACCAGCAGCGCGGGGCCGGGGCCGAGCGCGCTGGCGATGCCGCGTACGACGTCCGGCGGGCCGCCGGGCTGCCGTCCGTCCCCGGCGCCCACGGCCGAGGCGACCTCGCCGGTCACGTCGTCGTCGGAGGTGACACCGGCCAGCGGGACGAAGTGCACGACGGGATGTTCGGCGGCCCGGCCGACCGCGTGGGCCAGCCGCGTCTTGCCCAGCCCGCCGGGGCCGGTGACGGTGACCACCCGGTTGGTGCGCAGCAGCCCGGTCACGGCGGCGATGTCCGCGTCCCGGCCGAGCAGCGGGTTCGGTTCGTGCGGCACCCCGTGCCGGACCGGTGCCGCGTCGGCGCGGAGCAGCTCCTGGTAGACGGCGCGCAGCGCGGGGCCGGGATCGGTGCCCAGCTCGTCGCGGAGGGCGCGGCGGTAGTCGTTGTACCGGGTGAGGGCCGCCGCCCGGCCGGCGCCGGCCGCCTCGCAGCGCAGCAGCTCGGCGAGCAGCTCCTCGTCCCGCGGGTGTTCCCGGGCCAGTTCGGCGAGGGGGCCCGCGGCCTCCTCGCGCCGGCCGAGCCGGGCGAGCGCGAGCGCCCGGGCCCGGGCGAGGGCGTGCAGGGACGGCAGCCGGGCGGCGCGCAGGGCCGCCACCGGGTCGTACAGCTCCTCCCCGGCGGCGGCGCCCAGCGAGCCGTCCCACAGGGCGAGTCCGGCCTCGGCCTCGGCGAGGGCGGCCGCGTGGTCGCCGGCCCGGGCGTGTTCGGCGGCGGCCGCCTCGTGCCGGGGCAGCAGGGAGCTGTCGACCTGGGTCTCGTCCAGCGCCAGCCGGTAGCCGGCCGGGGTGCTGACGACCAGGTCGGCGCCGACCTGGGCGCGCAGCCGGGACACCAGGACCTGCACCGCCTTGCCGGGCCGCTCCGGCTGCTCGTCCGGCCACAGCCCGGCCACCAGCTGCCCGGTGCTGCATCCGCCGCGCAGGTCCTCGGCGAGCAGCGCGAGCAGGCCGCGCAGCCTGGGCGCGGTGATTTCCCGCCCGTGGCAGGAGACTTGGGTCAGCAGGGCCAGCTCGATGGTCACGGGTGAAGAGTAGCCACCGGCACCGGCGTCCGGTCCCGTGCTGCTCCTATCCTGGACGGGCGACCGCGTGACCTGCGGCGCACGGGGAATCCGGGGGAATCCGGGGGACACAGGGGGAAGGTGGAACCGTGGACTGGTTCTGGTGGGTGATGATCGTCTTCTGGACGGGGGGCTTCGCCTGGGCCGCCGACACCGTCCGTACGGCGTTGCGCAACCGGCACGAGCGCAAGCTGGAGCTGCTGAACGCGGCCCGGCAGGAACGTCTCGCCGTGGAGGCGTCGCAGCGGACGCCGGAGCCGGTGTGCGGGTGCACGCACCATCTGGCCAAGCACGACAAGCAGGGCCGCTGCCACGAGCGGGTGGAGGTCCCCACCGCCTGGGACGAGAACAAGAAGCCGGTGCGCTACGAGGCCGGCGACTGCAACTGCCAGCAGTACGTGGGCCCGCAGCCGCTGTCCCAGGTCTACGCGGAGGACCTCACCGACCGTCTCTGAGCGGCCGGCCCGGCGTCGGTCACCGGGTGCGCCCGGGCAGTTCGGTCTCCGCCCGGCACCACTTCTATCGCCGTTCGGCGGGTCTTGCGCCTTGTGGGGCGGGGCCGGGAGGTGGGAGAGGTGGGCTGGGGGCGTGGTGGTCCGGGGCCGGTGCCGCGCGCCTGCGGGTGGTGTACGGAACCCGCTGGGGGCCGGCGGGCCCGGGGATCGGTGGTGGCGGCCCTGCGGGTTCGGCGGGCGGTTCCCCGGTCGCCGTCCGACGGGTCTCCACCGAGGCCAGGAGCGGCCCTGGCCCGGTGTGCGGGGGCCGGGAGCCCGTCCGTGTTCTCCCGTTGCCGTCGGACGGCCTCGGCCCTAGGGGTGTCTGGTTTCCGCTCGGCCCTCGCCCGGATGGCCGTTCGCGGCGGTGCCGCGGGCGGTCGGTTTCGCCGAGGGGGCGTTGCCTGCCGGGCGGCCCGGGTCGGAGGGCTTGCCCGGGTTGCCGGGCCGGTGGGGCGTGGCCGTGGGCCGTCCCAGCTCCGCCGAGCAGTACGCGGCGACCTTGTCCTTGCCGCCGGCGGCCGTGACGAGCTGGTGCCAGACCGTCGCGTCGAGCGCACGGCCGCGGCCCTCGACGCGCTGGTAGGCGCGGCAGTGGGCCTCGGTGTCCCGGGCGGGGGACGGGGCGTCCGACGGGCCGGGGCTCTCGCCGGGGGCCACCGCCGAGGGCGTGGTGCCCGGCCGGTCCGGGGCGACGGCCGACGGTGTCACGAGCCGCCGGTCCGCCTGCGTGCCGTGGCCGTGCGAGCCGGCCGTACCGATGGCGGCCACCGCCACACCGCCCAGGGTGAGGCTCGCGAACACCGCGCCGAAGGTGATCCGGGTCCGCCGCGAGCGCGCGGCGCGCCGCTCCGCCGACGGCCGCCAGTCGTCCCGCCGCCGGGTGCGCGCCCGGTGCGCTCCGGTGTCCATGGCGGCCCGGAAGGCGGCCCGGGCCCGTTCCTCGGCCGCGGTCCCGGGCTCGGGTTCGGGGCCGCGCAGCGCGGCGGCCAGGGCCGCCTCCAGGGCGCTGGTGTCCGCGCCGGTGTCCAGTCCGGTGCCGGTGCCGTCGTCGTCCGGCCGGCCGCACACGGCGCCGCCAGGGTGCTCATGCCGACGGCCGGGAACCAGGCCACCGCTCATTCGTTCACCCATGTCCGCTTCCGTTCCGGTCCGACCAGTCCGACGGGTCCCGTTCGCTCGGCGCGCCGGGCCCTGAGGTCCGTTCGCCGGCCCCTTGCTGCCGTCGTCGTTCATGTCGACTTCCCCAGCGTGCGGGAGGCCCCATCCGTCACACCCGGGTCCGCGCCGCCCCGGATGCCCAGCTGCCCGGCGAGGCGTTTCAGGCCGCGGTGGGCGGCGGTGCGCACCGCTCCCGGGCGCTTGCCGAGGACGCGCGCCGCGGCCGGACCGTCCAGTCCGATGACGACCCGCAGCAGGACGGCCTCGGCCTGGTCCCGCGGCAGCCCGTGCACCAGGGCCAGGGCCCGTTCCGTGGAGAGGGACTCCAGGGCCTGCTCATGGGTGCTGTGCGGGCCGGGCATGTCCAGCACGTCCTGTTCCGTACCGCCGGACCGGGGCCGTACCCACTGGCGGCGCAGATGGTCCAGGGCGCGGTGCCGCGCGATGGTCGCCGTCCAGCCGCGGAACCCGGCCCCGTCTCCCTTGAAGCGCCCCAGGTCGCGGCTGATCTCCAGCCAGGCGTCGGACGCCACGTCCTCCGCGTCGTCGCCGACCAGTCCGCGCAGATAGCCGAGGAGACCCGGCTGCACGATCCGGTAGGCGACGGCGAAAGCGGTTTCGTCACCCTCCTGGGCCCGTGCGACCGCCGTGCCCAATTCCCCGTCGTACACCTGTACGCGCCGGGATTGTCGTGCCTGGCTCAAGTATGTCCTCGTTCGCACCGGTCTGTTGCGATCCCCTGCCGCCCGCCGTGCTCCGTCCGCAGCGGCGGCCCCCTATGCCCAGCGCCCGCCCTCACGGAAATGTCACAACCGAGCCGCCGTCGTTCACGAAACGGGCACCCGGAACGCCCGTCGCCCCGGGCCGGGTGACGTTTCGCCGGGGCCGTGCGCTGCATGGGTACCGCTCTCCGTGCCGCTTCTGTCTCCCCCCGGCGGCGACACGGAGAGCGTCCGGCGCGCGGCCGGAACCCCCACCACTGCCCGGGGTTCCGGCCGCCGCCGGCTTCCCGCCTCCGCGTCTCCCCGAACCCCCACGTCACCGCCGCCCCCGTGACGCTTCCCCGGCTCCCCGCGCTCTTTTGGGCATGACTGCGTACCTCCGACTGCGCGCCGTGCCGCCACCGGCCCTGCGCAACAGCGCGACCTGGATCGAGCGGTTGTTCGAGGGCGGCTCGGAGGCCGTCCGGCACCGGACCCTCCGGCATCGCGAGGAGGTGCTGGACGAGCGCTATCTGGACCAGGAGCGCCTCTACGCCGGCACCGTCCCGCGCCCCGCCACGGCCGTCGCGGAGCGGCCCCAGGCCCAGGTCGTGCTCGGCGGCCGCCCGCTGTACCGGACCGACCCGGGCAAACCGCCCTTCCTGGTGCTGACGGCGGCCCAGACCCGCCGGGTCGCCGCCTTCCTCGCCACCGCCGACTTCGACGCGCTGTGGCTCTTCGCCCGCGACGCCCTGCTGCCCCGCTACGGCGGTGCCTCCGGCGAGTCCGAGACCTGGGGTGCGTTCGCGGCGGGGCACCGGGAACTGACGGCGTTCTACACGCGGACGGCCGAGGCCGGGGACGCGGTGGTGAAGCGGCTCGCCGAGACCGGGGTGTAACACTTCGGGCCGCGTGCGCTCTGTCCATGCGGACGGCCGTGGCGGTCGCCCAGACAGGGGAAACGACTCGTGCAGTGGACGAACGAAGGCGGCGGAGCGTACGGAACCGGAACGTACGGCGGTGAACCGTACGGTGGCGGGCAGTACGGCACGGATCCGTACAGCACGGTGGCGCACAGCGCGGTCGGGTACGGCGGGCACGCCTACGGCACGGCTTCGGACGCCGGCGCCGCACAGCCGCCGTACGCCCCCGCGCACCAGCCCGCCGCCCCCGCCCACGGATACCCCGGCGGCGTCGCCACCGCGCCGCTCCCCCCGGGCTGGGACGCGCACTCCGAGACCCTCGCCATGCCGCTCTACGACCCCTCGGCCGGCCCGGACCTCGCCGCCCTCAGCGAGTTCGCCGACTTCCTGTCGGAGACGGCGGAGACGGCGGAGACAGCCGGGATCCCGGTGGCGGCAGAGGTGCCGGACGCCTTCGGGCAGCCGTACGAAGCCGCCGTCCAGCTGCCGCAGCTCCCCCCTGGTGAAGCCGGTGAAACCGGCGCACCCGACGACCGTCCCGTCTTCGTGGACGCCTCCGGCCGCCGCCAGCGCCGCGTCCTGCGCGCCGCCCGCCTGCTGGTGATCCCGGCCGGCGGCTATGTCGCGCTGCTGATCAGCACCATGCTGGGCGGCCCCAGCG
Organism: Streptomyces sp. NPDC127190; assembly: GCF_042672505.1. NCBI lineage: Bacteria > Bacillati > Actinomycetota > Actinomycetes > Kitasatosporales > Streptomycetaceae > Streptomyces > Streptomyces sp. NPDC127190. The sequence continues at coordinate 366,094 of NZ_JBHXVE010000004.1, forward strand.
TCAGCTCCCCGCTCGTCCCGCAGTCGGAGGCCGCGCACCCGGCGCCGACCCGGGCGACCGCGCCCGACACCGCCCCCGGCACCGGATCCGCCACGGCGAGCCCCAGCCCCAGCGCGGCGCACGACTCCGCGCCCACGACGCGGGTGGCCCCCAGCCCCACCGCCACCCGGTCCGCCACCACGGCCACCACGGCCACCACGGCCACCAGGGCCGCCACGACCCCCAAGACCACCCACCGGACCACGGCCCCGACCTCGGCCACCACCTCCGCCCCCGTCGCCAAGGGCCGCGCCGTCGGCTCGTCCCACCACCCCGTGAAGTGAGCCAGGGCCCCGACGTGACCGATCGCCGCCGCCGCAGCGCCCCGCCCCGCCGCCACGGCCGTACCCGCCGGATCACCCCCCGCACCCACTGGCTGCTGCTGAGCGTGCTCGCGGTGACGCTGTCGACGGCGCTGCTGCTGGAGGGCTACACGCACCACATGTTCGGCGTCACCTCGGACGCTGTGACGGTCCCGCGCGGCGGGAACGCGGCGGTGCCCGGCCAGGTGCTGCACGGCGGCCCGGTGATCGCGGACGCCGACGGCGCGGTGCGCACCGCCCGGGTGCGGGCCCGTACCGTCGCGCTCACCTTCGACGACGGCCCCGACCCGGTCTGGACGCCCCGCATCCTGGACGCGCTGCGCCGCAACCACGTGCACGCCACCTTCTTCGTCCTCGGCGCCCAGGCCGTCGCCCACCCGGGCCTGATCCGGCGGATCGTCGCCGAGGGCCATCAGATCGGCATCCACTCCTTCACCCACCCGGACCTGGCCCGGCTCGCCCCCTGGCAGCGCTCGCTGGAGGTGCGCGAGACCCAGCTGGCGGTGGCCGGCGCCGCCGGTGTCACCACCGCCCTGCTGCGGCCGCCGTACTCCTCCACGAACGCCGGCCTGTCCGACGGCGACTGGTCCGTCCTGAAGGAGGCCGGCGCGGTGGGCTATGTCACGGTGCTCTCCACCCGGGACAGCGGGGACTGGCGGCGCCCCGGAGTGAGCCGCATCCTCACCGCGGCCGCCCCGCACGGCAGCGCCGGGCAGATCCTGCTGATGCACGACGCGGGCGGCGACCGGTCCCAGACCGTCGCCGCGCTGACCGCCCTGGTGCCCCGGCTGAAGGCCGACGGCTACCGCTTCGCGACCGTCTCCGACGCGGTCGGCATGGCCGCGCCGGTCCGGCCCGCCGCCACCGGCGACCACCTCCAGGGCCTGGCCCTGATCGGCGCGCTGCGGGCGGGCGACTGGCTGGTGTGGCTGCTGGGCGTGCTGATGTACGCGGCCGGGGCGATCAGCGTGGGCCGCGCCGCGGTGGTGCTGCTGGCCGCGCGGCGGCACCGGCGGCTGCGCACCCGGCGCCGCACCCGCTCTTGGGGGCCGCCGGTGACCGAGCCGGTGAGCGTGATCGTCCCGGCGTACAACGAGAGCGCCGGTATCGAGGCGGCCGTACGCTCCCTGGCCGCGTCCGGCCATCCGGTGGAGATCATCGTGGTGGACGACGGCTCCACCGACGGCACCGCCGACCTCGCCGAGTCGCTCGGGCTGCCCGGGGTGCGGGTGATCCGCCAGGAGAACGCCGGCAAGCCCGCCGCGCTCAACACCGGTATCGCCGCGGCCGGTCACGACCTGCTGGTGATGGTCGACGGCGACACGGTCTTCGAACCCGACACCGTCCGCACCATCGTGCAGCCCTTCGCGGATCCCCGGGTGGGCGCCGTCTCCGGCAACGCCAAGGTCGTCAACCGCGGCGGCCTGCTGGGGCGTTGGCAGCACATCGAGTACGTGGTCGGGTTCAACCTCGACCGCCGGCTGTTCGACCTCGCCGAGTGCATGCCGACCGTGCCGGGAGCGGTCGGCGCCTTCCGCCGCGGCGCGCTGCTGGACCTCGGCGGCGTCAGCGACGTCACCCTCGCCGAGGACACCGACCTCACCATGGCGCTGTGCCGGGCCGGCTGGCGGGTGGTGTACGAGGAGCGCGCGGTCGCCTGGACCGAGGCGCCCGCCTCCCTGAACGCGCTGTGGCGGCAGCGGTACCGCTGGTGCTACGGCACCCTCCAGGCGATGTGGAAGCACCGCGGCGCACTGGTGCAGGGCGGTGCCGCCGGCAAACTCGGCCGCCGCGGCCTGGTCTACCTGCTCCTGTTCCAGGTGCTGTTGCCGCTGCTCGCCCCGGTCGTGGACCTCTTCGCGGTGTACGGCCTGGTCTTCCTCGACCCGGTCCGGATCGCCGGGCTGTGGCTGGCCTTCCTGCTGCTGCAACTCCTGATGGGCCTGTACGCGTTCCGCCTGGACGGCGAGCGGGCCGGCCCGCTGTGGAGCCTGCCGCTCCAGCAGTTCGTCTACCGGCAGCTGATGTACCTGGTGGTGATCCAGTCCGTGTTCACCGCCGTGTCCGGCTCGCGGCTGCGCTGGCAGCGCATGGAGCGCTACGGCTCCCTCCAGGCCCCCGCCTCCACCACCCAGTCACACTGAAAGGACAGTGAGCCCCACCCATGAGCGGACACCGGCGCCGACCGCCGCAGCGTTCCCGGCGGAGAGCAAGGGCCACCGGCGCGCCCGCGCGCGGGCGCCGGTTCGACTACCCGCGCCACGGCCGGACCGGCCTGCGCCGCTGGCTGCCCTCGGTGCGCCAGCTGCTGGCCCTGTTGCTGCTGTTCCTCGGCGGTACGGCGGCGGCCGTCGGCTATGCCTACGCCACGGTCACCATCCCCGACCCCAACCCCTCGACGCTGCTCCAGAACAACGTCTACTACTGGTCGGACGGCACGGTCCTGGCGACCGACGGCAGCGTCGACCGGCAGAACGCACGGCTCGCCCAGGTGCCCCCCGACGTGCGGTGGGCCTTCATCTCCGCGGAGAACTCCTCCTTCTACACCGACCCGGGCATCGACCCGCAGGGCATCCTGCGCGCCGTCGTCCACATGGCCGCGGGCGGCTCGGTGCAGTCCGGTTCGACGATCACCCAGCAGTTCGTCAAGAACACCTATCTGAACCAGTCGCAGACCGTCTCCCGGAAGTTCAAGGAGCTGCTGATCTCCAGCAAGATCGGCGCGGTCATGAGCAAGGACCAGATCCTCCAGGGGTATCTGAACACCTGCTTCTTCGGCCGGCAGGCCAACGGCATCCAGGCCGCGGCCCGGGTGTACTACGGCGTCCCGGTGGAGAACCTCGACGCGAGCCAGGGGGCCTTCCTCGCCGCGGCGGTCAACGAGCCGAGCCTCTTCCAGTACGCGGACTCCGACCCCAAGGCCCGGGCACAGGCCGAGGCCCGCTGGTCCTGGGTGCTGGACCGGATGGTGAGGACCGGCCGGCTGACGCCGGACCAGCGCGCCCGGTACGCGGCCGCGGGCTTCCCGGCGCCCCAGAAGTGGCGGCCCGGCCTGGGTCTCACCGGGCAGAAGGGCTATCTGGTCCAGCTCGCCCGGTCGTACGCCGAGGCACACGACCGGACCATCACCGACCGCAGCCTGAGCCGGGGCGGCTACCAGATCCACACCACCTTCGACCGGCGCCGCACGGCGGACCTGGCCAAGGCCGTCGCCGCCGTGCGCGGGGAGCGCCTGGACCCCGCCCACCGGGCGGTGGACCGGGACGTGGAGGTCGGGGCCGCCTCGGTGGAACCCGGCACCGGCCGGATCCTTGCCGTCTACGGCGGCCAGGGCTTCGACCACGCCCACTACACGGACAACGCCGACACCTCGGGCGTGCCGGTGGGCTCCACCTTCAAGCCGATCGTCCTCGCGTCCGCGCTCCGGCACGGCGCGGTGCTGCGCCCCGGCCGGCCCGCGCAGCCGGTCACCCCGGCCAGCAGATTCAACGGCGACGACGGCATCCGCATCAAGGACCGGCAGGGCGCCTACGTCACCGACGACAAGGACCCGAGCGGCTTCCTGCACCAGCACAACGACACCCCGCGGCGCTGGGGGTACATCACCCTGCGCAAGGCGATGGAGCAGTCGGTGAACACGCCGTACGTGCAGCTGGGCGAGGACGTCGGCTACCCGGCCGTGGTCGGGACGGCCAAGGCCCTGGGCTTGCGCCCGGACAGCCTCGCCGCGCCCAGCGCCGGCTTCTACATCAGCACCTCCACGCCGAGCGCCATCCGGATGGCGGGCGCGTACGCCACCTTCGCGGCTTCCGGGATGCGGACCGACCCGTACTCGGTGACCAAGGTGGTCCACAACGGCTCGGTCCGGCCCGGCTTCACCGCGCCCGCCGCCGTACGGGCGCTGCCCGCACCGGTCGCCGACAACGTGACCGACGTCCTGCGAGGCGTCATCGCGCGCGGCACCGGCACCAGGGCCCAGGCCCTCGGCAGGCCGGCCGCGGGCAAGACGGGCACCACCGACGACTACCGCTCGGCCTGGTTCACCGGCTACACCCCGCAACTCGCCACGTCCGTCGTGCTCTTCCGCGAGGACCCGGCCCACCCCCAGCTGGAGTCACTGATCGGTGTGGGCGGCCTCCAGAAGGTGTTCGGCGGTGACATCCCCACCGAGATCTGGACCCGGTACACCCGCGCCGCCCTCGCCGGCCGCTCCGTGATCCCGTTCCCCGCCCCGGCCCCCCTCGGCCATGGCGCGGACGAGCCCGGCACCCCGTCCGCCACCCCGAAGGCCCCCGCCGGCAAGCACTCCGGCACCTCGACCAAGCACCGGAGCACGGCTCCGTCCGCGGGTACGACGACCCGGACCAAGTGCCATGGCCACCACTGCCGTTGACGGGCGGTACGACGAGATCGTTATCGGAGCTCCACGAGCGGCACACGCCTTGCTCCTGCGAAGGTCATAAGCTGTCGGCCGAGATACGCGGGGGCGCCGGAGACGCGCGAGGGGCGGGCTGTGCGTGTGCGGCCGGTGCCGCCCCTTGTGTTCCCTCGCAGATCGAGTCGTGAGAGGGAACCCATGTCCTACCCCCCGCCGCCGGGGAGCGGCAGTCCGTACGGGCAGCCGCCTTCGCCGGGCAGTTGGCAACCGCAACCCCCTGTACCGCCGCAGCCACAGTGGCAGCCGCAGCCGCAGTGGCAGGGGGCGGGACCGGTGCCGCCACCCATGCCCCCGGCACCGCCGGGCCCGTCCCCGTACGGGGCGTACCCCCAGCCCGCGCCTCCCGTGCCCGGGGTGCCCGTGCCCGGGGCGCCCATACCCCCGCCCGCGTCCACCGGCGGCGCCCGCACCGGACGGAAGGTCATGGGCAGCCTGCTCTGCGTCTTCGGTCTGCTCGGCATGGCGGGCGGCGGAGCGTTGGCGGCGCACGCGTACGGCAACAGCCGGCAGCAGGTGCCCAACTCGGCCGCCTACGGCCCGGTGCTGTGGCGTGACGCGTCGGTGGACCAGCTCTTCCCGGCGACCATCGGCGACCCCCCGGACAACACCTACCAGGCGTCGGACGCGAAGGCCGCCCAGTGGAGCCGGCTCGGCGTCTCCCAGGACACCTCGTGCTCCGCGGGGCTCAGCGGCAAGACCGCGAAGACCGCGGAGCAGCTCGGCTGCACGGCCGTACTGCGCGCCACCTACGTCGATCTGGGCGGCGAGATGGTCGCCACGGTCGCGGTCATCGTGCTGCCCAAGGACGGCACCGGCGCGGAGCGGATGGGCGAGTTCCTCGACGACCAGGCCGGCGAGGACGTGCCCGACGCCGCGGTGGTCCCGCTCCGGGTGCCGGGGACGCTCGCGGCGAAGTGGCGGCCGCAGAAGCGCAACGGCATGGGCGGCACCGGCCTCGGCGACCACCTCCCCTACGCCGTCGCCGTCACCACCGGCGCCGCCGACGGCCGTACCTCCTCGAACCTGCCCGGCGACTTCGGCGACTACGGCGGGAACGACTCGGACCGGCAGCCCTGGATGGACGCCGCCAAGGCGCTCGGCCAGACGTTCCACATCCACATCGAGAACCTGGAGAGGTGAGACCCGCAGTGCAGTTCAGAACCGCACGCGCCACCTGCACCGCGGCCGTCCTCACCGGTCTGCTGTGCACCGTCGCCGCCGCGCCCGCCCAGGCCGCGACCACCCCGGTCGGCTGGGAGGGAACCGCGCTCGGCCTGTCCGCGGCACAACGGCAGAGCCAGGGCCGGGGGGTGACGGTCGCGGTGCTCGACAGCGGTGTGGCCGCCGCGCACCCCGCCCTCCGGGGCAGGGTGACCACCGGCCCCGACTACCGCCAGGACGGACTGAAGCCCGGCGACCGGCAGTGGGGACAGCACGGCACCGCCATGGCCTCCGACGTCCTCAAGGTCGCCCCCCAGGCCAGGATCCTGTCGGTGCGGGTCACCTCCGACAAGGACACCGAGAAGAACGCGGCCAAGCGGATGGAGGAACTCCGCAAGCAGGGCGGGAAGAGCCCGGTCGCCGAGGGCATCCGCTACGCGGTCGACCACGGCGCCGACGTCATCTCCATGTCCTTCGGCAGCGCCGACGGCTTCGCGACCTACGACGACGAGGACACCGACGCCGTGTCCTACGCCCTGCGCGCGGGCGTGACACTGCTCGCCTCGGCCGGCAACGCGGGCGACAAGGGCAACGACATCTCCTACCCCGCGGGTTACCCGGGCGTGATCGCGGTCGCCGCCACCCAGCAGAGCGGCGCCCGCGCCGACTTCTCCACCGTGCACACCTACAACGACGTGGCCGCGCCCGGCGTCGGCATCGTCAGCGCCCGGAACACCGGCGGCTACGAGCCGGTGAACGGCACCTCGCCGGCCTGCGCGCTGGCCGCCGGAGTCGTGGCCCTGATGCACGCGAAGAACCCGAAGCTGACCCCGGCCCAGGTGAACGCCGTACTGATCAGCACCGCCCGGCGCCCCGCGTCCGGGGCCAGCGCGCTGCTCGGCTGGGGGCGGATCGACGCGGACGCCGCCGTACGGGCCGCCGCGTCCCCGCCGAAGGACGGCACCAGGGCGGTGGACTACCAGGGCAAGGCCCACTTCGCGACCCCGGACGGCACCCCGAAGACCACCCATGCGCCGCTGGAGCAGAGTCTGTGGCTGACGGGCCTGGGCGCCGCCGCCGTGGGGACGGTGCTGCTGCTCGGCGGGGTGCTGCTGGCGCGGTCGGGCCGGCGCGGAGCGTCTCGGTAAGGAGCGGGATCCCGGGGTGTAACGCGGCAGCGGGGCCGGGGCGTGTACGGGGTGACGTCCGACCACGAAGGGACACACGGTGAGGGAAGCACCCGCGGACTACCTGGAGTTCGCTGCCGCGCGCAGCGGGCCGCTGTTCCGGACCGCCTGCCTGCTCACGGGCGACTGGCACCTCGCCGAGGACCTGGTGCAGGAGACCCTCGCCAAGATGTACCGCTCCTGGCGGCGGATCAACCGGGTGGAGTCCCCGGTGGCCTACGCCAACACCGTGCTGGTGCGGACGTTCATCTCGCAGCGCCGCCTCCGCAGTTCCGGCGAGCGCCCCAGCGACCGGCTGCCGGACACGACCGCCGGTCCGGCGCGGGACGCGGAGCTGCGGCTGGCCCTGCTGGACGGTCTGGCCCGGATGACGGCCAAGGACCGTGCCGTGCTGGTGCTGCGCTACTGGGAGGACCGCTCGGTGGAGGAGACCGCCCAGGTCCTCCAGCTGTCCCCGGTGACCGTCCGGGTCCGCTGTATGCGCGCCCTGGAGCGGCTGCGTGCCCTGCTCGGCGACGAGCTGGCGGACCTCGCCGCATGACGGGCACGGCCCGGCGGCACCTCTCGCCCGCCCCCGCTCCGACCGACGCCCCCGACGAACGGAGAGCCACCATGGCACGCACCGAAGACCTCGAGGAACAGCTCGCCCGTGCGCTGCGCGGCGCCACCGGCGAGTTCCCGCCGCACTCCGCCGACCTGGTGCGCCGGTCCGTCGCGCGGGGCCGCCGGATGCGGGTGGTCCGCGCCGCCCAGGTCGCCGCCGCGACCGTCTGCGCGGTGGCCGTCGCGGGCGGCACCCTGCTGGTCACGGACGCCTTCGGCGGCCGGGGCGGGGACGGCCCGACCGGCCGGACGAGCGCCGCGGCGTCGTCCACCGGCCGGACACCTTCTCCGGCACCGGCGCCCGTCAGCGCCGAGGACATGGTCCGCACGCTGAAGAGCCTGCTGCCGCCCGGCGGCACCGTCTCCGAGGCCTCCGGCCGGGGCAGCGAGGAGGGCGACCCGACGGCCAAGCTCACCTACTCCACCGCGGACGGCTCCTCCGGCCTCGACATCGCCCTCTCCCGGCTGACCCCGGGCATCCCGCTGGACCAGCAGGGCCAGGGCGGCTGCATGCCGGTGGAGGTGCGGCCGTACGACACGTGCACCACCCGGAAGCTGCCCGGCGGCGCGGTGCTGAACACCACCAAGTCGTTCACCTACCCCAACAGCGACACCGGGCAGCAGCGCTGGTACGTGGTGCTCACCACGGCCACGGGGGTGCAGCTGACGGTGAACGAGTTCGGCGGCGGCGGCGAGAAGGGCTCCAGCAGCGGGAACGCTCCCCTGCTGTCCCTCGACCGGCTGGCCGGCATCGTGCGCAGCCCCGCGTGGAACAAGGCGATCGCCGCGCTGCCCGCCCCCGAGAAGACCCCCTCCACGAGCCCCTCCACCGGCCGGAACCAGGTCCCCGGCGGCCGTATGACGAGCGTGCTGAGGTCGCACCTGCCGCACGGCGGCACCGTCTCCGACCTGAACCCCGGCCCCGGCCTGGTCCAGCTGGTCTACGACGACGGCCACGGCAGGAACATGGTGGAGGTCGACGCGCAGTACGACATGACCGCCGACCTCGCCGCACACATGGGCTGCGCCGGTGTCGCCGGTGACTGCGAGGCCACCACCCTCGCCGACGGCACCAGGGTGAAGAAGGTCAAGGGCCGCTCGGAGAAGGGTGGTTCGGCCTCGGTGTGGCTGGTCGACACACTGCGCCCGGACGGCCGCCGGGTGCTGGTGCGGGAGGTCAACTCGTATGCCGAGAGCGCCCCGGTGACCCGCCCGAAGCCCGCGCTGAGCATGGACCGGCTGGCGGCCATCGCCTTCGACGGGCGCTTCTTCACCGGCTGAACGGCCGCTTCCGCACCGGCTGACGGGGGGTCGGTCCGGGCCCGGTCAGCCGATCTGCACGGTGATCCCCGCGGCCGTCATGTCACCGACGGCCTGCTGGGACGCCTGCCGGGAGTCGACGCCTTCGAGCCGTGGCTGGTAGAGGTGGTGGGCGCGCACGGTGATGGCGAACGTGTGCCCCTGATAGCCGTGCTGCGCCAGGGCGATGAGCCGCTCCGAGCAGCCCTCCGCCCCGTCGATCTTGGTGCAGGTGCCCCGGGCGGTGGAGCAGGGACTCGCGGTGAGACTGATGTGAAGGGTGTGCGCCCCGCCCTGGCCCGCGTTCAGCGCCTGCTGCACGGCGGGGTTCCCGTAGAGGCCGCCGATGCTCGCCTCGATCTCGTCCACCAGCTGGTCCTCGGCGTGGTCACCGGGTGAGTACGGGGTCGTCTCGCTGCTGAACGTGCCGATGGCGACCCCGTTCAGGGTCGCTTGCAGGGTGACCGAGAAGCCGGGGTTCGCGGTGACCGTGTCCCCCGGCTCGTAGTGGGTGCGCTGCACACTCTGCGCCGCGGTCGCCCTCGGCTGCCGTACCGCTTCGGCCGTCTGCACGGACTCCGCTTCCGCGCGCTGGACGGGCGGGGGTTCGCGCAGCACGCGGTGCGCCTGTGCCTCGGCCTCGCGTTCGAACCGGTCGGCGGGGTCGGAGATCCTCAGCCCGCTGCCGTCGTCGGTGCCCGCCACCGGCCCCCGGCGCTGCTGGAGCACATGCGTCAGCTCGTGCGCGAGGGTGTGCCGGTCGGCACCGCCCTCGCCGATGACCACATGGTGCCCGGAGGTGTAGGCACGGGCCCCGATCTCGGCGGCCGAGCGCTGGGCGGCGGGGCCGGTGTGCACGCGGACGTCGGAGAAGTCGGTGCCGAAACGCCCCTCCATGTCGGTGCGGACCTCGTCGTCCAGCGGCCTGCCGGGGCTGCGCAGCACGTCCTGGACGCTCGACCGCTGGACCGGGGCCGCCGCCCCCCGCTCCCGGGCGAGGGCCCGCAGCACCACGGTGTTGCCGGCCGTGCTCCCCAGCGCCGCGACCGTCGCGGGAGCGAGGGGCGGCCGGTGACCGGACAGGGTCTGCGGGGCCGCGGTCTGCTGGGCCGCCGTCTGCGGGGGCGCGGTCTGCTGGGTCGCGGTCTGGTGCCTGTGGTCGGCCGCCCGCGCAGGCGGCTGCGGGGTCTCGGTCTGATCCGCTCGTTTCCCGTGTGCCCGCATGGACGTCTCCTTGGCGTTCGGACCCAGTTGGCGTTCGGACAGAGGCCGACACCAGGCTGGCCCGCCGGGCGCCGCGCCGGAACGCCCGCGGGGGCAGAACCGGGGGCAGCGGTACGTCCTTCAGGGGCAGGGCGACACTCCGGCCGTGCCCGCGCGGATCAGCCCGTCCGCTTGATCCACTCGCCGCTGCCCAGCGGATAGTCGTAGCCCGGCCGGCCCACGTCGGCGCTGGTACGGAACGGCGTACCGGCGTTGTCGATGTGCACGGTCCCGTGCCGGGCGCCGCTGGACCAGTCCAGGGAGAGGTCCCAGCGGACGTCGTGCGCCCTGGTGTGGGCGGTGACGTAGAAGACCTCAGGGTCGGACTCGCTGACCTTGTAGGGGAAGTCCCGCTGGCCGTTCTTGACGGTGACCGTGGGACTGCCGTCGTCCAGGTCGATGTCGAAGGACTCGGTCTCGACGCCACCGCCGCAGCCGACGCCCATCGAGTAGTCGTTCCAGGCGAGGGGCGCGCCCTTGGCGAGGACGCGTACGTGCAGCGCCTCCAGGACGACGGTGTCCGCGCCGGTGCCCTGGACGGTGAGCCCGACCCGCTGCTCGTCCGAGGCGACCGCGCCGTACGCCGCGGTCCAGCGCGGCGCGTTTTCCTCGCCCGCCGGCGGGCCGACCTGCGCGGGTTCGCTGTCGACGAGGAAGTGCTGGCTGCACGGGCTGTCGTACACGTAGGGCCGGGTGCCGACGGTGAGCGGTACGGCGCCTCCGGTGCTGTCGCCGTTGGGCGGGGGCGCGGGGCGCCGGTGGTCGTCCTTCGCCGTGCCGGAGCGGGTGGGGGAGGGGGAGGCCGGTGCGGGGGTGCTGCTGGCGGTGGGGTGGGCGGAGGGCTTTTCGGAGGTCGTCGCCGTCGGCCTGGCGCTCTCCTCGGCCGGGGCGGCCGCCCGCCGGTCCACCGCAGCGCTCCCGTCGCCGGGCTGCGGCCGCACGGTGAGCAGCACGGCTCCCAGCGCGGCGGCCACGGCGACGGAGGCGATCAGTACGGTACGGCGCTGCCGAAGCCGGAACGGACGCCGCGGAGGCGTCTCCTCGCCAACCGTCGTGCCGGTCCGGGCACTTCCCTCGTCCCCGCTGTCTTCGGCCCCGGCCTGCCCGTCGTCTTCGATGGCCTCGTCCTCGTCCGGGACTTCGCCCGCCTCCGGTGGGGCCGGGGCCGGGTCCGGTGCCGGCGGCTGGTCCGTTCTGCGGCTGCGGGACGCGTCCGCCAGGATCCAGCGGCGGTGCAGCTCCACCAGCTCCTCCGGTGTGGCCCGGCACAACCTGGCCAGGCGTTCCACCGGTGCGTACTCGACCGGCACCGCGGCGCCGCTGCAATAGCGGTGCAGCGTCGAGGCGCTCATGTGCAGACGCTTGGCCAGCGTCCCGTAGCTGAGCCCCGAGCGGTCCTTCAGTTCCCGCAGCAGCCGCGCGAACGCCTCCGTCGCCCCCGGCACCTCATCCCCCTTGCCCCCGCATCCCGTTCGAGCATTCCAGGAACACTGCTCCGCCCCTGGTCAGAGCGCGTTTTCGCGTTCCGGCGTCCCGAACCGCCCGCTGGGCGTGGCAGTTGGGACGGATCACCGCACAAGCTCAGGTCATCCAACCACCACAGCCACCCGAACTCCGAAGGGGCACGGCCAACATGTCCGGATTCCGCACCACCCGCACCCGCCTCGCCGCAGCCGCCGCGACCACCGTTCTCGCCGCTCTCTCCCTGACAGCGTGCAACAACGGATCGGGCACCAAGGACGAGGGCGCCGCGCCGACCGCTTCCACGACCGCGCACCACTCCGGCAGCGCCGGCCCCTCCGGCGCCCCGAGCCACTCCTCGGGCGCCACGCCCACCACCGCCGGTTCGACGCCCTCGGCGCATTCCACCACCGGATCCACGCCCTCCGCGCACTCCTCCGCACCGAAGCCGCCCGGCTCCTCCGGCAAGCCGGTCATCTGCGAGGGTTCCAACACCAGGACGGTCGCGGCCCCGCTGAACCGCCCGGTGAACCACATGCTGCTCACGGTCACCAACACCGGCACCCGGACCTGCTACCTCTACGGCTACCCGGCCGTCCGGTTCGGCGAGGCCCAGGCCGTGCCGCCGGTCATCAAGGAGTCGCACCCGCAGGCGGTGGTCACGCTCAAGCCCGGCGAGTCCGGGTACGCGTCCGTGAACCTCTCCGCCACCGACGGCCAGGCCTCGCACGGCCACACCGTGAACTCCCTGACCGTCTACTTCTACGGCGCCTCCGGCAACGGAAGCGTGGGAGCGGCCGCCCGGCCGTCGCTGCCCGCGAAGGGTGTCTACGTGGACGACTCGCTCAAGGTCACCTACTGGCAGCAGTCGATGGACGACGCCCTCAACTGGTGACGAACGGACGTGCGCCGCAGTTGCAGAGCCGGTACCCCGGGCCAAGCATGGGAGCCATGGCGTCCTCACGGCACAGCCGACTCCGGCACAGGCGGCCGGCATGACCGCCGACGGGCCGCCGCTGCGCTGTCTGGTGACCGGGGCCACCGGCTACCTGGGCGGCCGGCTGGTGCCGGAACTGCTCGCCGCCGGGCACTCCGTGCGCTGCCTGGCCCGCTCGCCCGGCAAGCTGCGGGACCATCCCTGGGCCGGGCGGGTGGAAGCCGTACAGGGGGACGTCACGGACGAGGCGTCCGTGCGCGCGGCGATGGACGGCACGGACGTCGCCTACTACCTGGTGCACGCGCTGGGCACCGGGCGGGGTTTCGAGGAGACCGACCGGCGCGCGGCGAGGATCTTCGCCGAGCAGGCGCGCGCGGCCGGAGTCGGGCGGATCGTCTACCTCGGCGGGCTGACCCCCGCCGGAGTACCCGAAGCCGACCTCTCCCCGCACCTGCGGTCCCGCGCCGAAGTGGGCCGCATCCTCCTGGCCTCCGAGGTGCCCACCGCCGTACTGCGGGCAGCCGTGATCATCGGGTCGGGTTCGGCGTCGTTCGAGATGCTGCGGTATCTGACCGAGCGGCTCCCCGTGATGGTGACCCCGCGCTGGGTGCGCACCCGCATCCAGCCGATCGCCGTACGCGACGTGCTCCGGCTGCTCGTGGGGTGCGCCCGGCTGCCCCACGAGGTGAACCGCACCTTCGACATCGGCGGCCCGGACATCGTCACGTACCAGGACATGATGCAGCGGTACGCGGCCGTCGCCGGCCTGCCGAGGCGCGTCATCCTCCCGGTGCCGCTGCTCAGCCCGCGGCTGTCCAGCCTCTGGGTCGGTCTGATCACCCCGGTACCGGGCGCCCTCGCCCGCCCGCTGGTCGAGTCGCTGCGGCACGAGGTGGTCTGCGCCGAGCGGGACATCGCCCGCTATGTGCCGGACCCCCCGGAGGGACCGGTCGCACTGGACCGGGCGATCCGGCTGGCGCTGCGGCGGGTGCAGAACGCCGACGTGGCGACCCGGTGGTCCTCCGCCTCGACCCCGCACGCCCCCAGCGACCCGCTGCCCACCGACCCGGGCTGGGCGGGCGGAAGCCTCTACGCGGACGACCGTGAGCGCACGGTCGCGGCGTCACCGCAGGTGCTGTGGCAGGTGGTCGAGGGGATCGGCGGCGAGAACGGCTGGTACTCCGCACCGCTGGCATGGTCCCTGCGGGGATGGCTGGACAGCCTGGTGGGCGGTGTGGGCCTGCGCAGGGGCCGCCGGGACGCGAACCGGCTGCGGGTCGGCGACAGCCTGGACTTCTGGCGGGTGGAGGAGATCGAGCCGGGCCGGCTGCTCCGGCTGCGGGCGGAGATGCGGCTGCCGGGCCTGGCCTGGCTGGAGATGACCGTCGGCCGTGACCCGCAGGGGCGCACGGTGTACCGGCAGCGGGCGCTGTTCCATCCGCACGGTCTGGCGGGACACGCCTACTGGTGGGGCGTGGCCCCCTTCCACGCGGCGGTCTTCGGCGGCATGCTCCGCAACATCGCCGCCGCGGCCGAGTCGGCCGCCGAGGAACCGGCCGGTACCCGCTGAGGGAGTGCGTCCGGCCGTGCGCGTGCGGCCGTCCTGCTCAGCGGGCGCGGGCGGGTCGGCCCAGGGCCTCACCAGCCGAGCGGGTCCCCGTCGGCGTGGGCGTCCGTGACCGGCGCGACCGGGCGGGCCTCGTGGCAGGTGAAGCCGAGCCGGGTCAGCGCACGGCGCATCTCGGCCGAGGTGAAGTCCCGGCGGTTCTGCCGGGTGACCACCTCGCCGACCTGCATCACGGGGTAGACCTGGCCGTCGACGGTGACGGACAGACCGGTGACGGGTTCGGGCGTGACGCCGTTCAGGGCGCGTTCGACCTCGCTCTTGGTGAGGTCGAAGGGGAAACGGGCGATGACACAGCGCATGGATGCCTCCACAGGGGGACGGGAAGAAGGGCGCTTTCCGCTTGCCTAGGCGTTGTTCCCCGGCGCGGACCGGCGGGTCCGGGCAGCGGTCCGGCCCGACCTGCTGCGGCCGGTGCCCTGGCCGGAGCCCCGGCCGGTCTCCGCCCGGCCCTGCGTCCGGCCCTGCGTCCGGTTCCGGCGCGGCCGGCCGGTGGGTTTGCCGCGCTCGTGACCCGGTTCGGCCGGTGCGGCGATCACGACGGGCACACCGGAGGGGGTCCGGGCGCCGGTGATGCGGTGCAGCTCGGACTCGCCCGCCCGTATCGTGACGTGCCGCGCCGCGATACCGGCGTCCGCCATGAGGCGTTCCATCGCGCGCCGCTGGTGCGGCAGCACGAGGGTGACGACGGTGCCGGACTCGCCGGCGCGTGCGGTACGGCCGCCGCGGTGGAGGTAGTCCTTGTGGTCGCCCGGGGGGTCGACGTTCACGACGAGGTCGAGGCCGTCGACGTGGATGCCGCGGGCGGCGACGTTCGTGGCCACCAGCACGGTGACGGGGCCGTCCTTGAACTGGGCGAGCGTCCGGTTGCGCTGCGCCTGCGACTTGCCGCCGTGCAGGGCAGAGGCCCGGACCCCGACGGACAGCAGGTGCTTGGTGAGCCGGTCGACCGCGTGCTTGGTGTCCAGGAACATGATCACGCGCCCGTCGCGTGCGGCGATCTCGGTCGCCGCGGTGTTCTTCTCGGTGTCGAGCACGTGCAGCAGGTGGTGTTCCATCGTGGTGACGGCTCCCGCGGACGGGTCGACCGAGTGCACCACGGGGTCGTGCAGGTAGCGGCGTACCAGCTTGTCGATGTTGCGGTCCAGGGTGGCCGAGAACAGCAGCCGCTGTCCGCCGGAGGGCACGAGGTCGAGCAGCGCGGTCACCTGCGGCATGAAGCCCATGTCGGTCATCTGGTCCGCCTCGTCCAGGACGGTGACGGCGACCTCGTCCAGCCGGCAGTCCTGCCGGTCGACGAGGTCCCGGAGGCGGCCGGGCGTCGCGACGACGACCTCGGCGCCGGCCCGCAGCGCGCTCGCCTGCCGGCCGATCGACAGGCCGCCCACCACGGTGGTGAGCCGCAGTCGCAGGGCGCGGGCGTAGGGGGTGAGGGCGTCGGTGACCTGCTGGGCCAGTTCCCGGGTGGGGACGAGGACGAGGGCGAGCGGCTGCCGGGGCTGGGCGCGCTGCCCGGCCAGGCGGGCCAGCAGCGGCAGGCCGAAGGCGAGCGTCTTGCCCGAGCCGGTACGGCCCCGGCCCAGGACGTCCCGGCCGGCCAGGGCGTTCGGCAGGGTGGCCGCCTGGATCGGGAACGGCACGGTCACGCCCTCGGTGTCGAGGGCGGCCAGCAGCCGGTCGGGCATGTCCAGCTCGGCGAACGTCTCGACCGCGGGCAGCGGCTCGGTGAGGGTGACCGGCAGGGCGAACTCCTGCCGGGGCGCGGCGGAGGGCGCTGTCCGGCCCTTCTTCCCCGTCCGCGCGGACCTTTTTTCGGTGCGGAAGCCACCGGAATTGCCCTCGGTGCGACGGGGCCTGCGGTTCATGGAGGAACCTTCCTCGATGCGGCGTATCGCGGAATTCCTTCCGACGGTGATGACCGTACGAGGATTCGCAAGAATGAGCCGGGGAAAAGAGAACGGGCTGGGGCCCGCGCCCCAAGAGCGCGGGCCCCAGCCACGTGAGGTGCGAGCCGCCGGCTCGCGACGCTGTGTGTCAGCGTCAGGCAGGAAGGATGTTCTCCGCCTGCGGGCCCTTCTGGCCCTGCGTGACGTCGAAGGTGACCTTCTGGCCTTCCTGAAGCTCACGGAAGCCCTGGGTGGCGATGTTCGAGTAGTGGGCGAACACGTCCGGGCCGCCACCCTCCTGCTCGATGAAGCCGAAGCCCTTTTCCGAGTTGAACCACTTCACGGTGCCGGATGCCATTTGAATCTCCCTAGAGGGGCAGTGTCGGACTCCGCACTTTGCGGGGCCGAGTCGCCGCGATGATCACCCCTCCGGAAAGATCCGGAAAGCTCTGCAAAGAAAAAATTCTCTGGCAACCAAAACTGCAACTGCTATCACGCTAACACAGGTCTGCCGACGGTGTCCGTGTGTTTTACGACGCGTCCGGCCATTCTCGTCCGGTCGGTGACCGAATTCTGTAGTGACGGGACCAGGAATCCTCCTCTCGCCCGACAGATCCCGGACCCCGCCTGGGCCGGGGAGCCCGCCGCGGCGCAGGGCTAGCATGGTCCGACCGCGCGATGACGACCGTCATCGCGTTTCGTCTGTCCGTCCGAGTCGAACAAACCGGCCAAATGATCGATGTCTAGAGCGATGCGGGTGTTTGCGCGAATAAGCGACAGAGGAGCGTCGGCCGCGTGGCGTCGGCCGCGCGCCGTGCTGTGGTCCGTGGCGGCCACGGCGGCTCTCGCACTCCTCGTCGCACTGGAGATCGTCGCACGCCGCTACGGGCAGCCCGGACCGATCACCACCCAGGTGAAGGGGCTGATCTGCGCCCCGAAGCCGGGTCCGCTGTACGGCGGTCTGGCGCTGACGATGGTGGTGCTCACCTGGCGGGAGCGGTTCATCGCGGCCGGTGCCGCCCTCGGCATCGACGCCGTCCTCGCGCTGGTGCGGTGGGCGGCCGGCGCCGGGGGGCCCGCCGGGGCGCCCTTCGGCACCGGCGCGGTGTGGGTGATGGCGGGCTGCGCGTTCGTCGCCGTCACGCGCCGCACCGGCCGGGACCGCACCCTGCTGCTGAAGGGCGTCGGGCTGGGCCTGCTGCTGGTGGCCGGGCGCAAGATCGGCGACACCTGGCTGCTCATCACCTCCAAGGCCCGTCCGTCGGTGCTCGACCAGTACGTGGCGACCGCCGACCACGCGCTGGGCGACCCGTCCTGGCTGATGGGCCGGGTGGTCAGGGCAACCGGTTCGGCCGGCTCGCACCTCCTCCACCTGGTCTACGGACAGCTCGCGGTGGCCGCGATCGTCGTCGCGCTGTACCAACTGCGCAACGTGGCCGCCGAGCGCCGCTTCCCGGCCCATCACCTGGTGCGCACCTTCCTGCTGATCGGGCTCCTCGGGCCGGTCGTCTACATGGTCTTCCCGATGGTCGGCCCCGTCTTCGCCTACGGCCCGGGCGCCTCCGGCACCGGCGGCCTGCACTGGGCGGTGGCCGACCTCTGGCCGGACACGCCCCCGCCGCTCACCCCTCCGCACCCGATGCCGTACGACGGGATCACCCCCCGCAACTGCATGCCCAGCCTGCACACGGCATGGGCCACCGCGATCTTCATCCACACCCGCAGGGCCCCCCGGGCGCTGCGGGGCGCGGGCACGTTCTGGCTGGTCGCCACGCTCACCGCGACGCTGGGCTTCGGCTACCACTACGGCGCCGACCTCGTCGCCGGCGTGGTGTTCGCGCTCACGGTCGAGGCAGGCGTGCGCTCGTACGACCGCGGCTGGGACCGCGCGGGTCTCCAGCTGGTCGCCTACGGTACGACGGTCTTCGCCGTGCTCCTGGTGTCGTACCGCTGGCTGCCGATGCAGATGGCCGCCCACCCGTGGGTGTCCGGACCGCTGCTGCTGCTCGCGATGACCTCGGTGGTCCACGGCTATGTACGGACCACCACGTCCTGGGAGCCCGAGCGGCAGCCGGGACCGCACCTCGAACCCGGCGAGTTCACGGCCCCGGTGCCCCAGCCGGCGAAGGCGGAGGGATAGCGGGCCCGCGCTACCGCTCCCGCGGCTCCGGATAGCCGTACGCCGTGGTCCAGTTGGCGAGGACGCGCTGCCGTACGGCGGCCGGCCAGCCGTTGGTGAAGCTGCCCTTGACCGGGCGCCGTTCCTTGGGGAAGCGGTCGGCGAGCAGGCAGTTGTGGACGACCTTGCCGGCCCGGTAGCTGTGCTGCTCCGCCTCGGAGAGATAGACGGAGAGCGCGGCCGTGGGCTTGGCCGGGAAGTGGACCTCGCCGCGTTCCGGATGGGTGCGGGTGGCGAAGGCCCAGACGAGTTCGCTGACGTCGGTGATGTCGATGTCGTCCTCGACCAGCAGCACCTTGGGCACACCGAAGCCCGCCTTGCCCGCGAAGACGATGTCGCCGACCTTCCGGGCGAGTTCCCCGGAGTGGATGCCCAGGGTCTCGTACCAGTCCCGCTCCACCGAGACCACCAGCCAGTGCAGCGCGGACTCGTAGGAGAACCAGGCGGAGGCCGCCGGCAGCCCCGCCGCGCGGAGCTGGTAGAGGATCTCCGCGGCGTGCATGGTCCCGGTGCCGGTGTGGTCCTCCTCGACCGGCGGGCCCGCCGCGACCACCGGCAGGATCGCCCCGTCCCGGTGGGTGATCGCGCTGACGTGGAACACCGGCTTGGGCGAGGCCTCGTCGCTGTTGTAGCCGGGATACTCGTTCATCGGCCCCTCCTGCACCGTCTCGTCGAAGGCGATGTGCCCCTCGATGACGATCTCGGCGCTGGCGGGCACCTGGAGGTCCACGGTCTCGGCGGGCACCACCTCGATGCCCTCGCCGAACAGCGCGCCCACGAAGTGGCTCTCGTCCACGCCCTCGGGCAGCGGCATCGCCCCCGCGTACGGCAGCGCCGGCTCCACCCCGAGGGCGAGCGCGACCGGCATCGGTTCACCACGGGCCGCCCACTGGGCGCGGATGATGCCCAGGTGCTGGGGTGCGGGGATCAGACAGGCCAGCCGGTCCCGGCCGGCGATCATCATGCGGTTGACCGACCAGTTCGTCCACGAGCCGTCGGGCGTGCGGGCGATGTTCATGCCGTACGTCTGGATGTACCGCCCGCCGTCGTTGCCGTGGATCAGCGGGGTCGGGAAGGCGAACAGGTCGACGTCGTCGCCGCGCAGGATGTTCTCCTTGCAGGGGGCGCCGACGGCGGGCACCTCGACCGGGGGGACGCCGGGGCGGCCGCGGGCGGCGACCACGGCCTCCATGACCGCCCGGCCCGACGACTCGGCCGGCAGCCCCAGGGCCAGCGCGATCCGGGCCAGCGGGTGCTCGGGGCCGGACAGGCCCCCGGGTGCGCCGAACACCCGGAAGCCGGTGCCGGTGTAGCCGGTGATGTGGGTGAACAGCGGTGCGGGCGCCCTCAGGTCGTACGAGCGGCGGATGACCGCACCGATCTCCAGGTTCCAGTCGACCTCGGTGTCGATCTCGTTGACCTCGCCGATCGCGGCCAGCTCCGCGATGAACTCACGCAGACTGCGCAGATGTGTCACGGGGATTCCTCGTCGAGTCGGCGCCGGGCGGACTGCCGTCCCAGCGCGGGAGCCCGGGCACCTCGATGCCGAGCAGGTCAAGGGCGCGGCCGGCGGTGTGGTCGACGATGTCCTCGACCGTGCCGGGGCGCAGGTAGAAGGCGGGCACCGGGGGCATCACGATCCCGCCCGCCTCGGTGACCGCGGTCATCGCCCGCAGATGCGCCAGGGTCAGCGGGGTCTCCCGGACCAGCAGAACCAGCCGCCGGCGCTCCTTCAGGGTCACGTCCGCGGCCCGGGTGAGCAGGTTGTCGCCGCCCGCGTACGCGATCGCGGCCAGCGTCCGCACCGAACAGGGCGCGACGATCATGCCGTCGGTCCGGAACGACCCCGAGGCGATCGCCGCCCCGATGTCGGCCGGCCGATGGCTGACGTCCGCCAGCGCGGCCAGCTCGCGCGCGCCCAGATCGGTCTCGTACGCCCTGGTCTGCTGGCCCGCGGGCGTCACCACCAGGTGCGTCTCGACCCCGGCCGCGCGGGCCAGCTCCAGGACCCGGATCCCGTAGGCGATGCCGGTGGCGCCGCTGATGCCCACCACCAGCCGCCGTGGCCGTCCGTTCCGTCCGTTCAGTGGGGTGCCTCTCCCCGCAGGGCGGCGGCGTGCTCGGCCGCGAAGTCGGCGAAGGACCGCGCGGGCCGGCCGGTCAGCTTCTCCACGTCGTCGGTGACGGTGCCGGCCGCCCCGGACGCGTAGAGGCCGTACAGCTCGACCAGCCCCTCCGCCCGCCAGGGGTCCCAGCCGGCGGCGAGCATCCCGGCGAGCGCCTCCTCGGGCGGTACGGCGTCGTACTCCACCGGGTGTCCGACCGCCGCGCCGAGCAGCCCGGCGATCTCCGTGTGCGACAGGGCCGCCGGACCGGTCAGCGTGTAGACCGCGCCGTCGTGCCCGTCCCCGGTCAGCACCTCCACGGCCGAGGCCGCGACATCCCGCGTGTCGACGTACGACACCGCGCCCGCGCCGCCCGGCAGGGCCAGCCGCCCGCCGCGCACCGCCTCCGCCATGCCCAGGAAGTTCTGGAAGAACCCGTTCGGAGCCAGCACCGTCCACGGCAGTCCGCTGCCGGCCAGGTGGTCGAGTCCGCTGCTGTGCGCGGCCAGGAACCGTACGCCGTCCGGCCGTTGCCCGATCCCGGCGGCCGCGTGCAGCACGACGCGCGGACGGCGGCCGGTACGGACGGCGGCGTCCACGAGGTTCCGCTCGTGCTCCGCCATGTCCGGGTGGACCGCCACGAGCAGGTACACCGCATCCGCACCGGCCAGCGCCGCGTCCAGCGACGCCGGGTCGGTGAAGTCGGCGACCGCCGGGACGACCTCCGGTCCCCAGTCGGCCGGAACCGCCGAGCCCGCGCGCACCAGCGGCCGTACCGCCACGCCCCGGTCCCGCAGACCGGTGACCACCCGCGCCCCGACGGTGCCCGTCGCTCCGCTGACGACGATCACATGTACCCCCTGTGCTGTGTCCGCTCCGATCCCTGCTGCCACGGCCTCGGCCGCCAACCCGACGATTCCAGTGGGGAGTTGGCCGATCAAGGTCGAAGTGATGCACAATCCATGAGCCAGGCTCATCGATGCGGGGGGCGCAGTGGACCTGACGGAGATCGAGACCTTTCTGGTGCTGTCGGAGGAGCTGCACTTCGGGCGCACCGCGGACCGCATGCGGCTCTCCCAGTCCCGGGTCAGCCAGCTGATCCGCTCCCTGGAACGCCGTATCGGGGCACCGCTGTTCACCCGCACCAGCCGTCGGGTCGCGCTGACCCCGCTGGGCGAGCACACCCGGCGCAGCCTCGGCGCCGCCCACGCGGGCCTCAGGAAGAGCTTCGACGAGGCGTGCGCCATCGCGCAGGGCGTGGTCGGTGCCCTGTGCGTCGGCTTCCTCGGCTGCCTCAACGGCCCGCCGCTGACCGAGCTGGTCATCGCCTTCGGCCGGCTCCACCCGGCCTGCGACATCACGGTGGCCGAGGTGCCCTGGGCCGACCCCTACGGGCCGCTGCGCTCCGGTGCGGTCGACGTCCTGTTCACGCTGCTGCCGGTTGACGAGCCGGACATGCGGGTGGGCGCCGTCCTGGTCTCGCACGGCCGACTGCTGGCCGTCGGCGCGGACCATCCGCTGGCGGCACGGCGGTCCGTCGACATCGAGGACCTCTCGGACTGGGTCCTGCTGGACGGCCCCGCCGAACTCCCGGAGGCCCTCCGGCACGGCTTCTGCCCGCCGTTCACCCCGCTGGGCAGGCCGCTCCGCCGCGGGCCGGGCGGGCGGACCTACCAGGAGGCGCTGCACCGGGTGGCCGCCGGCGAGCTGGTCTGGACGACCCACGAAGGCCTGTTCCGCTCCTACGCCCACCCCGGCGTCGTGCACCGCCCGCTCACCGGCCTGCCCCCGGCCAACGGCGCCCTGGTGTGGCGCGCGGACACCGAGAACGCCAAGATCCGCGCCTTCACCTCCCTGGCGCTCGGCAACTAGGGGGTCCATGCAACCTTTCCCGCGCGCACGGGGTGAGTAGGTCGGGAGGAGGTCTCTCCCGATGCCGAACGACCCTTGCCGAGAAGGAGCATGATGTTCCCGCGCAGAATCCTTTCGACCGCCGTGCTGACGGCGGCGATCGCAGGTCCGGCCGGGGAGCCACCCGCTCCCCGGCCGGCGCCGCGGACGAGGCACGGGTGATGACCCTGCCGGGAACCCCGGGCTTCGTCCTCGCCTGCGCCTGGCGCCGCCGCCCGCCGCCCGCCGCCCGCCGCCCGCCGCCCGCCGTCCGCCGGCGGAGCCGGACGACGGGCCGACGACGGTGACGGCGTACGACGCGCGCGGCCGCGTGACGGCGACCTTCGAAGACCCCTTCTGGCCCCCGGGCGTCATCGGCGTCGTCGGCGTCATCCGCTGGTCAGCCGCTCAATCGCCTTGAGGACCCGCCCCGCGCCGTCCTCGGTCGCCATGTGGCGCGCGGCTTCGGCGGCGGCTCGGGTGTACGCCTGCTGCTTCACGACGCGGTCGAGCGCGTCCGCGAGCCGTTCGGCGGTGAGGGACCGGAAGGGGATCGGGTCGGTGGCGGCGCCGAGGGCGGCGAGCCGGCCCGCCCAGAACGGCTGGTCGGCCGTCACCGGCACGGTGACCGCGGGCACTCCGGCCCGCAACGCGGCGGCCGAGGTGCCGGCCCCGGCGTGGTGGACCACCGCGGCCAGCCGGGGGAACAGCAGGGCGTGCGGCACGTCCCCGATGGTCAGGACGTCGTCGGTGTCGGCGTCGGCCGCGAGCCCGGCACTGCCGGCCTGGAGGATGCCGCGCAGCCCGGCCCGACGCAGGGCTTGTACGGCGATCTCGCTGAGCCGTGCGCCGTGCCCGGGCGCCATGCTCCCGAAGCCGACGAGGACGGGCCGGGGCCCGGCGGACAGGAAGTCCTCCATCACCGCGGGCAGCCGTTCCGCCGCGTCGTGGTGGGGCCACCAGGTGCCCACGACCTCCAGGCCGGGACGCCAGTCGGAGGGGCGTGGCACCAGGGCCGTGCTGAAGCCGTGCAGCACGGGCCAGTTCGCCTGCTCCTGTCGCCGGCGGACCTCGGAAGGGGAGGCCGGGGGCAGCTGGAGGCGGTGGCGCAGCTTCGCGGCCGCCTCCGCGTAGAGGCGGTCGGCCATGCGGAGGGCGAAGCGCCCGGCGGCGCGGTTGCCGCGGCGGCCCAGGGAGCGCAGACCCGTGACGACGGGCGGGAAATCGCCGGTCGGCGCGGTGGGCTGGAGGTACACACCCAGGCTCGGGGTGCCCGTGGCCTCGGTGAGATGCCAGCCGAGCGGGGCGGTGGTGGGCGACAGCAGCAGCAGTTCCGTGCCGTCGTCCACCGCGTCGGCGAACCCCTGCCCCAGTTCCGTGACGAACGCGGCCGCGGCCCGCATGAGTCCCCGCCCGCCCGTGACACCGCCGCGGACCCGAGGGTCGGCGGGGAGGCTGCGGAAGTCCAGCCCGGCGCCGTGCACGAGCGGCGCGAAGGTGTCCGTGGTGGCCAGGGCGACGTCGTGTCCGGCGCGGCGCAGTTCCGCGCCCAGACCGGTGTAGGGCGCGACGTCTCCACGCGATCCGGCCGCGGCGATCAGGATTCTCAACGGTCCTCCCCGGATGCGGTACGGCCGTCCCCGTGCCGGGCCGCGTTGGCGTGGATCGCCCGGCACGTATAGGCGGCCAGCCCCGGGCGCTGCTGTGACGGCGGCACGACCAGGGCGAAGGCGCGCGGGTCGGCGACGAAGTCGTCCGCGATGCGCCGGTGCATGTCGGGCGGGCAGCGGGTGAACCAGCGCGAGATGTGCAGGCGGTGCTCCTCGGCGAGGTCCATGGCCCGCTCGCCGTCGCCGGGCTCCCCGTCGTCGAAGGCCGCGAGCAGCTCCGCGCGCCAGGCGGACGCCTCGCTCATGAGCTGCCGCCAGTCCTCCTTGGTGTGGGCGGCCGCGCGCGTCATCGACTCGCGCCGGCCCTCCGAGTCCGCCCACTTCAGCTCGGCCTCGGTGGCGTAGCTCAGGTCGAAGGTGATCTCGCCGAAGACCTCGAAGCGTTCCTGCGGGGTCAGGGACACCCCGGTCCGCTGCACCTCGATGGCTCGTTCCGCCACCTCGGCCAGCCGGTGCAGCCTGGCGATCTCCGCACTCAGCTGCCGCTGCCTGGCCCGCAGCTGGTCCACGGCGTTCGTCTCCGGATCGTGGAGGATCGCGGCGATCTCCTCGAGGGAGAAGCCGAGTTCGCGGTAGAAGAGGATCTGCTGGAGCCGGGCCAGGTCGGCGTCGCTGTAGAGCCGGTAGCCGGCGTGGCTGCGCTCACTGGGCGAGAGCAGTCCCGCCTTGTCGTAGTGGTGCAGCGTACGCACCGTCACCCCGGCGAACGCCGACACCTGCCCCACGGAGTAGCTCATCCATCAGCCCTTTCGTCGGCCTACAGACTCAGGCCTGACGTAAGGGGAGGGTCAACCGCGCTCGCGTGTTCAGGCGGAGGCGGAGCTGGAACTCGAGCCGGAGCTGGTGCCGGAGCCGGAGCCGGCCGCCGATCGGCCGGCTGCGCGGCGGTACTCGGCGTTGATGCGCTGCGCTTCCTCGAGCTGGTCCTCGAGGATGACGATGCGGCACGCGGCCTCGATCGGGGTGCCCTGGTCGACCAGTTCGCGGGCGCGCGCGGCGATCCGGAGTTGGTAGCGGGAGTACCGGCGGTGTCCTCCCGCCGAGCGGAGCGGAGTGATCAGACGAGCCTCCCCGATGGCCCGGAGGAAGGCCGGGGTGGTCCCGAGCATCTCGGCCGCCCGGCCCATCGTGTACGCGGGATAGTCGTCGTCGTCCAGGCGATCATTCAGGGGGTTGTCCGATGTCATGTCACCTCGCTGTGTAACGCGTCGAGGGGCCCGGGGGGGGGGGTAGCGCCCCCCCCCCCCCCCCGAAAAAAAAAAAAAACTCTACGGCGCGAACAGGCACCCCCGCCTGGTGAGGGGGTAGCGCGCACCACGCCCGAG
>NZ_JBHXVE010000004.1:391493-437790 GCF_042672505.1 Streptomyces sp. NPDC127190
TAGGCGGTATTGTGTTCGTGGTCTCGGCTTTTATTGGGGGGTTTGTGCTTTGTTATGTCACGTCGTTGTTTAACGCGTGGGGGGGCCCGGGTGCCGTACGGCACCAGGGCCCCGAAGGAAATTGAACACCATCTGTCGGCCCTACTGCGGTGCCGACCTTCTATGTCCGCTTCCCGGCCCAGCAGGGCGGAGCGGGGGATCGCAGCTGCGTGACCGGGGACCACCATCCAATCCGGGGTCTTGCGGTACCCGGCCGAGAGCTACCCGGGCCGGGCGATCCTGATGGCGTCTGCTCCTCCATTCGGCTCTCGTTCGACCTTCTCTACGAGAAGAACCATACCCACGACGACACCGAAAAGCTATCCCGGCAAGAGTAGATTTCACTCTCGTGGAGGAGAAGGAAACCTGCCGTGATCGACCCTCACCGGGCGTGAACGCGGATGGACCGCATAAGCTCTGCTGACATGTCGAACCCTGATGAGCTGCTCGTCGCCATCTCCGCCGCTGTGGAGTCCGAGCGAAGCAATCAGATGTCCCTGACCGTGATCGTCGGCGGTGCCGTCATCACCGGCCGGCTGGCCCCGGAGGCCGTGTGGCGGGAGCGGGTGGCGGAGGTCCTGAAGGACTCGGACCGTCTCGGCCCGTTCGCGGACGTCTTCGCCCGCGAACCGCGAGGCAACCGGCCCGGCCGCGACGAGGCGCCCACGCATCTGCACTTCCATCTCGCCCGGATCCTCCAGGGCAGCCTCGGAATCCCGGAGACGGGGGGCATGTACCGCGTTGCGATCAAGGACGTCAGCGCGTGGACCGTGGGAGATCTCGTCCACTTCGACCGGTGAGGCGCCGGCCGGCCCGGGGCCGGATCAGTGGGCCGGCGGGTTGACGGCAGCGGTGGTGACGCCCTCGTGTAGCCGGGGTCGTCGGTGGGCAGGAGCGGGCGGCGCGCATCAGCCGTCACGTCGAGTGTGTGCGTGAGCGGGGTGCCGTCGAGGACGCCGAGCGCCTGCCCCCACCCAGGCCTGGCTGTGCTCCACGACGACACCGGGCCATCGCCCGGCACGCAACCGATCTGCTACCTGGAGAAGGCCGCCCAGCGGCAGATCGAACGGGACAGCCTGCATGAGCCGATCGCGGACTTCGCCAGGGTGCCCGGACCGGCCGATCCCGAGGCCGTGGCGGCCAGGCGTGCCCGGCTGGCCGGTGGCGCTTCACATGCCGGGACAGCCGCGTGAGCGGTGCCCTGGTCCTGGACGGCGAGGGTCTGGCGACTGACACGCCCCCCGCGATCACACCTTGGTTGACCGCAGCCTTCCCCTCGTGCGGGCACGCTGTAGGCAGAGGTCGGCGCTGAGCCTCCCCCGGGCCGGGTGTGGCGAAGGCCACAGGAACTCGTGCGCGTGCGGAGTGAGTAACGAGTGTGAGGCATACAGAACCAGGAGAGTCGTTGCGTGCGCGCATACGGGCAGGGGACCGTGCGGCGTTCGCCGGCCTGTACGACGAGTACGCGCGGGCGGTCTACAACCATGCCCTGAGGCTGACAGGCAACTGGTCAGAGGCCGAGGAAGCCATGTCCGAGACCTTCCTCGCTGCTTGGCGTACCCGGGAGGCAGTGGAGCCCGAGGGCGGTTCGCTCAAACCCTGGCTGCTCGGCATCGCCACGCACAAGGCACACAACGCCAACCGTGGTCTGCGCCGTCGGCTTTCCTTCCTGGCCCGTCAGCCGCCCCCACCTCCGGTCGAGGACTTCGCGGACGAGACAGCAGGTCGGATCGACGACGCGCGCCGCCTCGCGGCGGTCCACGAAGCACTTCGCCGACTTCGGCGCCAGGACAGGGAGGTGTTCGCCCTGTGCGTTGCGGCCGGGCTGGACTATCGGCAGGCCGCCGAGGCCCTCGGCATCCCGGTCGGCACCGTGCGTTCGCGGCTGTCGCGAGCCCGGGCGCGACTGGCCCGGCTCAGCTCCGGTCAACCCGGCCGCGGAAAGGCGGAACCGCGGAGCCCTCGCGGAGAGATGGAGAGTGAGGCCGCGTTCGCGGCCCTGTTTCTGCAGGAGGACACCCCATGAACGCCGACAACCTGCACCACGCCGGTTCGCCCCGGAGTGAGGCCGAGGAGCTGCTGGCGGCTCCCACCGAATGGGACCTCTCGCCGAGCAGTCATCTCCATTACAAGGAAGTTCTGATGCAGCAGATCGACCGCGACCTCACTTCCTCCGCGCAGGCGAGCCCGGCACCGCGCATCCGCCGACTGCGGCGCCCGGCACTGGTGTTGCCCATCGCTTCGATGGCGCTGGCCGGGGCGCTCGTCATCACGCTCTCCGGTGGTGGTCACGACTCCTCTCCGGCGGCCGGAGCCAACACCGGGGCCGCCAAGGTGAACAGTGCGTCCGTCACCCTCGACCGGATCGCTGCCGCGGCCATGGAAACCGATGCGACACCGGTGAAGGACGACCAGTTCGTCTACGTGAAGACCCTGGTCCGCGAGAACACGGGCACCTTCAACGGCCCTGTGCGGCTCGGCGCCCTGCACACGCGGGAGTCCTGGACGTCGCAGAGCCCCCGCCCCGTCACCAGGACGGGCTGGCTCCGAGAGACCGGTAAGGACGCCGTGATGCCGGGCGAGGAGATCCCCGTCGAATCCACCGTTCCCGTGCCGGCGGGCATCGACCGCCCCACGCACAAGTGGCTGGCCTCGCTGCCCACCGACCCCGACGCCCTGCTCAAGCTGCTCTACGCCCAGACCTCGGCGAAGAAGGGTACGTCGAAGGACCAGGCCGTCTTCGGGACGATCGGCAGCCTGCTCAGCTCGACGATCATGCCGCCCGCGAATGCCTCCGCCCTCTACAAGGCGGTCGAGCGGATACCCGGTGTGACCGTGATCCCCGACGCCGTCGACGCCGCCGGCCGTCACGGCATCGGTGTCACGCGCGAGGACGCCTCCGCGACACGCGACGAGTGGATCTTCGACAAGGCCACACTCGCCTACCTCGGCTCGCGCTCGTACATCACGCATGACAAGGCCAAGGGCATCACGACCGACACGCTGTACGGCACCGACGCTGTCATGAAGCGTGCAGTCGTGGACCAGCACGGCAAGACACCCCGCCCGGCACCGGTCAAGACCGACAGCTGAGGTTCTCGGACACCGAGATCTTCCCGAAGCCGGTGACGCTGCGGCGATCGACCTCGCCGGCCAGGGAGCGGGGACTACCGTGGCCGCCGAGTTCGCTGATCCCGCTGTCCGGGATCAGCGAGGATCGGGTCTCAGACGCGCGGCCGGCTCCGAGGTGTCCAGCTCTGTCGAGCAGTTGCATCCCCGGCTCTGTCCACACTCCCCTCGCAGCACTGTCTGAAGCCCCCGCCGGAGCGAGCTACGGAGTGACAGAGGTGATGAAAACTTCGTAGAAGTCGATGGTCGCGGCGCCGTCGCCGAC
Organism: Streptomyces sp. NPDC127190; assembly: GCF_042672505.1. Lineage (NCBI taxonomy): Bacteria > Bacillati > Actinomycetota > Actinomycetes > Kitasatosporales > Streptomycetaceae > Streptomyces > Streptomyces sp. NPDC127190. The sequence goes on from NZ_JBHXVE010000004.1 coordinate 394,927, forward strand.
GTGACCGTTGTTCCTGACGACGATGTCGAGGAAGTGGCTCGTCGTAGGTGTAGGAGAGTCGCTCTGACTCCGCGTGGCCAGCTGTGTCACCTCGGCAAACACGGGCCTTCCCGAGCCTGAGCCTGCCTGGACAGTGGCCGTGATCGCGGCGCCGCCGAGAAGATCATCCGGGCCTACGCTGAAAAAGACCGTCCCGTCGGGCGGAATGGACTGTGGTTCTGGGCGGACCGAAAAGCATGTGACGTTGGCCATGATCGTTCTCCGTCCTGTGGTCGGAATCTGCTCGCCGGCCTGGAGCCACGCGGGCGCCACGCCCAGTTCCAGGATCGGGTCACAGCCAGGCAGGTGCCACTCGACGTAGTGGTCCGAAGAGCTCATGAGGCGGACGGGGTCAGCAACTCCCGCACGGACCACTGGAACGAACCCGTGGGCGCTCCACTCCCAGCCGCGCACCGAGCATGACGACTGCCGGTGGAGCGGACGCACGCTTTCCAACTGTGCTGGTGGGGCAGCGCAGGACGTGCAGGGGCGTTCACCTGCGTTCATTGGCGGGTCGATGCCGAGCCGGGATCGGCTCCACGTCTCGGCTGACCGCCGTTGAACCGGGCTGAACGAGACGGAAATCTGGCTGGACTGACGGGCCCTCAACTGCGGTGGGGCCTCAGCTTGGGAAGCGTGGGTTTTCTGGGGCAGTTGCTGACTGACCTGCGGCGAAGCGGTGTTGGATGCAGATCGCACCCGTGGCCACTCCCCGCTGTTTCCCGTGGTGCCCGCACGATCTGGCACGCGCATGGCACGACCCGTTCGCCCCGAAGAACCCCTGAGCGGAAGCTCAGTCTTGGAGGTTCGAGTCCTCAGCCGACGACGTTGGCCACGACGGCGGGTGGGCGGCTGTGGTTGCGGTGGTTGCTGTACTCCCCTGCTGTACAGCAACCGTGGCTGTGGCTGCGCGCTCCGGCCGGCCTCTGAGTGTTCGGGTCGCCGGGCCGCTGGCGCTTTCTGCGCGGTGGCGATGTGTCGGCCGGGCGTAGCGAACTGGTCAGGCCGTGGGGGCGTCGTCCTCGGCCGGTTCGTCCTGAGTCGTCAGGCCGGCCACCCACAAGGGCATCAGCCAGTGCACTGCGAGGGCAGCGATGAATGCAGGCGCGGCGTACGTCGTCGGGGCATGACCGATTGTCGCGCCCGTGATCAACAGGCCGACGGCGGTTGCGGCGAGGAGCAGGGTCATCATGCGGTGGGCGTAGGCCTGCACCCGAGCGCGTTCGGCCAGTTGCCGTTCGTCCAGTGCTCGTCCGCGCAGTTCGAGCAGGCCACGGGTCGCCGCATTGATCGCCCCGGTCGCGACCATCCACGGCAGCAGCAGCACCAGCATGACGATGACGGCCCAGATCGGTTTGCCCTCCGTGAGCAAGCTGTAGGCCATGAGAGCGCCGATGGCTGCGGTCAGTACCAGGTGCGCGGCCACGACCGAGCGGCGCCGGGCGGCCGTGGCGTACAGGGGCCGGCCTCGGCGATCGTTCATCAGCCGCAGCATGCTGCGGTCGTAGCGCGTGAGCGGCGTCGTGGTCATGACGTTTTCCTCCCGTAGATCTCATCCGTGAGCGGCCGGAACGGGTCGAGTGAGAACAGTGCCTCCACCGGCAGCTCGAAGAACCTCGCGATCTTCAGTGCCAGGTCGAGGCTCGGGTTGTACTGCCCCCGCTCGATGTAGCCGATGGTCTGGTAGTGCGCTCCCACCGCTTCAGCCAGGCTCTGCCGCGACACCTTCCGCTCGGCGCGAACCACGGCCAGCCTGTTGTGTACCTGCTCGCTCATGTATAAGAACTACTACAGGTTGAGAGAGGGTTGCAACACTCGCATGGCTGATCGGCTCCTACGAACCCCACCGGCCCAAGGCAGGCGGCGGCGCCACTGACGGGGGGGACTCTGTGGTGCACCTTGTGGTGCGGAACCGGCATGCCTGTGGCATGAGCCCACCTGTCGCGCCGCACGACAAACAAGGCCCAGGTCTCTGACCTGGGCCTTAATCACAGAGCGGGTGACGAGAATCGAACTCGCGCTCTCAGCTTGGGAAGCGACAGCGCTTGCGTGGCGGTATGGCTGCTGAACGGGGCGAATTCGTTGTGTTGCGGCAGGAGTGGTGGGCCTGGTGGCACCGCTGCTGACCGTGGTTGCCCGCTCTGAAGGGCACGCTGTGGGCACGAGGTCGCGAGGCGCAGGAGTGTCGTGCCTGCGTCGCCTTCTCTGTGCTCGGGACTCGTCGACATGTAGGCCGACTGGGGGGAAGTCGTCGCGACTGCACATGGATGTCGATTCTCTGCCCTGGTTTGGGAGATCACAAAAAGCTGGTTTTACGCTGCAGACTTCGATCTCCACGACGGGCAGCCTGGTACCCAAGGTGGCGAGCGCGGCGAGATTCAGCGGCTCAAGATCGACGTTTTTACCTCGCCGGGTAAAGACCTCGGTCCTCAATGCGAGGACCCTGCTGCCCGAGGTGGGGAGGCAGCCCGATGGAGTGGATCGCTGCGGTCGACATCCCGGGCTGGCACCGCTTGCGTAAGCCTTCCTCGCAGCGGGGATCGATGTCGCCACAAGCTGCCGCCTCATCCGAAATGTTAAGCCCGTCGTCATCCTTAGGCCGGGAACCAGCGTCGATGGCGAGAGCAGAGAGAGTCGAATATGTACAAAACTGGCGTCTTGCTCTTGGCCCGTTCACGGGTGCGCCAGGAGCCGGTATCTGAGTACTTGAAGTACTCATGAGACGGCAGCGCGACGACCGCCCTAGGCTCATGCCCAACGAACGCCACTCCAGGGCTACTTCGAAGGAATACGAGGCGTGATGAAGAACAGAACGGGCATGTCTGACGGTGATCGCCTTCTGACGCGCACGGAGATTGCGGCCATGGCAGGGGTGACACGCGCGGCGGTCACCACATGGGAGCGGCGGGCGGCGGACTTTCCCACCCCCCGACGTACCGCTGGCCAGGACTACTTCAACGCGTCCGAGATCCTCGGCTGGCTCGATGGAAGGCGGGTGCCGTCGCACCGCCGGGAATCGGGGGAGGGCGAACTCACCACCTACGGAGACCGGGCGCGGCGGCACTGGCCGGGCACCTCCGTCGCGCGGGAGGGGACGGCGCGAGAGCACGCCGGGCCCACGCTCGGTCCCTGCGAAAGGCCGGATCCGCGGGATGCCGAGATCGTCCGCAAGCTCATGGGGCCCCTGGCCGAGCGGGTGGGAGGCGCGGATCAGGCGGTCACCTATCTGAGCCTGCTGGCCGCGTTGCTCTTCCTGCGGGAGACGAGCCCGGGCTGCTGGCAGAAGGTGCAGGCGTACGTCATGACCGGTGCCGAGCCGCGGTCCAGCATCGCCCTGCTCAAGCTGGTCGGCTCGGAAACGGACGCGGTGCTGCGCGGCATGGGATCGCTGCCCGAGATGCAGAATGCACTCGCTCGCCTGGAGCCCCGGCGGTTCCAGGACCTCGCGCAGGTCGTCCGACTGGTCGGTGCGCTCGGCCCGAATGCCTTCCAGCTGTTGATCGAGGACTACGAGGAGCGCGCGCAGCTGCGCAGCCGGGAATTCTTCACACCACTCCCGGTGGCACGCCTGATGGCGGCGTTGGGGCGGGCGGCCAGGAAAAGCCCCCCGAGCAGCGTGTACGACCTGTACTTCCGTGGTGGGGAACTCCTCGGCGCGGCAGCCGACACCGCCATGTGGGCGAGACGCAGGCCCGGCGCCGCCGACGCTCCCTTGCCCAGGCTGCTGGGACAGACGCCGAAGCGAGTGACGTTGTCGCTGGCCAGTATGGGCCTGGCGTTGCGCGGAGTCCCGTTCGCTCTGCAGCTGAAGACACGCGGGCGTCCCTGGGAGGAGAACTGGCCCCAGGAGCCGGTCGATCTGGTTCTCACCAACCCGCCCTTCAATATGAAGGACACCTCGCAGGAGACAACGCGCACCGGGCACTGGCCCTATGGGGCTCCTCCGGTAGGCAATGACAACCTTGCCTATCCCCAGTACGCCTTGTCCGTCCTGGCCGAGGGCGGGCGCGCAGCGGTGGTCATGCCGAACAAGGCCGGCAACTCCGGGAACGCGGCGGAGCGGGCGATCCGTCGGGCACTGGTGGAGCAGGGTGTCGTGGAGTGCGTTGTCGCGCTACCCGACAAACTCTTCTCCGGCACCCCGGTACCCGTGTGCGTGTGGCTGCTGCGGCACCCGGCCGACGCCGGTGACCATGTCCTGTTCCTGGACGCGCGGGACCTGGGCGCCATGCGGCGCGGCGGGCGCAGAGTGCTCGCCTACGACGACGTCCAAGCCGTCCTCGACTCGTACCTGGCTCTCAGCCCCTGGGAAGGACCTGCCCGACCGGACGACCCACCTCCGGCGACCGTACCCAGCGCGCGCGTCGACAAGGAGGCGCTGCGCCGCAACGACTACTCGCTCAATCCGATCGACCACATCGGTCGGTCGCCGGCCCCGGACTCCGGCACGGCCGGTATGGCGGAGGCGGAAGCCTGGGCCGAGGTGTCGTGGCTGAGGGAGAGATGCGCCGAACTGGACGAGCGCACCGTCGGCCTGCTCGCCGAGCTGGAGACCAGCCGGGTGCGTCAGGCGCCTCGGCACAGGGCCACGCTCGCGGAGCTATGCGAGATCCAGACCGGCCCGTCGCACGCGCTGCTGGCGCCGCGGGACCGGACTCCGTACGGCGTGGTGCCGGTCGTCTTCCCTAAACACCTGCGGGACGGGCGGGTGACCGACAGCGCCGACGAGCGCGTTTCGCCGGAGCTCGCAGAACGGCTGACGCGCTACCGACTCGCGCCAGGTGACCTCGTCTGTGTCCGCTCGGGCGCCATGGGGCCACCGGCCATGGTGCGGGGGGACCAGACGGGGTGGCTCATGAGCTCCAACGTGATCAGGCTCCGCTGCCGCCAGGACGTCGGAGTCCTGCCTCCCTACCTGCTCGCCGTGCTGAGCCGTCCAGACGCCGTGAACTGGGTCAGGGATCGAGCGGCCGCCACTGCGGCTCCGTTCATCACCAAGGACGCACTGGGGCGCCAGGAAGTCCTGCTTCCGCCCCTCGACGTGCAGCAGGAGATCGCCGAACTGCTGACGCTCCTCGGCGAGCGCTCCGATGCCCACCGGGAACTGGCGGCAGCCATCACCTACGCACGAGGGCTGCTCGTCGACCAGCTGGCGAGCGCCTCGCCCTCCTCTCGGGACAGCGAAAGGAAGCCCCGATCATGACCACCACCGACCCCACGCGCCTGTCCCGGTCCGTCGCCTGGGCACTCTGGCTTCTGGTGATCGTGCTCTTCTCCCTGCTGGTCGCCGTGTGCGTCGCCGCTCTCAAGTACGCGACCGGGACGGGCATCGCTGACTTGATCCTTTACGCGGGGGGCGCGTTCGGTACGACGGCAGGGCTGTGCTTCGCCGCGGTAGGAGCAGTTACGACGCTACGTAATTGGACTATGACGGACGACCATCGCAACCTGCCGCGTGAATCGAACGACACGAACCGGTCTACTGGCTCTGCCTGATGGAGGGCCGGGCCGGTGTCCCGGCCATGGACCGTGAATAGCGACACCCCAACCTGCTCTTGAAACAAACAAACCCCAGGCCACTGACCTGGGGTTTTTCTCTGGAGCGGGTGACGAGAATCGAACTCGCGCTCTCAGCTTGGGAAGCTGATGTTCTACCATTAAACTACACCCGCGTAAGTACGGAACCGGGCCCCGGAGGGGTCGGTGTCCGACGCTCGCTCACTGTACCTCATCGCAGGCCCCCGGTGCTCGACCCCCGGGGGTCTGAGTGTGTTTCAGCGGGGGGATCCGGCTGCGGGGGACCGGAGTTGGGGCGTACGGTGGGGGCCTGGTGGCGGGTCCGGGTGGGGTCGGAGTGCCGCCTGGAGAGTCCTCTCTTTGATCCCGTAATGTGGCTTTTGTCGTCGGGTCGGTACGCCCGACGAGGCTCTTGGGGAAGGGACTTAAGGGACTTGATGGAACGCACCGTCGTCCGCTGTGCGGATGGGCACGTCTTCAGCACCGCTTCGTTCCCGATGCAGCAGGCCGAGCGGCTCGGCCCCGGCCGGCTCATGAGGTGTCCCCGGTGCGCCCGGCTCCGCAGTGCGGTGCCGGTCGTCCTGGTGAAGAGGTAGCCGAAGAGGTAGCCGGAGAGACAGCTGCGGCTGCACGGAAGGTCACGTGCCGGGCGCGCGGAGTCGTCACGATTGTCACGGCTCCGCGCGCCTTGCGTATCCTCGCTACGTGCTTCTCTCAGACAAGGACATCCGGGCCGAGATCGACGCCGGGCGGGTACGGATCGATCCCTATGACGAATCCATGGTGCAGCCGTCGAGCATCGACGTACGGCTGGACCGCTACTTCCGGGTGTTCGAGAACCACCGGTACCCGCACATCGACCCCTCGGTCGAGCAGCCCGACCTGACGCGGCTGGTGGAGCCGGAGGGCGACGAGCCGTTCATCCTGCATCCCGGTGAGTTCGTGCTCGCGTCGACGTACGAGGTCATCAGCCTGCCGGACGATCTCGCGTCACGGCTGGAGGGCAAGAGCTCGCTCGGGCGGCTCGGGCTGGTCACCCACTCCACCGCCGGGTTCATCGACCCCGGCTTCAGCGGCCATGTCACCCTGGAGCTGTCCAACCTCGCCACCCTGCCGATCAAGCTGTGGCCCGGTATGAAGATCGGGCAGCTGTGCATGTTCCGGCTCAGCTCGCCGGCCGAGTTCCCGTACGGCAGCGAGCGGTACGGCTCCCGGTACCAGGGCCAGCGCGGACCGACCGCCTCTCGGTCCTACGTCAATTTCCATCGGACCCAGGTGTGAGGGCCACAGCGACATGAGTGAAGTGCGCGAGAATCTGACGTACGAGGGGTTCGGCGCCGCCGTCCGCGAGCTGGCACAGACCATCGCCGACGACGGGTACGAGCCGGACATCGTGCTCAGCATCGCCCGGGGTGGCGTGTTCGTCGCGGGCGGGCTCGCCTACGCCCTGGACTGCAAGAACATCCACCTGGTGAACGTCGAGTTCTACACCGGCGTGGGGACGACCCTGGAGATGCCGGTCATGCTGGCTCCGGTCCCCAACGTCATCGACTTCTCCGACAAGAAGGTGCTGATCACCGACGACGTCGCCGACACCGGCAAGACGCTGAAGCTGGTGCGTGACTTCTGCCTCGACACCGTCGCCGAGGTGCGCTCCGCGGTGATCTATGAGAAGTCCCACTCCCTCGTGAAGTGCGAGTACGTCTGGAAGCGCACCGACGAGTGGATCAACTTCCCGTGGAGCGTCGAGCCGCCCGTGGTGAAGCGGGCCGGGCAGGTTCTCGACGCCTGAGTGTTCCGGACGTGTGAGAGGGCCCCGGCGGTGTCGCCGGGGGCCCTCTCGCATGCCACCTGGACTAGAACGTGCCCAGCTTCACGATCGACAGCAGCGCGATCAGCTGGATCGCCGACGCGCCCAGCGCCTTCGGCCAGGGCAGGTCGTGGGAGCGGGAGACCATCATGGTCAGCAGGGCGCCCGCGCCGATCCAGGTGGCCCAGCCGAGCACCTGGACGAAGCCGGCGTCGCCGCCGAAGAACATGGCCACGATCAGGCGGGGCGCGTCCGTGAGGGACGCGATCAGCATGGAGAGGCCCACCGTGGGCTGCCAGGCGCCGTCACCGCCGAGCTGGCGGGCCAGCGTGTGGGTGACCACGCCCAGGATGAACATGCTCAGCACCATCACGACCGCCGTGATCAGCACGATCGGCACCGCGTTGGACAGCGTCGCGTTGATCGCGTCCTGGCGGGCGTTGTCGAAGCCGAAGACGGCGAGCAGGCCGTAGAGGAAGGTGACGATGAGGGCCGGGGTCCACATCGTGTAGTCCCGCATCCGCAGGAAGGTCGGGTCGGGGGCGGTGACGATCCCCTTCAGCAGGTCCTTCCAGTGCAGCGGCGGGCCCAGCGGGGCCGCGGGCGCGGCGGCCGAGCCGGCCTGGTAGGTCGCGCCCTGCGTGTAGCCGGCGGCCTCGTCGATCGAGAAGGCCTGGGTGTGACCCGGGCTGTCGGCCGCGTAGGGGTCCGGGCCCGGTGCGCCCGCCGACCCGTTCGGGTAGCCCCCGGGGTCGGCGTCGCCGAAGTACTCCGGGCCGTCGCCGGCCTGGTACCCGTACCCGCCGTTGTGACTGCCGTGGCCACCGCGACCGCCGCCCTGGGCGCCGTAACCGTACGGCTGCTGGTGCGGCGGCTGGGGTGCCGACGGGTAGCCGTACGACGGCCCCGAGGGCTGCCCGTGCGGTGGGCCCTGCCGGCCGTACGACGGTCCCTGCGGCGCCTGTTGTCCCTGGGGGGTGCGGTTGTCCCGGCCCCCGCCTCCGATCCTGAATCCAGCCACGTCATCGAACGTACCTGGTCCCGGGGGACGACGTGCCGGGCCCGGCGGTCCGGGGCCGGGTTTGCGGCCGACCTGTGACATCCCCTAAGGGGCCGACGCCGGTCCCTTAAGGGCCGCAGGCCCGGCCCGCTGAGGGTGCGTCAGGCTGCGCACGGCGTACGGTTCCTCGCCGCCGAGTCCAGGTCGGCCTGGCCGATATCCGCCCTCTGATCCATGCGGCGGCGTGGCGGGAGTGACCCCGAGCCTGTGCCGGGGCCGGGTCTGGGCCAGGATGGGCGCATGAGCGTAGTGAAGATCAACGTGTTGACCGTGCCCGCCGAGCAGCGGGAGGTGCTGGAGAAGCGGTTCGCCTCGCGGGCCCACGCGGTGGAGAGCTCCGACGGGTTCGAGTGGTTCGAGCTGCTGCGCCCGGTCGAGGGCACCGACCAGTACCTCGTCTACACCCGCTGGCGCGACGAGGAGTCCTTCCAGGCCTGGATGGAGGGGCCGATGAAGGCAGCGCACCAGGGCGGCGGCGAGGGCGCCGAGCGGCCCAAGCCGGCCGCCTCCGGGTCCACCCTGTGGTCCTTCGAGGTCGTCCAGCAGGCCGCGCCGAAGAGCGAGTGAGAGGGCGGCCGTAATCGGCAGCCGTAATCGGCGGTCGTAGCCGGCAGCCTTAATCGGCGGCCGTAGCCGGCTGCCATAGCGGCAGACGCGACGGCGCCCCCTGCCTGTGCGGGTCAGGGGGCGCCGTGCGTCTGTCGGACCGGTGGTCAGCTCACCGGCGCGGGGTTACTTCACCGGCTCCGGCTCCGGCTCGCTCTCCTGCTCCGCCTCGCCCGCCGGGTCGACCGGCGTCCTGACGGAGTCCAGCAGCAGCTGGGCGACGTCCACGACCTGGATGGACTCCTTCGCCGTACCGTCGTTCTTCTTGCCGTTGACCGAGTCGGTCAGCATGACCAGGCAGAACGGGCAGGCGGTGGAGACGATGTCCGGGTTGAGGGAGAGGGCCTCGTCGACGCGCTCGTTGTTGATGCGCTTGCCGATCCGCTCCTCCATCCACATCCGGGCGCCGCCGGCGCCGCAGCAGAAGCCGCGCTCCTTGTGGCGGTGCATCTCCTCGTTGCGCAGGCCCGGGACCTTGCCGATGATCTCGCGCGGAGGCGTGTAGATCTTGTTGTGGCGGCCCAGGTAGCAGGGGTCGTGGTAGGTGATGATGCCCTCGACCGGGGTGACCGGGATCAGCTTGCCCTCGTCCACCAGGTGCTGGAGCAGCTGGGTGTGGTGGATGACCTCGTAGTCGCCGCCGAGCTGCGGGTACTCGTTGCCGAGCGTGTTGAGGCAGTGCGGGCAGGTGGCGACGATCTTCTTCGCCGACTTCGGCTTCCTGGACTCCGCGGTGACCTTGCCCTCGTCGTCCAGCTCCTCGCCGAACGCCGTGTTCAGGGCCATCACGTTCTCCATGCCGAGCTCCTGGAACAGGGGCTCGTTGCCCAGGCGGCGGGCGGAGTCACCGGTGCACTTCTCGTCGCCGCCCATGATCGCGAACTTGACGCCCGCGATGTGCAGCAGCTCGGCGAAGGCCTTCGTGGTCTTCTTGGCGCGGTCCTCCAGGGCGCCCGCGCAGCCGACCCAGTACAGGTACTCGACCTCGGACAGGTCCTCGATGTCCTTGCCGACCACCGGGACCTCGAAGTCGACCTCCTTGGTCCACTCCAGGCGCTGCTTCTTGGCCAGGCCCCAGGGGTTGCCCTTCTTCTCCAGGTTCTTGAGCATGGTGCCCGCCTCGGAGGGGAAGGCGCTCTCGATCATGACCTGGTAGCGGCGCATGTCGACGATGTGGTCGACGTGCTCGATGTCCACCGGGCACTGCTCGACACAGGCGCCGCAGGTGGTGCAGGACCACAGCACGTCCGGGTCGATGACGCCGTTCTCCTCGGCGGTGCCGATCAGCGGGCGCTCGGCCTCGGCCAGGGCGGCCGCGGGGACGTCCTTCAGGGCCTCCTCGGACGCCTTCTCCTCGCCCTCCACGGTCTTGCCGCCGCCGGCCAGCAGGTACGGCGCCTTGGCGTGCGCGTGGTCCCGCAGGGACATGATCAGCAGCTTCGGGGAGAGCGGCTTGCCGGTGTTCCACGCCGGGCACTGCGACTGGCAGCGGCCGCACTCGGTGCAGGTGGAGAAGTCCAGCAGGCCCTTCCAGGAGAAGTGCTCGATCTGGGAGACGCCGAAGACGTCGTCCTCGCCCGGGTCCTCGAAGTTGATCGGCTTGCCGCCCGAGGTCATCGGCAGCAGCTCGCCCAGCGAGGTGGAACCGTCGGCGTTCCGCTTGAACCAGATGTTCGGGAAGGCCAGGAACCGGTGCCAGGCGACACCCATGTCCGTCTTCAGGGCGACCGTGATCATCCAGATGAAGGAGGTCGCGATCTTCAGGCCGGCGAAGAAGTAGGTGAGGTTCTGGAGCGTGCCGACGCTCAGGCCCTTCAGCGCCGCGACGACCGGGTACGAGATGAAGAACGAGGCCTCGTAGCCGTCCACGTGGTGCTGGGCGCCCTCCAGGGCGTGCAGCATGAAGATGCAGACGCCGACGATGAGGATGACGGCCTCGACGAAGTACGCCTGGCCGAAGTTCGAGCCGGCGAAGCGGGACTTGCGCCCGGGGGTGCGCGGGTGGCTCAGCTGGCGGATCACGATCAGGACGAGGATGCCGACGACCGTCATCGTGCCGATGAACTCGACGTAGATGTTGTACGGCGCCCACTCGCCGAGGACCGGCAGGATCCAGTCCGCCTTGAACAGCTGTCCGATCGCGTTGACGATCGTCAGCAGCAGGGTGAAGAAGCCCACCGCCACGAACCAGTGCGCCACACCGACGACGCCCCAGCGGTTCATCCGGGTGTGGCCGAGGAACTCCTTGGCCACCGTGACGGTGCGCTGGGCGGGATCGTCGGTCCTGGTCCCGGCCGGGACCGGCTGGCCGAGCCGCATGAAGTTGAAGATCTGTAGGAGGGCGCGGCCGAACAGTGCCACGCCGACCACGATCAGGACCAGCGACACGATGATCGCGGCGAGTTGCATTGGGGCTCCTGAAGCGGCCTGAACTATCGGGGAACTATCGGTGCTGTCGGGCGGACATTACTAAGCGGTAACTTAGGTAGTCCGTTTGAGACTACCCCCATCTTCCTTCGGGATGCAGTAGAGCGCGGAGTGATCTGGGTCGCCGCGCTCCAATCGGATCGTGTTATTCATCCCGATTTGCTACATTCGCCCCTACCTTAGAGCCGTGCTCTACGGGATCGCCGCCGCCACCGCCGCCCTACTTCTCGCCGCCGTACTGGCGGCGCTGCTCCGGGTGCCCGCGCTGCGGGCGGGCATCGTGGACCGGCGCCGGCAGCGGCCCCTGCCCCTGCTCGGCGGGCTCGCCGTCGTGGCCGTCACCTGTCTGGTGGCCTGGGTGGGTGAGTGGACCCGGGTCGCCCCGCTCGGCGAGGGGGTCGTGCGGCTGCTCGTCGCCGCCGCCGCTCTCGCCGCGCTGGGCCTGGTGGCCGACGTCTGGCGGCTTCGCGCGCGCGTACTGGCCGTCGGTACGGCGGTGGCGGCCGTCTGTGTGGTGCCGTACGACGAGACCGGGGTACCCGGCGGGATCCTCGCGGTCGGCTGGATCGTCCTCGCGTCGCTCGCCTTCAAGGGGCTCGACCATGCGGACGGGCTGGCCGGGACGGTCGGCGTGGTGACCGCCTTCGGGGCCGGTGCCCTGGCCGCGGCCGAGGTGATGGACGGGCTCGCGGTGCTGCTCAGCGTGTTCGCGGCCGCGCTCACCGGCTTCCTGATGCACAACTGGCATCCCGCGCGGATCGGGCTCGGCGCGTGCGGCTCGCTGTTCACCGGGTTCCTGCTGTCGTCGTCCGTGGTCTTCACGCGCGCGGGGTACGGCCTCGGGCCGAGCGCGGCGGTGGTGTTCTGCCTCGGCGCGGTCGCCCTCGCGGACGCGGTCCTGGTGGTGCTGGTACGGCGGCTGTCCCGGCGCGCGCTGCTGCGGCGCGGCCCGGACCATCTCGCGCACCGGCTGCGGCGGCTCGGGCTGACCCCGCCGGGGGCGGTGGTGCTGCTGGGGGCCGGCGCCTTCGCGGCGGTGACCGTCGGGGTGCTCGTGCACACCGGGTGGGCGGGGCGGGAGGCCGCGCTCTGGGTGGCCGGCGGGGCGCTGCTCACCGTTCTGGTGCTGGCTCGTATCCGTGTCCGTATCCCTGCCCAGGCGCCTCGACAGGCTCCGTCTTCGCAGGTCAGAGGGCAGGTGCGGAGCCAGTTGCGTGTAAGGAACGGATAAGAGTTGAGTCCGGCTGACTCAGGTCTGTTGACCCCGGCGCATCGCTCGGGCACACTTGAGCCTGTTCCACTCAAGTCAGCTGGAGGAATCAACCATGGCACGTGCGGTCGGCATCGACCTGGGCACGACTAACTCCGTCGTCAGCGTTCTGGAAGGCGGCGAGCCCACCGTCATCACCAACGCCGAGGGCGCCAGGACCACGCCGTCCGTCGTCGCCTTCGCCAAGAACGGCGAGGTGCTCGTCGGTGAGGTGGCCAAGCGCCAGGCCGTCACCAACGTGGACCGGACCATCCGTTCCGTGAAGCGCCACATGGGCACCGACTGGAAGATCGCGCTGGACGGGAAGGACTTCAACCCGCAGCAGATCTCCGCGTTCATCCTTCAGAAGCTGAAGCGGGACGCCGAGGCCTACCTGGGCGAGAAGGTGACCGACGCGGTCATCACCGTCCCGGCCTACTTCAACGACTCCGAGCGCCAGGCGACCAAGGAGGCCGGCGAGATCGCCGGTCTGAACGTCCTGCGCATCGTCAACGAGCCGACCGCGGCCGCGCTCGCCTACGGCCTCGACAAGGACGACCAGACGATCCTCGTCTTCGACCTCGGCGGCGGCACCTTCGACGTGTCCCTGCTGGAGATCGGCGACGGCGTCGTCGAGGTGAAGGCCACCAACGGTGACAACCACCTCGGTGGTGACGACTGGGACCAGCGTGTCGTCGACTACCTGGTCAAGCAGTTCCAGTCCGGCCACGGCGTGGACCTGTCCAAGGACAAGATGGCTCTCCAGCGCCTCCGCGAGGCCGCCGAGAAGGCCAAGATCGAGCTGTCCTCGTCCACCGAGACCTCGATCAACCTGCCCTACATCACCGCGTCCGCCGAGGGCCCGCTGCACCTGGACGAGAAGCTCACCCGCGCCCAGTTCCAGCAGCTGACCGCGGACCTGCTGGAGCGCTGCAAGACGCCGTTCCACAACGTCATCAAGGACGCCGGCATCTCCATCAACGAGATCGACCACGTCGTCCTCGTCGGTGGCTCCACCCGTATGCCCGCCGTCGCCGAGCTCGTCAAGGAGCTGACCGGCGGCAAGGAGGCCAACAAGGGCGTGAACCCGGACGAGGTCGTCGCCATCGGCGCCTCGCTCCAGGCCGGTGTCCTCAAGGGTGAGGTGAAGGACGTCCTTCTCCTCGACGTCACCCCGCTGTCCCTCGGCATCGAGACCAAGGGCGGCATCATGACCAAGCTGATCGAGCGCAACACCACGATCCCGACCAAGCGCTCCGAGATCTTCACCACGGCCGAGGACAACCAGCCGTCCGTGCAGATCCAGGTCTACCAGGGCGAGCGCGAGATCGCGGCGTACAACAAGAAGCTCGGCATGTTCGAGCTGACCGGTCTGCCGCCGGCGCCGCGCGGCGTCCCGCAGATCGAGGTCTCCTTCGACATCGACGCCAACGGCATCATGCACGTGACCGCCAAGGACCTGGGCACGGGCAAGGAGCAGAAGATGACCGTCACCGGCGGCTCCTCGCTGCCGAAGGACGAGGTCGACCGCATGCGCGAGGAGGCCGAGCGCTACGCGGAGGAGGACCACAAGCGCCGCGAGGCCGCCGAGGCCCGCAACCAGGGCGAGCAGCTGGTCTACCAGACCGAGAAGTTCCTCAAGGACAACGAGGACAAGGTCCCCGGTGAGGTCAAGACCGAGGTGGAGTCCGCCGTCGCCGAGCTGAAGGAGAAGCTCAAGGGCGAGGACACCGCCGAGATCCGCACCGCCACCGAGAAGGTCGCGGCCGTCTCGCAGAAGCTCGGCCAGGCCATGTACGCCGACGCCCAGGCCGCGCAGGCCGCCGCCGGCGCCGAGGCCCCCAAGGCCGACGACGACGTGGTGGACGCCGAGATCGTGGACGACGAGCGCAAGGACGGTGCCGCGTGACGGAGGAGACCCCGGGCTTCGAGGAGGAGTCCGACGTCCCCTCCGGCGCCACCCCCGACGACGCCGAGTCGAAGGCCGCCCCCGAGGAGGGGGCGGCCCCGGCCGGGGACGTAAGTGCAGACGCGGGCCTGGTGGCCCAGCTGGACCAGGTGCGCACGGCGCTCAACGAGCGCACGCTGGACCTCCAGCGCCTCCAGGCCGAGTACCAGAACTACCGCCGGCGCGTCGACCGGGACCGGGTCGCGGTGCGGGAGATCGCCATCGCGAACCTCCTGACCGAGCTGCTGCCGGTCCTGGACGACATCGGCCGCGCCCGGGAACACGGCGAACTGGTCGGCGGCTTCAAGTCGGTGGCCGAGTCGCTGGAGACCGTCGCGGCCAAGATGGGCCTCCAGCAGTTCGGCAAGGAGGGCGAGCCCTTCGACCCGACGATCCACGAGGCCCTGATGCACTCGTACGCGCCGGACGTCACCGAGACGACCTGCGTGGCGATCCTTCAGCCCGGGTATCGGATCGGCGAGCGCACCATCCGCCCCGCGCGGGTGGCCGTCGCCGAGCCGCAGCCCGGCGCGCAGACGGTCAAGGCCGAGGGCGCCGAGGAGAAGGCCACCGAGGCGGACAAGGCCGACGACAAGGAGAGCGGTGGCCCGGACGAGGGCTGACGTGACAACCGGCGCAGTCGGAAAGGAGGGACGCCGGGGATGAGCACCAAGGACTTCATCGAGAAGGACTACTACAAGGTCCTCGGCGTCCCCAAGGACGCGACCGAGGCCGAGATCAAGAAGGCGTACCGGAAGCTCGCCCGCGAGTTCCACCCGGACGCCAACAAGGGCAACGCCAAGGCCGAGGAGCGCTTCAAGGAGATCTCCGAGGCGAACGACGTCCTCGGCGACCCCAAGAAGCGCAAGGAGTACGACGAGGCACGCGCCCTGTTCGGCAACGGCGGCTTCCGCCCCGGGCCGGGCGCCGGCGGCTCCTTCAACTTCGACCTGGGCGACCTCTTCGGAGGCGCGGGCGGCGCCCAGGCCGGCGGCTTCGGCGGCGGACTCGGTGACGTCTTCGGGGGCCTGTTCAACCGCGGCGGCACCGGTGCCACCCGCACCCAGCCGCGCCGCGGCCAGGACGTCGACACCGAGGTGACGCTGAGCTTCACGGAGGCCATCGAGGGCGCCACGGTGCCGCTGCGGATGTCCTCCCAGGCCCCCTGCAAGGCCTGCTCCGGCACCGGCGACAAGAACGGCACACCGCGCGTGTGCCCGACCTGCGTCGGCACCGGACAGGTCGCCCGGGGCTCCGGCGGCGGCTTCTCGCTGACCGACCCCTGCCCCGACTGCAAGGGCCGCGGCCTGATCGCCGAGCACCCCTGCATGGAGTGCAAGGGCAGCGGCCGCGCGAAGTCCTCGCGCACCATGCAGGTCCGCATCCCGGCCGGGGTGACCGACGGGCAGCGCATCCGCCTGCGCGGCAAGGGCGCGCCCGGCGAGCGCGGCGGCCCGGCGGGCGACCTGTACGTGACCGTCCACGTCGGCAGCCACCCGGTCTTCGGCCGCAAGGACGACAACCTGACGGTCACCGTGCCGGTGACGTTCGCGGAGGCGGCCCTGGGCGGCGAGATCCGGGTGCCCACCCTGGGCGGCCCGGCCGTCACCCTGAAGCTGCCGCCCGGCACGCCCAACGGCCGCACCATGCGCGCCCGCGGCAAGGGCGCGGTCCGCAAGGACGGCACCCACGGCGACCTGCTGGTCACCGTCGAGGTGAGTGTTCCGAAGGACCTGTCGGGGAAGGCTCGTGACGCGCTCGAGGCGTATCGCGAGGCGACCGCGGGCGAGGACCCGCGGGCGGAGCTGTTCGAGGCTGCGAAGGGAGCTTGAGAGAGATGGACGGCCGTCGACGTAACCCGTATGAACTGACCGAGGAGACCCCGGTCTACGTCATCTCGGTGGCGGCCCAGCTCTCCGGACTCCACCCGCAGACACTGCGCCAGTACGACCGCCTGGGCCTGGTCTCCCCCGACCGCACCGCCGGCCGGGGCCGCCGCTACTCGGCCCGCGACATCGAGCTGCTCCGCCAGGTGCAGCAGCTGTCGCAGGACGAGGGCATCAACCTGGCCGGCATCAAGCGGATCATCGAACTGGAGAACCAGGTCGCCGCCCTCCAGTCCCGCGTCGCGGAACTGGAAGCGGCCCTGGACGGCGCGGCGGCCACCATGCGCCAGCGCGAGGCCGCCGTCCACGCCTCCTACCGCCGCGACCTGGTCCCGTACCAGGAGGTCCAGCAGACCAGCGCGCTGGTCGTGTGGCGACCGAAGCGGCAGCAGACGGACTGACTCGAGTGGAACAGGACGAGGGGCCGCCGGGAAGTGATCCCGCCGGCCCCTTCGTCGTGCCCAGGGGCGAGGCAGGCGCTCTGAGCGACCCGAACCGACTCAGTCCAGCTGCTCCGTCACGCCGTCCGGGTGCACCAGCAGCCGGATGGCGCCCCCGTACCGGTTGTCGTTGATCGTCGCCGGGGTGGGGGCGCCGAGCTGCTGGGCCCGTTGCTGGAGGATCGACAGGATGACCTCCTGGATGTCGCCGTAGGGCGGGGCGGTGACCGGGACGCCGTCGATCAGCCCGGCGTTGGGGGAGAAGACGTGCACCTGGGCGTCGGTGCCCGGGGTGGGAGCAGGGGGCGTCGGTTCGGTCATCGGGATCCTCGCAGAGTGCCGTCGGTCGTAAGGGGCGGGTCAGGACAGGGGGTCCTCGGCCCGCTGGTAGGTGCCGCGTGAGACGCGTTCCAGGCGGCCCGACTTCACCAGGGCGGACAGGACGTTGCTGATGGTCTTCGACGGGTCGCCGTAGACGCCGGGCGGCAGCGCGCGCTGGATGTCGCGGGCGGAGAACGGTCCCGGGAAGGCCGCCACCGCGCGTTCCACCGCCGCGCGGATGCTGGGCACGGTGGCGGGACGGCGGCGCTGCTCCGGGACGGCCGCCGTGCCGGTGCCATGGGTGACGGGGCCGTCCGGGGCCGGGTGCGGAAGGTGGGTGTGGAGCCGGTGCAGGGCCCCGCGGATGGTCGCGAGCCCGTCGTCGGCGCCGTCCCCGGTCGCGGCCAGCATGGTCGCCACCGTCTCGATGTTGCCGAGGCTCACGGCCAGCTCGCGCAGCAGCGGGTTGATCACGTCCCGGCGCAGCGCGGCCACCGGGTCCTTGGTGGCGAGTTCCACCGAGACCGACCCGCCGAGCAGACGGGGTCCGGGCGCGGAGTCGTCGGCGGGCTCCGGGACGAGGGCGGTGACGGCGGCGCTCACGGCGCGGATCTCGCCGAGCGCCTCCGGACGGACGTCGCTGCCGGGCAGGCAGGCCAGCATCGCGACGAACTGCTCCAGGCTGGCCAGCGCGGGCAGGGTCGCGCGCACCAGCGGGCCGAGCAGGGCCTGTCGTACGGCCTGGGCGGGATCCTCGTACGAGAAGGGGGTCCGCTCCCCGGCCCCGGCCGCTGCCATGTGCTCGTTCCCGCTTTCCGTGTGCCACCCGGTCGGCCCGGGGTCTGCTGTGCTGAGGGTGGGTAGGGGGTGCTCCGGCTCCTCGGGGCCGTGCGGTGGCTCGTCCTGGAGGAGGTCGAAGGCGTCGAGGATCTGCTCCAGGCTGGGCAGGCCCTGGTCGGAGGGGCGGGGACGAATCGTTTCGGCGGTGCGGGAGCGCAGCCGGGCCAGCCGTCGGGCCTGGTCGTCGGCGCCCTCGGCGACCCGCGTCGGCAGGTCGCCCGAGGCGTCCCCGATGCCGAGGGCGCGGCGCATCCGGCGGCGGTCCTCGGGGGTGGTGGCCGCCGCGTAGCCGTAGGGCTCGGCGTAGGCCACCGCGTCCTGGAGGCACTCCGCCCACAGCGGGCAGGAGGCACACAGGTCACGGGCGGTGCGCAGCAGGACGAGATGCTGGCGCCGCTGTTCGGGCGTGGTGCCGGGAACCCCGGCGGAGTCCGGGGCGTTCTCCAGCAGCGGGTGCTGGAAGACGTCCGGACGGCGGCGGCAGGGCAGTGCCGCGTCAGGTATGTACGCCTCCCGATGCCGTTCGCGCACGCGAGGCGCGGGCAGTGCGGGCAGCGTCGTTCGACGTGCCAGGCGCATGTGTGAAGTCCCCCGTGGTGATCCTTGAGCGTTGGGGACTCTAAAGCACCTGTCAAAACGGCTGCAACGCATGTGCAAACCGCGTACAGAGCTGAGACAGTGACGCGACGAAACGTTCACAGCGGTGTCAACCACCACTGCCTCTACGTACCCTGATGCGCCGTTTGCCGGTAAGCGCCCTCTTGCGCACCCGTGTGAGCAGTGCCTTCGCTGTACCGCCGCGCAGCGCCAGCACCGCGAGGAGGCCGACGAACCCGATCGGGACGCCGGCCTGCGGCGCGAACATTCCGATGACGGAGGCGACGACGAGGACCGCATCCGCGAGTACGACCGTCACCCCGCGTCGTCCCGGGTGCTCCTTCACCATCCACGCACCGAGCAGCGCCATCCCGGCGAGCGCCCAGTAGCCGAAGACGGCCTGGCCGGTGAGGACGGCACTCGCGGCGCCGCGCGCGCTCTCACCGGCGGCGGAAAGATAACCCGCCACCGCGGCCGTCAGAATGGTCGAACCCAGGGCCAGCAGCAGCTGCCCCCGGCGACGCAGCAGCCAGACGATCGCGCCGAGCACCAGCAGGGTGCACACCGTGATGAAGGAGGAGCCGCTCTGGGCCGCGATGGCGACCAGTGTGTAGGCGGCGGCCAGGCCGAAGACGATGCGGGGCAGCAGACGGACGGCCCAGGTGTCGTTCTTGTCCTGGCGGAGGAAGCGGCGCAGACCTGACAGCGGCGTCGTACTCATCCCAACTCAGCTCCTGTGTTCTGCTGCTCCAGACCCGGGGCCGGGGGTGCCGGTGAGGTCGCGGCGTCGTAGGAAGCGGCTTTCATGGGTACGGGCTTGGGGCGGAATCCGAGCTGCCACAGCGGGACGGAGACCGTCGGCGCGGCCGTCTGTTCCGGGACCTGATGCTTGGTCTCGGTGACCTCGGTGACCTCGGTGACCTCGGTGACCTCGCTTTCCGCGGTGACCTCGGTGACTTCCGTGATCTCAGCGTTCGGCGGGGCCGCCTCCGCCTCGGTCGTCTGTTCTGCGGTCTGCTCTGCGGTCTGTTCGGCCGACTGTTCCGCAGTCTGCTCGGATGTCTGCTCGGTCGAACGTTCAGCCGCTTCCCGCGCCTTCTTCTCAGCCGCGCGTTCGGCGCGCTCGTTCGCCACCGAGGTGAACTCCGCCTCCACGGCGGCCCTGCGCTGCTCGGGGTCCTGGTCCGGGTACGTCTCAGGGTCGATGTAGTGAGCCGCCGTAGGGTCGTTGAACTGGAGCTGGGCACGGGCCGCGTTGCTGCCGAGCTCGGTCCGCGTCTGCTCCGGCCAGGTAACCGGCGCCTCGTAGGCGAAGTTGATGCCGTCCAGGCCGACATCGGGATTTGCGTGCAGGGTGGGCAGCTCACGCTTGTAGAGGATGGAACGGGTGTCGGCGTACTGGGCGAAGACGACGACCGGACCCTTCGCCTCGGCGGCGTAGGTCTCGGAGATGGTGCCCCAGCACTCGCGGGTCCAGTCGATGGTGAAGCCCTTTTCGGCTCCGCCGAGAGCCTCGAGCACCTCCGATTCCCACAGGTACATGGCGTTGAGCGCGCGGCCACCCGCGGTGGTTTCCAGTGTCTGGGCCGAACCGGGGCTCGTCCCGTTCTGGATCTGGGCCCAGGCTTCGGCGATGTACCGGTTGTCGAGGAAGTGCTGGTCCCAGCTGTTGAGGGGCGCGTCGGGGTGCTCGATGCCGTACGACCAGAGGGCGCTGGTGGGGGAAGTCCCCTCGGGCGCCCTGACCCCCTCGGAGTTCTTGGTCAGGGCCTCGATGTACTCCTTGACCTGCATACCCTTGGCGGCGGCCTCCGCCCGCAGGCGCTTGGCTATGGCCTTGCTGCCCTTGGGAGAGCGGGCGTCCGCGGCGCGTTTGGCCTCCTCGTTGGCGAGCTGTACGGCGAGGGTTTCCACGTCCTCCGGAATCAGCGGTGTGCTCACATCGCCTCCAGCTCAACCGGGCGCGGACGGAAGGTCACGGACATGTTCGCGGCGCCGTCCCATTCGGCGTGTGCAGTTCCCACCGCGAGGGCGACGGCCATGACGACGAGCGGTCCCGTGCCCGACCGGGGCAGCCAGTAGGCAAGACGGTACGGGTCCCGCTCATCGAGGCGGTCCTCCGGATCGGCGAGCTCGAGGCCACCGAGCGTGTCGGGAAAGTCCTCGGCCTCCCAGGTCCCCTCCCACGTCGGTTCCCCCAGCACGGAGCAGGCCGCCGTCAGGTAGAGCGGCCACGCCCGGTCGGCCGTCTCCAGCACCGTGGGGTTGTCCTCGGCCTTCTCGGCCCCGGCTCCCCACACCCAGTGGCTGACCGAGTCCACGGGTGCCCAGCGGCCTCCCGAGGCGTTGAGGACGAGTTCGCCGCCGGTGTCGGTGCGTACCTGAAGGACGCGTTCGAAGCTCAGCGGCGTCCATGCGTGCTGGGCGCACCAAAGGTCCAGGCCCTGGCCCGGCAGGGGCGGGCCGGCCCAGACGATCGGCCAGTCCACGTCGGCGAGTCCCCGCAGCTCGGTCACCAGCTCCTGAGGAGTGCGGTCCGCGCGTCCTGTTGTCAGCCCCATGGTCAGTCTCTCGTCTCGTCGTTCGTCACAGCAGCCAGCCGGGGCCGTCGCCCTCGGAGCCGGCCGGACCGTGGCAGGTCAGGGAGATCGTTGCACTGCCGGGCCCCCAGTTCGTCGCCGTGCCTGCGGAGAGGCGCGCCTTCAGCGCGAACAGAGGCGCTCCCGGTGTACGAAACGACCAGATCGCCAGTCGATAGGGATCCCGGTGTTCCGCCCGCCATTCCGCGTCGCCCCAGTAGCCGGTGCCGGGCGGGTCGGGGAAGCCGGCCGTGTCCCAGTCGCCGGACCAGGTGGGCGCGCCCAGTGTCGCCTGTGTGGCAGCGAGATAGGCGGGCCAGCGCTGGGCCGCGAGGGCGGTCACGGCACCGTTCTCCGCCGTCCCGTTGGCGCGTACCGACCACAGGGCGTGCTCGATCCGGGTGACGGGACGGCCGGGGGCGGCCGAGGCCAGGTGCAGACGGCCGCCCGGTGCCGTGCGGACCCATTGCCCGGCCTGGAACCACAGCGGGCGCCAGCCGAACCCGGCGCACCAGGAGGCCCGCTTCCCGGCGTCCTTCGGGACCCCCGCCCACACGGTGGGCCAGTACACCTCGATGAGGCGTTCCAGTTCCGCGACCAGCTGCTCAGGCGAACGGTCGGCGGTCAGGGCGGGCATCGGGCTGCTCCTTCTCGGTGGTGGCGGCGGGGCGGGCTACTGGGTGCGGCCGCGCGGGTCGCGGGGGTCGCGGGGCGGCGGCATGTGCGGCGCGGACGGCGGCTCGGGCGCCGGGGGGCGCGGAGCGGGCGGCTGGGGCCGGGGCGCTGCCGGCTGCGGCCGGGGTGCCGGCGGCTGGGGCTGCGGCTGCGGCTGGGGAGCCGGGGCCGGGGCGGCCGGCTGCTGGGCCGGGGCCTGGCGCGGCTCCGGTGCCGTGGTCTGCTGGGGCGCCTTTCCGGCCGTGGAGGCGCTGATCCGGCCGCTGGGCCGGCGGGTGGCCGGCTTCTCCAGGTTCGGTGGCGCGGCCGGCGGCTGCTCCATGGCGTCCTCGTAGTTCTTCTGGACCGTCTTCGCCTTCTGGTACGCCGCCTTGCGCTGCTCCCGCTTGGACTGGCCCAGCACGCCCCAGCTCTGGAGCTTCTCGCGGCCCTTGCCCTTGATGGCCGTCCGGTCGACGGCCCAGGACACTCCCCTGGCGGTGGACCCCGCCACCCGGCCACCGGCGCGCGCCGCTCCGGCGGCGGCAGCGGGGGCCGTGATTCCCGCCTTGCTCGCGACGGCGTTCGCGGTGTCCCGGATACCCAGCATGTCCTCGCCGCCCGCGATCTGCGGGGTGAAGTTACCGGCGAGCAGCTTCTTCAGCATCATCACGACGGCGATGGTGACGAGGAGGAGCATCAGCAACTGCGTGCCGAGGGCGACCTTCGCGGGCAGGATCATCTGGTACAGCACGAGCAGCACGGTGAGGATGACGCCGAAGCCCGCGCGGAGCACAAAGCTGTGGATGAACGTCTCCAGCCAGCTCTTCAGGAGCTTCTGCTGGGACGGGTGGATGCCCAGGGTCGCCACCAGCGGCAGCAGCATGACCAGGATCAGGGTGACGGCGTGCCACAGGAGGGTCAGGGCGCTGAGCACGATGACCATCACACCGACGATGAAGGCAGCCACGAGGGAGTAGAAGGCCAGGCCGACACGTTCGGAGGAGTTCTGGCCGGCCCAGTCGCTGAAGCCGACCGGATACTTCGCCTTGTCCGGGTTCTTCGCGCCGTTGGCGATATCGATGCGGATTTGCTGCCAGTCGTGGAACTTCGCGGCAGCCAGATCCTTGTTGATATTGATGAACGGTCCGTATGTGCCGGCCCATGGGTTGGGATTTTTGTTCTCCTTGCGGTGGCCGTCGACATTGGTCACCGACTGGGCCGCGGCCTGTGCCACGCGGAGGTCCGCACAGCGGACCCCCTCGCCCCAATAGCAGGCCGGCGCAGCTTGGCCGGCGTTGAGTTGGCAGGCTCCGTTCTGTTCGACATGGCCAGTGCCCTTCGGAAGGATGCAGTTGGCGCCAATCTCACCGAACTGGCCCATGGCCCAGGGGCGGAAGGCGAGCGTGTCGTACATGGCGCAGCTCGACAGCCGCATGCCCACCGCACCCGATTCGCCCTTGCCGTTGTTCGGAAGGTCGCACGGGCTCTGCATCTGGCCGGAGGCGCCGGCCAGGACCGTCGAGGCCAGCGCGGAGTTGGCCTCGGCTATCCATTTGTCGGAACTGGACACGAACTTGTCGTAGTTCTGCCCGGTGAGGAACGCCATGACGGCGATGACGGACACGACCGTCCAGGTGATGCCCGCCCACACCTCACGCATGTCGCCCTTGCGCCACTTGGTGAACACCCAGAGACCGACCAGAAGGATCATGGTCGGAACGGCGGGTGCCAGCACATTGTCGTGCAGGGTGGTCACGACATTGTTCCGGCCGGCGTACAGACCGGAGAAGGGGCTCGGGTTGGAGGCCATCTCCTTGATGGAGATGGCGAACCGGGTGAGCGTCTTCGTGCCGTCGAAGACCGCGTTCGCGATGCCGTCGTTGACATACGCCATGACCTGGCAGTCGTCGGCGCCACTGCCCCACGAGCCGTTCCACTCGGAGGCGTCACCCTTGCCCTTGAACGTCATGGACCAGTTGAGGCCGCGCATGCCGTCCAGCTCGTAAAGCGTGTAGTGCTTGGCGTCGGCCTCCTCCACCGCGAAGGCGCCCCTGACCATGCCGGTTTCGTCACCGAGGTTCTTGGCGCCGCCTCCGTTCTGCCACTGCGCGACCGCGGGCATGATGCCCTCGCCGTTGGTGCCGGGCGAGTCCAGCTGGTAACTCTCGTCGCCGGTGAAGTCGCAGGCGAAGTCCGCGTACGCCGACGAGGGCACGGCGAGGGTGAGCGCCGTCAGCGTCAGAGCCACGAAGAGGAGGGCGCGGACGACCACACCTGCCTTGCCTAGGGCGCGGTGCAGCGCGGTGCGCGAGGGCATCTTTGATCCTTCGGGACGCGGGGACAGGGAGGGAAGCGGAACGGGCGCAGGATCAGCTGGGGACGTAGTTGGTCAGGACGCACCCGTCGACGAGCGCGGGCCGCGAGGTGTAGCCGCTGGGGACCTTGAGGTCGGGCCAGCAGTTCAGGGCCAGCAGGTCCGTCTTGAGGAGCGGGTTGTCCTGGAGGGAGGCGGACGGATCGACGGCGAAGTTGTCGCCGACGAGGAACGTGCCACGGCGCGCCACGTTGTCCCATCCGCCGTCCCGCGCCGACGCGCGCACGTCGTCCCGGTACGCCCGCTGGAACGCCTTCATGTCCTTGGTCAGGTAGATGACCCAGCCTCCGGCGTCGGAGTTGTCCTTCCCGCAGGCCGCGCCCTCCTTCACCGACCACTGGGCCGCATCCTTCTTGGCCTGCGCACTGCGGTCCGCGCTGTCCCAGCCGTCGTAGTGGTACGTCGGGCTGATGAAGCCCTCTGCCGGCGCCCCCGGCGCGCCGAGCGGGTCGTTGCTGAGGTCGTTGCAGGGCAGACCCGCCTTGGTGATGAACTGCTGCACGTCCTGCACGGTCTTGGCGCTGGGCAGAGCGTGGTCGTCGGAACCGCTGCCGCAGCCGGTCAGCGACGCCAGCAGCGCCGCGGAAGCGGCTGCGGGGATCAGGGTTTTCAGCGAGCGCATGATGCTTGTGATCCTTCGGGTCGGGGGGTTCACACGGCCGCCGGTTCCACAGCGGCGGCAGCCTGCTGCGCCGGGTCCTCCTCCGCCTCCTGGAGGAAGGTCCACTGCCACACGCTCTGCGGCGGGTCGATGCCCTGGCGGGCCGGGCGGGTGGTGCCGTTGGTGTCCGTGGCGGCGAGGATCTCCTTGAAGACCAGGTCGACGGCGACCGTGCCGACCCGCTTGTCGGCGTCCCGCTGGAGGCAGACACCGGTGCGCAGCTCCTGGAGGGCGGCGATCACCTTCGGGTCGTCCTCGGGGCGGCCGAGCAGCGGGGCGACCAGGGACGCCTCCTGGGCCGACTTCTGCTTGAACGCGAACACCGTGTGGATCTGGTTGGCGCCACCGCTGCGCGCCTCGGAGTCCTCGATCTGCACCAGGTCGATGGCCTGCTGGGTGATGAGCACGGTGACGGCCAGGTAGGAGCGGCCCTGCTTGAGCGCGCGGCGCATCAGGTCGCGGCCGGCCTCGGTGGCGGTGACGACGTACGCCTCGTCGACGAAGAGCGCCTTGGGGCGCAGGCCGACCTCGCCGGTGACCGGGTTCTTCTCGTAGCCGACGTCCAGCATCTGGCTGCCCAGCTCCACGACCGCCATCAGCGCGGTGGCGGCGAGGCGCTCGGCCGGGTTCCAGTTGCGCGGGTCGGAGGCCGCGGGGGACTGGAAACCGCGCAGGGTGATGACCGTACGGCGCTTGCGCATGCTGCTCAGCGGCTTCGGCTCGGCCGCGAACGCGAGCCGGGCGTAGGGCAGGGTGCGCAGCTCGGTCAGCAGCATCTGGGCGAGCTTGAGGTCCTTGGCGGCCTCGCGGTCACCGGTCGAGACCGCGTGGTCGTACGACTCCACGACCTCGTCGACCACCTGCCACAGGGTCGGGCGCGGTACCTGCTGCTCGGCGTCGCGGGCGGACAGGCCCTGCTCGACGGCCTGGCGAATGGCGGAGTTGTAGCGGCCGACCACGGCCGCCATCGCCTCGATGACGGGCAGCCGGACCCGCTGGTAGTCCTCGTCGCCGAGGAAGCCGCGCAGCATCGACTCGGCCAGCAGCCGGCCGGAGGGGACGTCGCGGGCGATGACCCAGGGGTCGAGGACGCCGGCCTGGCCCTTGAGCAGGTCGACGACCTCGGTCTCCGCCCAGAACTCCCGGTTGAGGGGCTGGAAGCGGCTGTCCGGGGTGCCGAGGATGCCCGCCTCGGCGTCGGAGGCGAAGGCGGGGTCGTTCACCTGGGAGCCGAAGGCCAGGTAGTAGCACAGCTGGGCGAAGTCGGTCTTGGGGTCGATGACCAGGCAGCGGACGCCCGACTCCGACTCCTCGTAGAACTTCTGGAGCGCCAGCGAGGACTTGCCACCGCCGGACGCGCCGACGATGGCGAGGCCACCGCCGTCGTTGCGGGCCGGGCCCACGTGCAGCGAGTAGTGGACCGGCATCTTGCCCGCCCAGCCGACCAGGTTGCCGACCCAGCCCAGGCGCTTGCCGGAGCGGGTCTCCGGGTTGTCGCCCAGCTCGGTGCCGGCGGTGGGCAGCCCGGCGCCGAGCTGCTCGACCTCCTGGAGCCGGATGTACGGCGCGATCGGCAGCTTGGGCGCGTCCCCGGGGAGCTGCGCCTGGAGCAGCCGCCACTGCATCCGGGTCGGGCGCAGCAGCGTGACCTTCAGGTCCTGCTTGAACTGCATCTCCAGCACGCGCCGGCGCCGCTCCAGCTCCTTCACGTCCGGTGCCGAGATGGTGAAGCGGATCTGCGCCTCCATGCCCGGCATCTTGTGCTCCTCGATGTCGTCGACGAGCTCCTGGGCACGGGTGACCTGGTTGGCCAGCTTGGTGTCCGGGGTGCGGCCGGAGTTGGCCATGTCGTTCATCTCGTCCACGAGGTTGCCGCGGATCTTGTCGGCGCGGTCCTTGAACTTCGGGTACGGGATGAGCGTGAACCGCATGTCGATCTCGACGGGGAAGTCGACGTGCTGCGCGGCGTAGCGGGCCCAGGCCGTGGACTGGCGGAAGCGGGTCTCCGCGGGCCAGTTGGCGGCGACCAGGGTGGTGGTGTAGCTGGTCTGACGTTCGCCGGTGACCTCGTCGTACTGGTGCAGCACGATGTGCGTCTTGCGGTTCTCGCCGGAGAAGTCGACGACCAGGTCGAACTGGTCCGGTCCCCAGGCGCGCGAGCCGAGCACCGGCTCCGGCGGCACCGGCAGATCGCCGTGCAGCGGCTTGCGGATCAGCCAGACCAGTTCCTCGCGGGTCAGCGGGGTGCCCTTGAGGTTCTCCAGGCTCTCGTGCACCTCGACGGCGACCTGCGTCCACTCGGCGATGACCGACGGGGACAGGTGCTCGTCGGCGACGCCCGTCGCGGTGGCCGCCGCGCGGTCGGCGGTGCTGCGCACACCCCGGAGCAGTCCGGGCTCGTCGTACGGCTCGTCGTCCTTGCCGAGCACGCCGGTGGAGCCGCTGGTGCGCTTGAGCGAGCCCAGCTTCACCAGCAGGATGTTCCGCTCCCGCTTGGCGCCGATCCGCTCCTGGTACTCGGCCTTGCGCAGGTTGTACGCCTTGTAGTTCTCGGTCGGGTCCCAGGCGATCGCGTTCAGCTCCTCCGCCCAGGTCAGCGCGGTGATCGGCTGGTACACCTTGCGGTAGTGGCACTCGACGTTGCGGTCACCGCGGGCCAGGTTGAGCAGACCGCGGGCCGGGCCCTCGGCCATCGCCTGGAGTTCGGTGCTGTTCAGGTACTCGTCGATGGCGTTGGGCAGCACCAGGCCGGTCCACACCGAGTCGCCGTGCACGAAGATCATGTCGTCGGCGTAGCGGTAGGGCAGCCGGAGGTCCTCGCGGCGGGCGGACGCGGCCCCGGACGACGAGGAGGACGGGCGGGAACGGTTCCCGGCGGAACCGCCGTTGCCGTTCTGCTTCTTCTTGCTCGACGAGGACGCCATGATCATGGCGACCACGAAGAAGGCGACGGCGCCGCCCAGGAGGATCAGCATGAACATGGGGTCACCTAGCGGTAGTAGACGTGGATCGGTCGGTCAGGAGCGGGCGGAGAACGGGGTGCCGCGCTCGGCGGCGGCCTGGCGGGCGGCGTCGTAGCGGGCCTGCCAGCGCGGCGAGCCGGGAGTCCAGAGGATCACCTGCCAGTGCAGCTCCTCCGGCTCCCGGTCCGCGGCCAGGCCCTGCAACCGCTTGGGCTGCCACCACCAGTCGGCCCACACCACCAGCTGCTGGCTGAGGGTGAGCGCCGAGGGCAGGGGCCGGCCCCAGACGAAGTAGATGGCGATCGGCGGCCCGAAGTACAGCGGCGACGTCAGGAACGACATGCCGAGGAAGGGCACGAACGCCGCCAGCGAGAACAGGGCGACCAGCCAGAGCAGCCCGAAGCCGAAGGCCGCGCCCAGGGCGGGCAGCAGCAGGCCGGGCAGCGGGATGTTGCCCCAGTTCCAGATGCGCTTGGGCCGGTTGACCAGGTCGGTGTGGTCGTACGCGACCAGCGGTTCCGGAGCGTCCTGGTTCATCGGTGCGAACTCCCGTGTGTGCCGTGGCTGCTGTCTCTGCTCTTGGTCTGCCGAGCGTCCGCCGGCTAGGACGGGCTATGTCGGGCGGCGGACCGGTCAGCCCTTGGTGCTGCCCCCGATCTGGTCGCCGAGGCTGATGAGCAGACCGGCGAGGCCGGTGGCGCCACCGATGATCAGTGCGGCGAGGGCGATCAGACCGAAGCCCTGGAAGGCCTCGCGCATACCGTCACCGCGCTTCATGGACATGAGCATGCGGATGCCCAGGATGAGGAGGGCGATGACGGCGACCATGGTGCCGGCGTCACGGAGGATCCCCTCGATCGAGGTGAACATGTTGTCGAGTTCGTTGTTGCCGTTGGCAGCCAGGTACATGGTGATTCCTCTCGGATGCTGACGTGGTGGTTCTGGGAACGGGTGGCGGAACGGCGTCAGTGCGCGGCGTTCCGCTTGCCCTTCGAAGACTGGACGGTGGTGCCGGAGGGCGACGGGGACGGTGAGCCGGAGGCCGACGGCTCGCCGCTGGGGGAGTCGGAGGAGTCCGCGGAGTCGCTCTGGCCGTCGTCGGCCCGGCCGCCCTGGGGATCGAGCATGCCGCCGTGGATGTCCTTGATGAACCAGCCCTGAGCGGTGTTCACCACGGTCATCCGGTAGGCGCGGCGCACTGTCTGGCCCTTGGTGTCGCCCCACTCGACGACGACCCGCAACTGGACTTCCTGCCCGTCCGGGTAGGTGTACGGGTCGGTGTGCTGCACATTGCCGGGCACAAGGGCGTCGACGTCGGTGACGTTCGGGTTGGAGAGCCGCCCGGCCAGTCCGGAGGTGGCTGCGAGGGTGGCGCCGGGTGCGGTGAAGCGGGCCATGGCCGTGCTGTCCGAGGCGCCCCAGGCAGTGAAGTAGCCGGGCAGTACCTGCTGCTTGAGCTGGGCGGCCAGCTTGTCGTCCACGACCTCGTGGTTCCGGTTGACCTCCGGCGCGTCGGCGCGGGCGGGCAGCGGCATCTGGCCCACGTCACCGGCGACGCGCATGCCCTCGCCGGACTTCAGGTCCTTGACGTAGACCGGGACGGTCAGCTCGGTCAGCGTGCCGTCCGCGGTGCGCACCTGGACTCCCAGGTAGCGGCCGTGGTCGCCGTACTCGGGCAGGTCCTCGATGGTGCCGTCCCAGACGGCGGAGACGGCTGTGCTGGTTCCCTGTCCGTTCCATCCGCACTCTGGGTCGACGCCGGCGGAAGCGTAGTGGGCGAGCTTGTCGCGCCGGTCGGAGTCCTTCTCGGGGGAGTACGTGAGGCACAGCAGCGCGTACTGCTCCGCGAAGGTCGCGGCCTGCTGGACCGGGAAGTCCGTGAGCCGGTACCGGGCGGCGTCGGACTGGTCCAGGGCGGCGTTCGTGGTCCGGGCGGACACGCCCACCATCAGGCCCATGACGCCGCACGAGCCGAGGGCCAGTACACAGGTGGTGACCAGGAGCGTGGCGCGCAGGGCGACATGGGTACGGCGTCCGCCGGAACCGCCGGAGGGAATACGGCCGCCGGGCTTGGGGACGTCGAAGGCGCGGGCGGGCGTGGGGGCCGCCGCCTCGGTGGCGGAGGCCTTGTCCGCGGAGGCGGACATGGAAGCGGACGCAGGTGCGGAAGCCGAGGGGGAGGCGGAGGAGGAGGTGGCGGCGGCCGGGGCGGTCGTCTGCGCGGGCGCGGAAGACACGGCGGCGTGTGCGGGTGCAGGTGCGTAAGGCTGCGGCTGCGCCTGAACGGG
Organism: Streptomyces sp. NPDC127190; assembly: GCF_042672505.1. Taxonomy (NCBI): domain Bacteria; kingdom Bacillati; phylum Actinomycetota; class Actinomycetes; order Kitasatosporales; family Streptomycetaceae; genus Streptomyces; species Streptomyces sp. NPDC127190. Next base: position 425,189 of record NZ_JBHXVE010000004.1, read on the forward strand.
GACGGCCGGCGCCTGAGCCGATGTCGGAGCCGGGGCGGCCGGTGCCTTCGCGCCGCCGTTCTTGCGCCCCTGCTTCGCCGCCTTCTTCTGCTCGTACGCCGCCTTGCGGGCCGCGCGCTCCCGGTCCCGCTTCTCCTTCTTCGACTCGGTCCGCGGGGTGGTCTCGCGCGGCGGCAGCGCCGGTACGGTGGCCTGGCTGGCCCGCGGCTGGCTGCGCACCCAGGCGGCGGCCACCTGCGCCCGGGCAGCGTCCGAGGCCATCGGCTGGGGCTGGGGCTGGGGCTGGGGCTGCTGGGGCTGGGCCTGCGGGGCCTGCTGCCCCTGCGCCGGCCATGCCGCTTGCGGGGCCTGGGCCTGCTGCGGGGCGTGCGGAGCACCGAAGGACCCGGGCTGCCCGGAAGGCTGGCCTGCGCCGACCGCGCCAGCAGAGCTGTTCTGGTCTGTCATCGAGTCGGTTACTCCAGCGAGTCGGTTCCCCGTCTGCCTGGCGGGCGCGACCGCGCCGTACGACGGGCCCTGGACCGGCCAGGTGCGCTGGCAGTGTGACAAAGACACGTCCACCGGGCCGGGGAGGAATTCCCGGCGGGAGGGGGCGAATTCCCGACAGGCGGTGACGTGGGAAACCAGCCAGGAAAACTGGTGGGGGCGACGGGAAGGCCGATGGTGGTCCGAGCGCGCGCTCGGACCACAATGCGCGGGGCAGGTCCGGGTGGCGTGCCCCACGCATCACACACGGATCCCACGGCCCCGGCGAAGGACGAGAGTTGACCGACCAGAACGGGTACCCGCAATCCCCCGACCCGCGCACCTGGGCCGACGCCCCGCAGACGCCTGCGGCAGCACAGCAGCCGGCGGTCCCGCACGTGCCGGTCGTGCCGCAGGCGCTCCAGGCGTCCCGGGCGTGGGTCGACGGCTATGAGCCCGGTGACCCGTGGCAGGCCCGCCTGTGCCTGGAGACTCCCTACGGCACGGTCGCCTATCCACTCACCCCGAACACCATTCCCGACCTGCTGGAGCCGATGGTCCTGGTGGCCCAGGAGCAGCAGGGGCTGCCGGTGGGACTGGACGCGGAACCGGAGCCGGAGGAGGAGACGGCCAAGGGGCCGGACGAGATGGCCGAGGACAGGGCCGCCCGTCTCCAGAGCGGCCGCGCGGCCCGGCTGACCGGCTGGGCGGTGGTGCACGACCTGTGGGAGCGGGAGGACCCGACGGCCCGGATCGTGATGGGCGCCATCGTGGTGGTGCTGTTGCTGCTCGGTATCGTCCTGACCTGATCGCCCGGGTATCCGCGTGGTCGACGAAACGGGAGGAGCGCCATGCTGACGGAGAAGACGGGCCGTTCACCGCAGGATCTGGCGGCCGAGTTGGCGGCGCTGTCCGGCCTGGACTGGCCGTGGGTCTGGGCGGGCCCGCCGCAGGGCGGCTCGCCGGCGTTCCGCGAGTGGTGTGCGCGGTACGCCTGGGAGCCCGAGAACGCCGAGGGGAACCTGATCGTACGGACCGCCGCAGGCGGTCGGCTGACCTTCGGCTCCGGCGGGCAGTGGAACCCCGTGGACCGGCTCGACCATGTCGCCTGGGACCTGGCGGCAGCGACCCCCGCGGACAACGAGCAGGTCATCGGCGCGGCCGCGGACGCATGGGCGCGGTACCTGGACGCCGCCGCCGGCGTGCTCGGCGCACCCCTGTGGACCGGTCCCTGGGACGCCCCGGACTTCCCGGAGCCCCCGCACGGCAGTTACTGGCCGAGCCGTGACTTCCGGCTCCGGAGCCGGCGCCCCTACCGGTTCGCCTACTGGCGGCCCGGCGCCGACGGGCCCTTCGTCGTCCTCGACCAGTCCGTGTCATTTCCCACCTGGGGCCAGGCCGCGCCCGGAGGGTCCATGATCTGGCTGACGGTGCACCGGCCCGTCGACGGCGGGAGTGACCGGCCGTGAACGAGGCGGCACCCCCCTCCCAGGGCGAGATACAGCGGGCCATGGCACTGGAGGAGGAGCACCAGAGCCGACGGCCCCGCACTCCGGAGCAGGGCGCGGAGACCGCCCTGCGCATCTACCAGGACTGGCAGGCCCAGATCGAGGCCGCACAGGCCGATCCCCAGGGCCGGCCCGCGGCCCCGGACCTGCTGTCCTACATCAAGGGCGTCGCGGCCGAGGACTCGGTGACCCGGGCGGACCGCGGTGAGGTGCGGGCCTTCTGGTCCTGGCGGTCGCAGCCGGAGGGGGCGCCGCGCGAGGTGGGCCACCGTTACCTCGCCCAGGCCTGCGGCGAGTCCCGGGGCATGCAGGTGCTGGAGGATACCCCGGCCGGCCGCAAGCTGGACTCCTACTGGCTGTTCGAGGGGCCGGTGCGGCAGGCGCTGGCCCAGGACTTCCAGGTGGACGCCGCCCAGCTGGAGGAGACGTCCAACCAGGTGTGGAAGACGGTCTCCGGCCGCTACGCCGAGGCGGCGACCGGCCCGGTGGTGGCGTTCACGGCCGACATCGGCCGGGACTCGGTCCTGGGCGCCGACGAACTGCCCCGGCTGCTGGCCCACGAGAAGGTCGGCAAGGAGAACATCGAGTTCCCGATCGACATGCCCCGGCACGAGCAACTGCCGCGGGAGATCGACGAACTGATCGGCGACAAGACCCTGCGCTCGCAGTGGCGGATGGAGGACATCGACCCGACGGCGTCCACGCCCAAGGACTTCGCGCAGAAGCTGGCCGGGATGGACGTTCCCGAGCGGCTGAAGGAGACCCACGCGGCCGCCCTGGGACGGCTCGGTGCGGCGAACTCCTACGAGGAGCTGAACGCCCCCGCCCCGCAGCGGGAGCAGCGGACGCCGGTGATGCGGAACGAGTTCCTTCCCGGGGTGAAGATCCGGCCGGTCGCGATGCCCGCCGCCGCGCGTGCTCCGGCCTCCCAGCACGGTGTCATCAACCCGGCCGCGGCCCTCACCCTGCCGCCTCCCGCAGCCGTACAGCAGCCCACAGGAGTGGAGCGATGACCACACCCGCCGAACAGGCCGAGGAAGAGCCGCAGTTCTACTTCCCGGACGTGTACGCCTTCGTCTCCGACTACCTCGCCCAGATGATCCGCCGCCGGGTCAACGGCTCCTCGACCACCTGGTGCCCCAGCTGGTGGGAGCACCCGGAGGCGGGCGCGCGGCTGTCCGCGCTGTGGCTGGCCTGGGAGCATCTGCGCCAGGACCCGGCGCTCGGGATGTCCACGTGGTGGCTGCACCACGCCGACCCGCATCTGCGGGTCCTCATGGATCCCGACGGCGGCCCGTTCGCGGCCTGTTCGCCGAAGGGCGGCCATACGGCGTACCCGTTCGACCCGCTGCCGGTGGACCCGCGCCCGGCCTGATCCGGTCCTCGCCCTGACCGGGGACTTGCCCTGATCGGGGACTTGCCCGGAGGCCGTCCCCGGGTTTCCTGGCTTTCCGTCCTGCTTTCCCGGGGTTTTCCCGTGGGGAATTCCCCGCACCCCCGCCGCTCCGCCGCCACCTACCGTGTCCCGGTCATCCCCCGTAACGCCGGTCGGATCAGGACAAGGGAGACGCGGAGACGTGGAGTTGCCTGCGGAGAACAAGCGCGCGGCACTGCTGGCCCTTGCGGTGCTCGGCGTCCTGCTGGTCGCCGTGCTCGCTGTGTTGACCTTTTTCAGCGGGGACAACGAGGAGACGAGCGGCAGCAGCGGAACGACGCCTTCGGCCTCCGCCCCGGCGGACCAGGGGGACGGCAGCACGAGTGGCAGTGCCGGCCGGCCGGGTGCGCCCGCAGCCACCCCGATCGTCTCGCTGGCCGAACTCGCCAAGGCCCATGCGGTCATGACCCAGTACATGGCCGGCCTGAACACCTATGACCACAACAGCAGCACGGCGTCATGGAGCCCGCCCCTGCTCGAGCTGACCACCGGCGAGCTTCAGATGAAGCAGTTGACCGCTCTGCCGAGCGGGAAGACCTGGGCCGAGTGCAAGGCCGGGAGCTGCTCGTCGAAGGGCACCGCGGTGGTGGAGCGGGACGCCGTGATCTCGGACGACCTGGTACGGGGGAGCGGCCGTACCATCTCCAGCCTGGTGAAGGTGACCACCACGCGCGTCACCTCCGGCAAGTCCACCACCGAGTCCACCGAGTGGCTGGTGTCCGCAAAGGAGAACGGCGGGCAGTGGCTCGTCAATGGGTTCAACATCTTCGGGCTCGGTGACGTCGGCGCCTCCGACGAGTCGGGGGAGTGAGTCCGGCATGGTGGCACCCGCCGTACTCGTGGCCGCCCAGAAGGCCGCCAAGGCTGCCAAGAAGGCCAAGCAGTCCGCTCAGCGCCGACAAGGGGTTGCCGGCGGATCCGGCGGTGGGAAGAAGGACAACGGCTTCAAGATCTGGATGATCCTCGGCGGCGGTGGCGGCCTTGCCGCTGTGTCCGTCATCTTCCTCGTGCTGCTGCTCATCGGCGGCATGGTCGGCGGCGTGGGCAACGGGGCGACGAACGCCGCCTGTTCCGACTACGGCGACAACGCCAACGCGGGCAACACCGGTGACGCGGCAGCCACCAATCCGATCATGCCGGCCGGCAAGATGTACATGCCGAGCGACACCGCCCGGGCCGAGGTACCGCCGCGGATGATCCTGGCTGCCATGCGCGCCGCCGCCCGCTACGACGGCCTCGACTGGACCCTCATCGCCGGGCAGATGTACCAGGAGACCAAGTACGGCCAGGACCCCTCGGCCGCGCCGGGCGGCGCCAACTCCCTCGGCTACATGGGCATCCTCCAGTTCGGCCACCCCGCCTGGAGCGAGTACGGCGCGGACGGCAACAACGACGGCAAGAAGGACCTGTACAACGTCGACGACGCGGCCTGGGGCGCGGCCAACTACCTGCACGCCCTGCACGCCGAGGCGCACCCCTGGCAGGCGCTGCTGTCCTACTCGGGTTCCACCGCCTCCAACACCGTCTACCCACGCGTCGTCCTCACTCAGGCCGCCCGCTACCGCGGTGTGCTCACCGGTGACAAGGACCTGATCGAGCGCTGGTACGCGCACCTGAAGGCCACCATCGACAAGAACCCGTCCTTCCCGACCCTGGGCCAGAGGGCGGACATTCCCGAGCCGGTCGACAACAACGCCCAGCCGGACCAAGCGCTCAAGATCGCCGCCAGCACGCCCCGCTCCTGGTCGACCCCGCCGCTGGCCGACAGCGGTGCCACGACCACGACGGCCATGGCCCCGGCGGCCTATTCCACCGATGTGCTCCCGGCTTCCACCGATGTCCTCCCGGCTTCCACCGGTGTTCTCCCGGCCGCCTTCCCGCAGGCCAAGCAGCCTTCCACCGGCGGCAAGGACTGGCAGTGGCCGATGAAGGAGGGCACCTACACCCTCGGCACGCCCTACCACCAGCGCGGCAACATGTGGAGCCTCGGCTACCACACCGGCCAGGACCTGGTGGCGTCCGCCGGCACCCCGATCTACGCCCCCGCCGACGGCAAGGTCGTGCACGCGGGCCCGGGCGGCGCGTACGGCAACATGACCGAGCTGGAGCACGACGGCGGCGTCATCACGCTCTACGCCCACCAGACCACCATCAAGGTGTCCATGGGCCAGTCCGTCAAGCGCGGCGACCTGATCGGCACGGTCGGCTCCACCGGCAATGTCACCGGCCCCCATCTGCACTGGGAGGTCCGGGTCCCCGGTGTCGACAACCCGTTCGTCGCGGGCCAGGACCAGGGGCCGGGCATGGTCGACCCGGTGGAGTGGATGAAGGGCCGGATCACGGCCAACCCGGACTACGGCACCGTGCCCGGGGGCTCCGACAACGGCAACGGCTCCGGCAAGAGCCGTGACGGCCAGTACGCCGACTGTGCCGCGGGCGGCAGTGGGGCGAACGTCCCGCCGGACGGCGCCGGCGCCTCCGGGGTCATCCCGGACGCCGACGACCCGGTCATCCGGGCGGTCCTCGGCTGGGCCCAGCGCGGCATCGGCGTGCCCTACGTGTACGGCGCCCCGCGCCTCCAGGGCCAGAACCCGACCAGCTTCGACTGCTCCAGCTTCACGGAGTGGGCGTACTACATGGCCAGCGGCGGGAAGATCGACATCGGCAGCACGACGTACGACCAGCAGCCGTACCTCAGCAAGTACGAGGTGCCGCTGGACAAGGCGCAGCCCGGTGACGTGATCTTCTTCCACCCGGAGGGCGGCGGCCGCTCCGGTCACGTCGGCCTGGTCTGGGACCCCAAGGGCCACACGATCATCCACGCTCCGCGGCCCGGCAAGACGGTCGAGTTCAGCAAGTGGGACTACCAGGCCCAGATCACCGGCGTGTACCGGGTGCCGATCCCCCAGGGCACCGACCCCGTGGAGACCAACGGCAACGGCAAGGAAAAGGGAGCCTGAGTGGTGGCCGAAAACGTCACCACTGACGGCGGAAGCTTCCTGGCCGGCCGCGACCTCTTCGTCTTCGCACCCCAGAAAGGATCCCGCGGGTGACCGCAGAACAGCAGAAGAAGCCCCGCGCCGAGGACGACTGGACGATGGAGATCGTCCTGCTCATCGCGATCGTGCTGCTGGCCGTCGGCGGTGCCTGGCTGGCCGCCAAGCTGGGCGCGTCCTTCGACCACGCCCCCGAACCGCCCGGCAACCCGCTGTCGTTCCTGGTGGCGATGGTCAAGGGCGACTACCGCTGGCCCGGTTCGGCGGCCAGCGCGGTCGCGGCCGGTGAGGCCGTGCTGCTCGGTGTCGTCCTGCTGGCCGGCTACCGGATCCGGCAGCGGCTGCGGAACAAGCCCGATGTGGACGGCGCCGCCCAGCACCTGGCCAAGGGCGAGGAGCTGGGCAAGCTGACGATGAAGGGCGCGGCGGCCACCGCCGAGCGGCTCGGCGTGCAGGCGAAGACGCCGGGCGTGTTCATCGGCCGCTCGGTCAAGGGCCGCCAGCCGCTGTTCGGTTCGTACGAGGACATGCACGTCGACATCTGGGGGCCGCGCACCGGTAAGACCACGCGGCGGGCGATCCCGGCGATCCTGGACGGCCCGGGCGCGGTGCTCGTCACCTCCAACAAGCGGGACATCGTGGACGCCACCCGCGGCCCGCGCGCCGCGCGCGGCCCGGTGTGGGTGTTCGACCCGCAGCAGGTCGCGGCGGAGGCGCCGAGCTGGTGGTGGAACCCGCTGTCGTACGTCACCGACGTCGCCAAGGCCCGCAAGATGGCCGACCACTTCGCGTCCGGGTCGCGGGACGCGAACGCCTCCACCGACGCCTTCTTCGACCCGGCCGGCCAGGACCTGCTGGCCAACCTGCTGCTCGCGGCCGCCTGCGCCAAGGCGCCCATCACGCAGATCTACACCTGGCTGTCCAACCCCAAGGACGACACCCCGGAGCGGATCCTGCGCTCGGCCGGGCACACCATGGCCGCCGACGGGCTGAACGGTGTCATCACCGCCCCCGACAAGCAGCGCAGCGGTATCTACGGCGTGGCCCAGCAGATGGCGTCCTGCCTGATCAACCCCGAGGTCAACCGCTGGGTGACGCCGCCCGCGGATCCGCGCGCCCCGGAGTTCGACCCGCACGCCTTCGTGCGCACCGGCGGCACCCTGTACTCGCTGTCCCGTGAGGGGCGCGACTCGGCCGGTCCGCTGGTGACGGCGCTGACCGTGGCCGTCGTCGAGGCCGCGGAGGAGTACGCCACCACCCAGCGCGGCGGCCGGCTCCCGCTGCCCCTGGTGGGCGTGCTGGACGAGGCCGCCAACGTGTGCCGCTGGCGCTCCCTGCCCGACCTGTACTCGCACTACGGCTCGCGCGGCATCATCCTGATGACGATCCTCCAGTCCTGGGCGCAGGGCATCGAGGTGTGGGGCGAGCGCGGCATGGAGAAGCTGTGGTCCGCGGCGAACGTCCGGGTGTACGGCGGCGGTGTCTCCGACACCCGCTTCCTGGGCGACCTCAGCGAGCTGGCGGGCGAGTTCGAACTGCGCGAGTACCAGACCAGCCGGGAGTCGGAGTCCTACGGCTGGTCCGGCAACCGCACGGTCAGCGAGTCGGTCCGCCGTGAGCGGGTGCTCCAGGTCTCCGACCTCGGCGCCATGCCCCCCGGCCGCGCCCTGGTCCTCGCCTCCGGCACCAAGCCGGTGCTGGTCGAGACGATCCCCTGGTGGGAGGGCCCGTACGCGGCCGAGGTCCAGGCCTCCCTGCGCAAGTACGACCCGGGGGCGCGGTAACCCGTGCGCCCCTGCCCGGCCGGCCGGTGACGAGGTCTCGGCTGGCCGGGAATGTTCGGTCGCATGTGCGAGGTCGGTGTGCTCCGGTGAAGGGTCCGTAAAGGGCGTTTGAAGGCCAATTTGCGGGGGTCTCCAGGGCCTTCACGGGGGAAGCGGAGGGTGATGTTGCGCTTTCGTTAAGTGGTTCTTCTTGACGCCGGGTGGGCGCTCCGCGTTGTCTTTTCAGACACCTGGGTCGTATAGCAGCACCCACGTCCGGATCGCACCTGAAGTGAGCCCCCGAATGCGTCGTATCGCCATATCCGTGGCCGCGTCCACGATGACCCTCTCGCTGGCCGGCTGCGGCATGCTGAACGCGACCGGGGGCGGCGCGAGCGCGAGCCCCTCGAAGGGCGACGACGTCACCGTGGGGCTGCTGCTGCCGGAGAAGACCAACTCCCGCTACGACAAGTTCGACTACCCCATCATCAAGCAGAAGGTGGCCGAACTCACCCGCAAGCAGGGCAAGGTCGCCTACGAGAACGCCGCCGCGTCCCCCTCGCAGCAGGCCGAGCAGATGCAGAAGATGATCGACGACAAGGTCGACGTCATCCTGCTCGACGCCGTCGACTCGCACGCCATCGCCGGCGAGGTGAAGAAGGCCAAGGACGCGGGCATCCCGGTCATCGCGTACGACCGCCTCGCCGAGGGACCGATCGACGCCTACATCTCCTTCGACAACGAGCTGGTCGGCGAGGTGCAGGGCCGCACCCTGCTGGCGGCGATCGGCGGCGCCTCCCTGACGGACAAGATCGTCATGGTGAACGGCTCGCCGACCGACCCCAACGCCAAGCAGTTCAAGCAGGGCGCGCTGTCCGAGCTGAACGGCAAGGTGACGATCGCGGACAGCTACGACATCAAGGACTGGAAGCCGGAGAACGCCGAGGCCAAGATGACCGAGGCGATCGCCCAGATCGGCAAGGCGAACATCGCCGGTGTCTACGCCGCCAACGACGGCATGGCGAGCGGCGTCATCAAGGCCCTCAAGGCCGCCGGTGTCACCAGCATGCCGCCGATCACCGGCCAGGACGCCGAACTGGACGCCGTGCAGCGGGTCGTGGCCGGCGAGCAGTACATGAGCGTCTACAAGTCCTACCCGGACGAGGCCGAGGCCGCCGCGCAGATGGCCGTGGCCAAGGTGCAGGGCAAGGACATCCAGTTCGACGCGCTGACCCAGGACAAGGTCGACAGCCCGACGAACAAGGACATCCCGGCCAAGCTGGTCTCCGTGAGCGCGCTGACCAAGAGCACCATCAAGAACACGGTCATCGAGGACGGCATCTACACCGTCGACGAGATCTGCACCGCCAAGTACCGGGCGGCGTGCGCCACGATCGGCCTGAAGTAACACCCGCGACGCCGACCCGCCGGTGCGCCGGCTCCTCCCGTCCCGCGAGGGCTGTCCGCGAGGGCTGTCCCGCGCGGGGCGAAGCCTGGAGCGAATCGGGGCATACCGGTGCAACTCGCTGGTCCGCCCCGGACGAGCCGTGTTGCGGACCGGGTCGGCGCCGCGCATAGTTGCGCTGCGGAAGTGGCAGCACACCGGGGGTGGGATGGGCGATGGCCGGGCGCGGGACGGAGGAGCATCCACACGGCGCCGACCGGCTGTGCGCGGCCGGGGACCGTGTGTACGCGCGGGCCGTACGCCGGGGCCGGGTGCCGCGCACGGACGCCGAACCGGTGCCCTGCCTGCTGGAACTGGCCCTGCTGCACCCCGACCCCGACGACATGGACTGGCTGGTGCCCACCTCCCCGCAGGAGGTGATGACCCGGCTGCTGCGCGGGGTCTACGACGAGGTCAGCGCGAGCCAGCGACGGGTGGGCTCGGCGGTGGCCGCCTTCGACTGGTACGCGGGCCTCGGCCGGCAGCTGAACGCGGTGACCGCACCCGCCGAGGGCAGCTCCATCCGGGTCCTGGACGGGCTGTCCCGGATCCAGGCCGCGATGGACGAGGCGACCGAGGCGTGCACCACCGAGGTGCTCACCGTGCAGCCCGGCGGCATCCGGCGGGAGGCCGAGCTGACCGAGGGGCTGCACCGGGCGCTGGCGCTGCGCGGCCGCGGGGTGCACATGCGGGACCTGTACACGCATGTGGCCCGGCACGGCCAGGGCCTGCTGAACTACCTGGAGCTGATGGGTGACGCGGTCGAGGCCCGCACCCTGGACGAGGTGATCGACCGGCTGATCCTCTTCGACCGGACCGTGGCCTTCATCCCCGCCAACACCGACCGCACGATGGCCCTGGAGCTGCGCCACCCGGCCCTGGTCGGCTATCTGGTGACCGTCTTCGAGCGCCTGTGGCGGCTCGCGATCCCGCTCACCGCGCCGCTGCCCGACACCGGCATCGAGGGCATCTCGCACCGCGAGCAGTCCATCGCCGCGCTGCTCGCCGAGGGCCACCAGGACGCGGTGATCGCCGAACGCCTCGGCATCAGCGTCCGCACCTGCCGCGCGCACATCGCCCGGCTGTCGGAGACCCTGGGCGCGGCCAGCCGTACCCAACTCGGCGTCCGGATCGCCCAGGTGGGCCTGGACGGCAGCCGCCTCACCAGCCCGGACCAGCAGACGCCGAGCATCCGCTAGCCGACCCGGTCCGCTGCCGCCTCAGGGGCCGTCCCGGTCCAGGATGCCCGACTGGGCGATGAGGTAGCCCAGTTGGGCGCGGCTGCCGCTGCCGAGGGCCTGGGCGAGCTTGGCGATATGGGCGCGGCAGGTGCGGACGTTCATGCCGAGGCGGCGGGCGATGGCCTCGTCGACATGGCCCTCGACGAGGAGTTTGGCGATGGAGTGCTGGATCTCGGTGATGCCGTCGGAGTCCGTCTCGTACGGGCCGCCCGCGCTCATCGGCACGGCCCGGGCCCAGAGGTACTCGAAGACCTTCACCAGGTAGCGGACCAGGCCGGGGTGGCGCAGTTCCAGGGCGATCTTCTGGTCGTCGCGGGCGGGGATGAAGGCGACCGCGCCGTCGCAGATGATGAGCCGTTCGACCAGTTCGTCGATGGTGCGGTACTCGACCCTGCCGCCGGACAACTGGGCCGCGTAGGCCAGCTTCTCCGGGTTGTAGCGGGCGGTGTGCTGGTACAGGCTGCGGATCTTCACGCCGCGTTCGAGCAGCGGGCGGTCCCGCTCCAGCCCCTGCAACAGGCTGTGTTCGGAGAGCCGGTCGGAGGGCTGGACGGTGAGCAGTTCGGTCTGCACCTGGGCGGTGGCCAGGTTGAGCGCCGCGTTGATCCGCTCGCCGCCCTCCAGCACGGTGAGGTAGTCGCTGGAGGTGCTGGTCTCCGCGCTCAGCGCCATGAATGGCTCGAAGACACGCGCGAGTTCCAGCGACAGCTGGCGGCGGTCCGTGATCTCCTGCTCGATCGGGTTGAGCCGCCGGGCCAGGGCGATGGACGGCGGCACCGGCAGCAGCCAGGCCGGATCGTCGGGATCGGGGTGGAGCAGCGCGAACTCCATCAGGCAGGGGGCGTCCTCCGCGTCCGCGCGGGCGACGCGTCCCGCGCGCAGGGCGGTGGCGTAAAGGCGACTACCCGCGTCGCACAACTCGGCTACGCCATGGGGATGTCCCGATTTCCCCTGATTTGCTGACAAATCTCCACCCCCCAGGGTCCTGAACATGCAGGAACATGATGCACTGATTGTGTGGCCATCACGTGCCCGAATAAGCCATCGTCGTACCCGACGGGGGAAAAGGGGACCTTCAAGTGAGGACGAAGCCGACTATGCGTAACAGACTGCTTCGCTCGGTGCTCGGCGCCGCCTTTTCCGCCCTGGTTGCCCTCGGTGTGCTGAGCGGCGTGGCCGGCGTCAAGGGCGACGTTCAGGCGATCACCGAGTGGCCCACGGTAGCCGCGCACACGGCGGAAAACGGAGCCGGGAGCTGACGTGACAACTCCACCCGACGACCGTTCCTTCCGTCGTGAAATGGCCACCGCCTACCGGTCGGGCTGGCACTTCATCGATCTGGTCACCGCCATCCCCCACAGTGGTGACTCGCTGATGGTGACAGTGTTCGGTGAGCCGGTCGTCGTCACGCGGGACGAGGACGGGGACGTGCGGGCGTTCCGGTGCCTGCGCAAGCCGCGTGGTGCTCCGCAGCCGGTGCGCTGTGCCATCCGGTACGGAATGATCTTTGTGAACCTGGACCAGCGGGACCACCGGCAGTGCGAGTCGACGGACCCCGACCTGACGACCATCTCAGCCACCCCCCGCAGTGCCTGACGCGATTCCCCCGTCGTAAAAGATCGCTCAGGTGCTTCCCCCCGCAGCGGGGGGGGGGGGGGGGGGGGTGGGGGGGGGGGGGGGCCCGCACGGGGGTGTGAAGAGAGGATCTGGGGGGGGGGGTGGGGCCGCGAGGCGGGCACCACCGACCCAC
>NZ_JBHXVE010000004.1:437800-472306 GCF_042672505.1 Streptomyces sp. NPDC127190
TGAGACCTGCCCAGCCGTATTATACGAGTTCCGGTTCACCCCCCCCACGCGCGCCACCCGGTACCCATTATCCTGGACCGCCCGCTGCAGTTTTATGGCGACATATCGCGCCCTGGGGGTGTTTTCACACCGGCTGGAAACCGCCGTAACCCGCCGGCCCCGGCGTCGCGCTCCGCACCCGGCCCTCAGCCGCGCCCCAGCGCCCGTTCCACCTCGATCTCGATCACCACGCGTGACGGATTCGGCGACGGCGTGCGCTCGTACCGCTCGGCGTACCGCCGCTCCGCCTCCGCTATCCGCTCCGGCTCGGTGCGTACGGCCGCCCGCCCCTCCAGCGTGGCCCAGCGCCGCCCGTCGACCTGGCACACCGCCACCCGCGCCCCCTCGGCGCCGGCCGCGCGGACATGGGCCGCCTTCGCGCTCGACTTGTTGGTGATCACCCGGGCCAGCCCCGCCACCGGGTCGTAGGTCACGCCCACCGGCACCACGTGCGGGCTGCCGTCGGGACGCAGGGTCGTCAGGGTGCACAGGTGCCGTTCCCGCCAGAAGGCGAGGTACGGCTCGTCCGGCGCGGCCGGATCCACGGAGTAGGAGTGTGAGGCCATGGCCGAAAACCTAGCCTCCCCGGGCTTGAGCGGAATAGACTCAACTTTGTGTACGCTGGCTAAGTCAGGAATGAGCTGAGTCAGGAATGGCCGGGTTGTCGAGGAGGAGTACGCGACCGTGGACGCCGAGCTGACCAACAGGAGCCGGGATGCGATCAACGCGGCGAGCAGCCGTGCCGTGACCGAGGGGCACCCGGACCTCACCCCCGCTCACCTGCTGCTGGCTCTGCTCCAGGGGCAGGACAACGAGAACATCACCGACCTGCTCGCCGCCGTCGACGCCGACCAGGCCGCCGTACGCGCGGGCGCGGAGAAGCTGCTGGCCGCGCTGCCCAGTGTGACCGGATCCACCGTTGCGCCGCCGCAGCCCAACCGTGAGCTGCTGGCCGTGCTCGCCGACGCCGGGGCCCGCGCCAAGGACCTCGGCGACGCCTACCTGTCCACCGAGCACCTGCTCATCGGGCTCGCGGCCAAGGGCGGCGCGGCCGGTGAGCTGCTCACGGCGCAGGGCGCCGATGCGAAGAAGCTGCTGGAGGCCTTCCGGAAGGCCAGGGGAGGACGCCGCGTGACCACCGCCGACCCGGAGGGCCAGTACAAGGCCCTGGAGAAGTTCGGCACCGACTTCACCGCCGCCGCCCGCGAGGGCCGCCTGGACCCGGTCATCGGCCGGGACCAGGAGATCCGGCGGGTCGTGCAGGTGCTGAGCCGCCGTACCAAGAACAACCCCGTGCTCATCGGCGAGCCGGGCGTCGGCAAGACCGCCGTGGTCGAGGGCCTCGCCCAGCGGATCGTCAAGGGTGACGTGCCGGAGTCCCTCAAGGACAAGCGGCTCGTGGCGCTCGACCTCGGCGCGATGGTCGCCGGTGCCAAGTACCGCGGCGAGTTCGAGGAGCGGCTGAAGGCCGTGCTCGCCGAGATCAAGGACTCCGACGGGCAGATCATCACCTTCATCGACGAGCTGCACACCGTCGTCGGGGCCGGCGCCGGCGGCGATTCGGCCATGGACGCGGGCAACATGCTCAAGCCCATGCTCGCCCGCGGTGAGCTGCGCATGGTCGGCGCGACCACCCTGGACGAGTACCGGGAGCGGATCGAGAAGGACCCGGCGCTGGAGCGGCGCTTCCAGCAGGTGCTGGTCGCCGAGCCCACCGTCGAGGACACCATCGCGATCCTGCGCGGTCTGAAGGGCCGGTACGAGGCGCACCACAAGGTGCAGATCGCGGACAGCGCGCTGGTGGCCGCCGCCACCCTCTCCGACCGGTACATCACCTCCCGCTTCCTGCCCGACAAGGCGATCGACCTGGTGGACGAGTCGGCCTCCCGGCTGCGCATGGAGATCGACTCCTCGCCGGTGGAGATCGACGAACTCCAGCGCGCCGTCGACCGGCTGAAGATGGAGGAGCTGGCGATCGGCAAGGAGACCGACCCGGCCTCCCGGGAGCGGCTGGAGAAGCTGCGCCGCGATCTCGCGGACAAGGAGGAGGAGCTGCGCGGGCTCACCGCCCGCTGGGAGAAGGAGAAGCAGTCCCTCAACCGGGTCGGCGAGCTGAAGGAGAAGCTGGACGACCTGCGCGGCCAGGCCGAACGCGCCCAGCGCGACGGCGACTTCGACACCGCCGCCAAGCTGCTGTACGGCGAGATCCCCACCCTGGAGAAGGAACTCCAGGCCGCCTCCGCCGCCGAGGAGCAGGCCGCCCGGGACACCATGGTCAAGGACGAGGTCGGCGCCGACGACATCGCCGACGTCGTCGCCGCCTGGACCGGCATCCCGGCCGGCCGGCTGATGGAGGGCGAGACGCAGAAGCTGCTGCGCATGGAGGAGGAGATCGGCCGGCGGCTCATCGGGCAGAGCGAGGCCGTGCGGGCGGTCAGCGACGCCGTACGCCGCTCGCGTGCCGGTATCGCCGACCCCGACCGGCCCACCGGCTCCTTCCTCTTCCTCGGCCCGACCGGCGTCGGCAAGACCGAACTCGCCAAGGCGCTCGCCGACTTCCTCTTCGACGACGAGCGGGCCATGGTCCGCATCGACATGTCGGAGTACGGCGAGAAGCACAGCGTGGCCCGGCTGGTCGGCGCCCCTCCCGGCTATGTGGGCTACGAGGAGGGCGGTCAGCTGACGGAGGCGGTGCGCCGCCGCCCGTACTCGGTGGTCCTCCTGGACGAGGTGGAGAAGGCGCACCCCGAGGTCTTCGACATCCTGCTCCAGGTGCTGGACGACGGCCGCCTGACCGACGGTCAGGGCCGTACGGTCGACTTCCGCAACACGATCCTCGTCCTCACCTCCAACCTGGGCAGTCAGTACCTGGTCGACCCGCTCACCAGCGAGACGGAGAAGCGGGAGCAGGTGCTGGAGACCGTCCGGGCCTCCTTCAAGCCGGAGTTCCTCAACCGGCTGGACGACCTGGTGGTCTTCTCCGCGCTGACCAAGCCCGAGCTGGAGCGGATCGCGCAGCTCCAGATCGACCGGCTGGGCAGGCGGCTGGCCGAGCGCCGGCTCGCCCTGGAGATCACCCCCGAGGCGCTGGCCTGGCTCGCCGAGGAGGGCCTGGACCCGGCGTACGGCGCCCGTCCGCTGCGCCGGCTGGTGCAGACCTCGATCGGCGACCGGCTCGCCAAGGAGATCCTGTCCGGCGAGATCAAGGACGGCGACACGGTCCGCGTCGACCGCTTCGGCGACGGCCTGCTGGTCGGCCCGGCCACCGGCAAGACGCTGTAGCCGGCCCGCGCGCCGGCCGACCGCCGCACCCCGGGTGCCCGAGCGCCCGGGGTGCGGCGGTCACACCGTGAAGGCGGAGAAGCGGACCCGTGCGGTGGCGGGCCCCTCGTACGTCACGGAGATCTGTACGGCGTTCGCATCGACGCCCTGCGGCGCGGTGGCATCGGTGTTCATGTCCACGCAGAAGTCCACCGGACCCGAGACCTCCGGGGCACAGACGTCGGTCCTGGGCTTCGGCGCGTGCGGATAGGTGTGCCGCAGCCACGCCCAGACGTCCGCCCGGGGCATCCGGAAGTCGGCGTCGTAGCTGGTGTCCTGCCACGCCTGCACCGTGCACCGGGGCTCGTACGCCCGCTGCGGCAGCCGCGCCCCGCCGAAGGCCAGCGCCTCGGCGCACGACACCTTTTCCGGACCCCCGCCCAGTGGGTAGTCGGAGTTCATGGCCCGCACCACGATCGCGGCCCCCCAGGCCACCACCAGCGCGGGCAGCGCCAGCACCGCCACGACCGGCCACCAGCGGGTCCGGCCCTGTCTCGCAGTCCCGCCCATCAGGCCCCCTCGGCTCGCCTCCGCCCGGCAGCCGGAAATCATGTCAGCTGTCAGCCAATGGCGGACAGGCGGGCGTCGGGGCTTGCCTCCCCCCTCCCCGGATGGGGGAGGATGGCGGAATCCACCATGAAGGGAAAAACACGGTGAGCATCGACCCGTCCTCCATTCCGAACTTCGGGGGCCAGCCCGAGCCGCAGCCCCAGGGACCGGCCGGCCCCGTCCTCCCGGACCAGGACCTCGTGAAGCAGCTCCTCGACCAGATGGAGCTGAAGTACGTCGTTGACGAGGAGGGTGACCTCGCGGCGCCGTGGGAGCAGTTCCGCACCTACTTCATGTTCCGCGGAGAGGCCGAGCAGGCCGTCTTCTCGGTGCGGACCTTCTACGACCGCCCGCACAAGATCGACGAGAAGCACCAGCTGCTCGAGTCCATCGACGACTGGAACCGCCGCACCCTGTGGCCGAAGGTGTACACCCACACCCACGACGACGGCACCGTCCGTCTCATCGGCGAGGCCCAGATGCTGATCGGCACGGGCGTCGACATCAACCACTTCGTCTCCTCCACGGTCAGCTGGGTGCGGGCCGCGATCGAGTTCGACAAGTGGCTGGTCGAGCAGCTCGGCCTGGAACAGGACGTCAACGAGGCGGACCAGCCCGGTGACGACGAGGGCGACGAGCGCACCGGCGAATAGCGCCCTCCCTCACAGCGGCACCCGCGCGTACACCAGCAGGTACGCGCCGTAGGCATAGCCGAGCCCGGCCAGGGCCGCGATCACCACGGTCGCGTGCCAGGGCCGGGCTCGCGCGGTGCGGGCGAGCGCTCCGGCGAGCGGCAGGAGCAGGGGAAACGCGGGCAGCAGGAACCGTGGCTTGGACTCGAAGAAGCCCGAGCCGCCGAGCGCGATCAGCAGCAGCACCCCGCTGTAGACCAGCAGCGGCAGCGGCACGCGCTCCAGCAGCAGCAGCGCGTACAGCAGCACGCTCCCGGCCACGATCAGCAAGACCACCGGGGCGGTGAACCGGCTGCCGTGCAGCAGCATGCGCCGGACGACCAGCAGCGCGCCGTGCGCGAAGTCGAACTGCGACCCCCAGCGCCGCTGCACGTCGAAATAGCCGCCCAGCAGATCGTGCCGGCACCGGCCGACCCACAGGACGTACGCCGTCCAGCCCAGCGGGGCGAGCGCCGCGCCCGTCCACAGCCTGTGGGAAACCCGGCCGCGCCGCCGCCACACCGTGCAGCCGGCCGTGGCCAGGACGGCGGCGGCGACCGCGACCCCGTTCGGCCGGGCCAGCCCCGCGAGCGCCGCCAGCGCCCCCGCCCACACCCAGCGACCGGTCAGCAGCGCGTACAGGGCCCAGGCGGCGAGCGCGGTCAGCACCGGTTCGGTGTACGCCATCGACAGCACCACCGAGTGCGGCAGCAGCCCCCACAGCAGGACCAGCGCCAGCCCCGCCGACCGCCCGTACAGCAGGGTGCCGACCAGATGGATCCCGGCGGCGGCGACGGCGGCCGCGACCCAGGACACCAGCAGCCCGGCGCCGCCCCCGCTGACCGGCAGCAGCGCGGTCAGCGCCCGCACCAGCGCCGGGTACAGCGGGAAGAAGGCCAGGTCGCTGTGGAGACCCGGGTCGTGCGAGGGCAGGTCGTGGCCGTAGCCGTGCGCGGCGATCCCGACGTACCAGACCGAGTCCCAGGACCGGCCGAGCAGCGCGAGCGGATGCCGGCCGGCGGCATGCGCGACGAGCGCGACCAGGGCCACGCCGGTCAGCCGCACCCCGAGGAACAGCCCCACGGCGACTCCGCTCGCGCGGACGGGGAAGGACCGGGTGCGCTCACCGGGCGCCGCGACGGGCGGGGCGAGGAGGGTGCTGGCATGACTCACATCTCCGCACCATGCAAGGCCCGGCCCGCCGACGCGAGCAGGCGGGGGCCGAGCGGCCCCCGGGTTCACCTGTGTCGCGTACGGCAGCGGGTCCGGGAGCGCCCCAGCCGGAAGGGGAGGGGGTCCCGTGACGACGTCGACCGCAGAGCGGTCTTCAGCCGATGCGCGTCCCCGCGCCGCTGACTCGGACGCGCGGGTCACCCGCGTGCAGCGTCACCGTGAGCTCGCCGGGGCGGCCCAGGTCCTCGCCCTGGTACAGGGTGAGGACGGCGTCCTCGGGAACCAGGCCGAGCTCACGGGCGTACGCGCCGAACGCGGCGGCCGCGGCGCCGGTTGCCGGGTCCTCGACGACGCCGCCGACGGGGAACGGGTCACGGACGTGAAAGACGGTGGCCGACTCCCGCCACACCAACTGGACCGTGGTCAGGTCCAGGCGGTGCATCAGGGCTTCGAGGCGCGCGAAGTCGTACGCGAGACGGGCGAGGCGCTCGCGCGTCGCCGCCGCGAGAACGAGATGGCGGGCGCCGGCGAACGCGATCCGGGGCGGGAAGGCCGGGTCGAGATCGGCGGCTGGCCAGTCCAGCGCGGCGAGCGCCTCCGCGAGGTCGGCGTCGGCGATCTCCTCGATGTGCGGCACGACACTGGTGAGCGTGGCCCTGACCGTCCCGCCCTCCTCGGTCACCTCCACCGGCACCGTGCCGGCGCGCGTCGCGAAGACCAGCTTCCCCGGGCCTGTCCGCTCGGCGAGCGCGACGGCGGTCGCTACCGTGGCGTGCCCGCAGAACGGCACCTCGGCCTTGGGGCTGAAGTAGCGGATGCTGTACGCCCGCCCCTCCTGGCCGCCGAGGCTCTCCGGGGGCGCGGTCAGGAACGCGGACTCCGAGTACCCCAGGTCGCCGGCGATGGCCAGCATGTCGCTGTCGTCCAGGCCGGTGGCATCCAGAACGACGCCGGCGGGGTTTCCGCCTTCGGGGTCGCTGGAGAAGGCGGTGTATCGCAGCACCTCGGGCCGCGGCGCATTCGTGGTCATGTCCGCGGCAACAGGGGCCGGTCCGCGGCTATTCCAGCGCAGCGGCTCCGGGGGCTCACATGGCGCGCAGCCGCCCGGCCGCTTCCCGGAGGACTTCCTCCCGCTTGCAGAACGCGAACCGCACGAACGGCGCCCCCGCCTCCCGGTCGTCGTAGAAGACCGCGTTGGGGATGGCCACCACCCCGGCCCGCTCCGGCAGCGCGCGGCAGAAGGCGAAGCCGTCCTTCTCGCCGAGCGGGCGGACGTCGGTGGTGATGAAGTACGTGCCGGCCGGCCGGAAGACCTCGAAGCCCGCCGCCGTCAGCCCCTCCGCGAGGATGTCCCGGCGGGCCTGCATGGACCGGCGGAACTCCGCGAAGTAGGAGTCGGGCAGCGCGAGCGCCTCGGCCACCGCGTACTGGAAGGGCCCGGCGGAGACGTACGTCAGGAACTGCTTGACCGAACGGACCGCGGCGACCAGCTCGGGCGCGGCCGTCACCCAGCCGACCTTCCAGCCGGTGAAGGAGAACGTCTTCCCGGCCGAGCCGATGGTCACCGTCCGCTCCCGCATCCCCGGGAACGCGGCGAGCGGGAGGTGCTCGGCGCCGTCGAAGACCAGGTGCTCGTACACCTCGTCCGTCACCACCAGCAGCTCCCGCTCCACCGCCAGCTCGGCGATCGCGGCCAGCTCCGCCCGGGTGAGGACCGTGCCGGTCGGGTTGTGCGGGGTGTTGATCAGCAGCAGCCGGGTGCGGTCGGTGACGGCGGACCGCAGCTCGTCCAGGTCCAGCCGGAACGCCCCCTCGTGCGGGCGCAGGGTGACCGGCACCCGGGTGCCGCCCGCCAGCGCGATGCTCGCCGCGTAGGAGTCGTAGTACGGCTCCAGGGCGACGACCTCGTCACCCGGCTCGACCAGCGCCAGCAGCGCGGCCGCGATGGCCTCCGTGGCGCCCGCCGTGACCAGCACCTCGCGGTCCGGGTCGTACGACAGCCCGTACCGGCGCAGCTGGTGCGCGGCGATCGCGGTACGCAGCTCCGGGATGCCGGGCCCCGGCGGGTACTGGTTCCCGTGGCCCTCCCGCAGCGCCCGTACGGCGGCCTCCCGGACCTCCTCCGGTCCGTCGGTGTCCGGGAAGCCCTGGCCCAGGTTGATCGCCCCGGTGGCCAGCGCGAGCGCGGACATCTCGGCGAAGATCGTCGTCCCGAACGCGGCGAGCCGACGGTTCAGGTAGGGGCGCGCGGTGGAGGTCATGCGGGCCATCCTGCGCCCAAGCTCTGGAGTTCCTCAACTCCGCTTTGGCGGGTCGGGCGGACGGGCATCCCCCGTGCACCGGGGCCCCGTCGGGGCCGTCCGGGGGGAACCGGAAACTCGGGGGAAGAGAAAGAAGGTGACGCCCATGGGCGACATCGTGATCGTCGTCGTGGCGGTGGTCGTGGTCCTGTGCGCGCAGATCCTGGGGTCGGCTGCGAAGAGGGCGAGGCGGGGCAAGGGGCTGGGGGGCTCGCGGTCCCGGCGGTCGTCCGGAGGGTGGTCCTCGAGGTCCTCGGGGTCCTCGAGGTCCTCGGACGGGTACGACAGCGGTGGCAGCTGGTGGGCCGGGAGCGGTGACTCGGGTTCGTCCGGTGGTCACAGCGGTCACAGCGGCGGTCACCACGGCGGCGGCCACCACTCCTGCGGCGGGGGTCACTCGTGCGGCGGCCACTCCTCCTGCGGCGGCGGTTCGTCGTGCGGTGGCGGTTCGTCGTGCGGTGGCGGCAGCTGACGGAGGGACGGCGGACCGTCCGGGAGAGGGCGGCGTCGACAGGGGGCGGTTTCGGCGGGGGACGGCTTCCGCAGGGGATGGTTTCGGCCGCCGCCGGCGCTCGCCGGAGGGAGGGGATCCGGCGGGCGCCCGGCCCGGATGTTCGCGCGCCCGGCGCACGCCGTGGTTGAACAGTTGAGCTGGGGAGCCCTCTGAGGGATGGAAACCCTACGAAGTTGGGTAAAAACGCTGTGGGGGCTGCACTGTTCATGATTCCCTCTAAATCGCCAACGCAGCCCCCCGGACGTCCCACAGACTCCTGACCCCGGCCGGGCCGACTGGGCTGACATGGCCGAACTCCCCCTCATCGCGTGTTAGCGGAGCCGATCCATGCTCACGACCCTGAACACCTCCTACACCGATACGCGCGCCGCCGACCTCGCCTGGGCCCTGGGGCGCGAGCCGTTGCCCGCGCTCGCCACCCTCGATCTCGAACTCACCGGCGCGAGACTCCAGTTGAGACTGCTCGGCGCCTCCCACCAGGTGCTCCTGGACGAGGAGCGGGGCAGTTGCTCGGAGACGGTCGCCTGCATCCCCGGCTCCAGCACCCCGCTGCCCCTGGGTGTCGCCAAGCGCGTCGGCGACTGGGAGTACGAGTTCGCGGCCCGCGTCGAGGTGCTCACGCCCGGCTCGTTCGCCGGCCGCGCCCAGGAGTTGCTGGCCCTCGTCTCCGACCATCCGCACGGCCTCGCCGGGGTCTTCCCCGGCAGCCCGCACGCCTTCACGGCGATGCTGGCCCAGCGGTACGAGGGCCAGGTGCACTGGCGCACCTGGCACGCCTACCCGCAGGACGGCCAGTTGGTGGCGACCCGCACCCGCGTGGGCGTCCGGGGGTCGGCGGGGAAGCCGGACCATGAGGACCGGCCTGAGCGAATCCTTGCGCCATAAACCTTTGGGGCGTCAACTGCCCCCAGATCCACACGTGTGGGTGACAAAGCGTGCCGCGTATGTGACGTAACGTCGCAGAGTGATCGAACCGCACGCCCCTGCACCCCCGGGCTGCCCGCCGTCCTGGACAGCCGCCGCCCGGCTGCCCGTCCGGCCCGGTACCGGGCGGTTCCTGGTCCTCGTGTGCGTCTTCGTCTGCGCGGCCTGCGGACTCGTGTACGAGCTGGAACTCGTCGCGTTCGCCTCGTACTTGATCGGCGACTCGGTCACCCAGGCCTCCGTCGTGCTGTCCGTGATGGTGTTCGCCATGGGTATCGGCTCCCTCGGCGCCAAACGGCTGCGCTGGCACGCGGCCGCCGGTTTCGGCGCGGTCGAGTCGGCCCTGGCGCTGGTCGGCGGGTGCAGCGCGATGGCGCTGTACGCCGTGTTCGCCTGGACCGGCGGCTGGGGCGGGCTGTGGGCCGAGGGCCCGCGCTGGCTGCTGGTCGCCTTCTCGCTCGCCATCGGTCTGCTGATCGGCGCCGAGGTCCCGCTGCTGATGGAGCTGATCCAGCGGATCCGCCGGCAGGACGCCGGGGGCGCGGTGGCCGACCTGTTCGCCGCGGACTACGTGGGCGCCCTCGTCGGCGGGCTCGCCTTTCCCTTCCTCCTGCTGCCCTTCTTCGGCCAGTTGACCGGCGCCCTGCTCACCGGCACGGTCAACGTGGTGGCGGGCGGCGCCCTGGTGCTCGGCCTGTTCCGCCGCGACCTCACCCGCCGGGCCCGCTGCACCCTGTTCGTCGCCGGCCTCACCGTGCTCGGTGTCCTCGCCGCCGCCGCCGCCCTCGCCGGCGACTTCGAACGGGCCGCCCGGCACGCGGTGTACGGCGAGGACGTCCGGGTGGCCGTGCAGACCGACGTCCAGGAGGTGGTGCTGACCGGCGGCACCCACGGCAGGCCGCTCGACCTCTTCCTCGACGGCCGGCTGCGGGTCGGCGGCGGCGACGAGCCCTGCTACCACGAGGCCCTGGTCCATCCCGCGCTCTCCGGCGGCCCGCACGCGCGTGTGCTGATCCTCGGCGGCGGTGACGGCCTGGCCGCCCGTGAGGCGCTGCGCCACCGCGGGGTGCGCCGCGTCGACATCGTCGACCTCGACCCCGCCCTGATCCGGCTGGCCCGCCACGACCCCGGCCTGTCCGCCGCCAACGGCCACGCCTACGCCGACCCGCGCGTGCACGCCGGCCCGGCCGACGCCCTCGGCTGGCTGCGGGGGGCGCGGGCCGCGTCGTACGACGTCGTGATCGCCGATCTGCCCGATCCCGGGATCACCGCCAGCACCAAGCTGTACTCGCAGGAGTTCTACGGCCTGGCCCGCCGCGTCCTCGCGCCCGGCGGCCGGCTCGTCGTCCACGCGGGCTCGGTCACCACCCGCCCCCGGGTCTTCTGGACGGTCGCCGCGACCCTCCGCGCGGCCGGCTTCTCCGTCTCCCCCTACCGGGTCCTCGGCCACGACTCCGGGTTCCCGTCCGGCCCCGACCGCTCGGCCGCCACCTCCCGCGCCCCGCACGACTGGGGGTACCTCCTGGCCGCCCCCGGACCCACGCCACCGCCGCTGCGGCTGGACCCTGGGAGCCCGCGTCCCCGGACCCTCACCCAGCCCTCCCTGACCGCGGACGGGGAGGCGGCGCAGCGCACGAGGATCCCGGACCTGCCCGCGTCGACGCTGGTGCATCCGCGGTACTGAGCCGGGTCCGGAGCGGCCCGGCCAGCACGGCAGGGTGAGATCCGGCCATGACTGGGTAGGCTCACCGACCATGGAGCACCAGGTCTTCACCCCGGTTCCGGCCGAGCGGCTCAGGGCCGCCCTCGCCGACCCCGCCAGGGTCGCCCGGGCCGTCCCCGGCTTCCAGCAGGACCCCGGTGCCACGCCCCTCACCGGCCGGCTGAAGCTGCGCGTCGGCGGCCACTCCGTCACCTATCGGGGCGCGGCCCGCATCGCCGCCCGGCCGGACGGCACCTACCGGGTCGAGGCCGAGGCCGGCGAAGCCCGCGGCACCGGCTCGGTCGAACTCGCCGTCACCCTGCGCCTGGCCGACACCGACGGCGGCACCACGGTCACCGCCTCCGGCACGGCAACCGTGACCGGCCGCCTCACGGAACTCCCCCAGGAAGCGGTGACCTCGGCGACCACCCGCCTCCTGACCCGCTTCCTGCACGCCCTGTCCGAGGCCCCGGACACTCCGACCAGCGACACGTCGGGCGCCGACGCTCCGGAAGCGGAGGTTCCGGCCGTCGACGCCGAGGCCTCGTTCGACCCCGCTGACGACCACCTCTCCGTCTTCGACGCCGAGATTCCCCCGCCCGCCCTGGCCGCGGAGGCCGATGCCGACGACGCGTTCGAGGCGGGGCAGGAAGGCCAGGAGGACGAGGAGGACGGGGTGGATGACGGGGAGGTGGACGAGGCGGAGCTGGAGGACCGTCTCTCCGGTGTGTTCGCCGACTCCGGTGAGCCCCCCGCCGAGGCCGCGCACGCCCGCCGCACCATGATCGGCCGCAGCGCCGAGGAGGTCGACCACGCCCCGCCCCGCGGCCGCTACGCCCCCGTACCGGCCCCCCAGACCGTCGCGGGCAACCCGGCCCTGCGCTGGGCGGCCCCCGCGGCGGCACTGGCCCTGGCCTCGGCGATCGTCGTCGGCCGGGCCCTGCGCAAACGCCACTGAACGCGACGACGGTCCGGGCCGCCCCAGTAGGGTCGTCCCGTGAGTGACGAAGACATCACGCTGACAGCAGGCGACGCGGAGGTACGCGTCAGCCACACCAACGGCGGCCGGATCAGCGGACTCAAGGTCGGCTCCCTCGAACTGCTCCGCCAGGGGCCCCGCTACGGCTGCTTCCCGATGGTGCCCTGGTGCGGCCGGATCCGTGACGGCCGCTTCCTGGACGGCGCCACGGTCCGCCAGATGCCGCTCAACTCCCCGCCGCACGCCATCCACGGCACGGCCCGCGACGGCGCCTGGCGCACCGCCCGCGTCACCGCCGACGAGGCGGTGATCACCTGCGAACTGGCCGACCCCTGGCCGCACCCCGGCCGCGTCACCCAGGTCGTCACGCTCGCCGAGGACAGCCTGACGCTGACGATGTCCGTGGAGGCGTACGACGACTCCTTCCCGGCGCAGATCGGCTGGCACCCCTGGTTCAACCGCACCCTCGACGGCGCGGACGTCTCCCTCGGCTTCGAGCCCGCCTGGCAGGAGGAGCGCGGCGCCGACCATCTGCCCACCGGCAACCGGATCGACCCCGAGCCCGGCCCCTGGGACGACTGCTTCGGCATGCCCGGCGGCGTCGACGTCACCCTCACCTGGCCCGGCCGGCTGGAGCTGAAGGTGGCCAGCCGGGAGGAATGGGTGGTCGTCTACGACGAGCAGGCCGAGGCGGTGTGCGTGGAGCCGCAGACCGGCCCGCCCAACGGGCTCAACACCCTGCCGCGCCTGGTCACGCCGCTGGAGCCGCTGGAGGCCAGCACCACCTGGAGCTGGCGCCGCATCTAAGCTGGTCGGCATGACGGATGTACGTGGCGCGCTGTTGCAGCAGATCAAGGACAAGGCCGTGGTGCACGGCAAGGTGACCCTCTCCTCGGGTCTGGAGGCCGACTACTACGTCGACCTGCGCCGCATCACCCTCGACGGCGAGGCCGCCCCGCTGGTCGGGCAGGTGCTCCTCGATCTCACCGCGGACCTGGAGTTCGACGCGGTGGGCGGGCTCACCATGGGCGCCGACCCGGTCGCGGCGGCCATGCTGCACGCCGCCGCCGCGCGCGGGAAGAAGCTCGACGCGTTCGTCGTCCGCAAGGCGGCGAAGGCGCACGGTCTCCAGCGTCGCGTGGAGGGCCCGGAGATCGCCGGCCGCCGGGTGCTGGTGGTCGAGGACACCTCCACCACCGGCGGCTCCCCGCTCACCGCCGTCGAGGCCGTGCGCGAGGCCGGTGCCGAGGTCGTCGCCGTCGCCACGATCGTGGACCGGGCGACCGGCGCCGCCGAGAAGATCGAGGCCGGCGCGGGTGTTCCGTACCGGTTCGCCTTCTCGAAGGATGAACTGGGTCTGGACTGACCCGGCGGTATGACCTGGACTTGTCCGGGCCGACCGCCGGACAGGGGCCACCAGCCCGGTCTGGAAAGATGGGGACGACGATGACGTCACCCCCAAGGTCTAGGTCAGGGCCGTAACGCAGCAAAGCCAACCCGCAACACAAGGAGCGGACAGATGCCCATCGCAACCCCCGAGGTCTACAACGAGATGCTCGACCGGGCGAAGGCAGGCAAGTTCGCCTACCCGGCCATCAACGTCACCTCGACCCAGACCCTGCACGCCGCCCTGCGCGGCTTCGCGGAGGCCGAGAGCGACGGCATCGTCCAGATCTCCACGGGTGGCGCCGAGTTCCTGGGCGGCCAGTACAGCAAGGACATGGTGACCGGCGCGGTCGCGCTCGCCGAGTTCGCGCACATCGTCGCCGAGAAGTACCCGGTCAACATCGCCCTGCACACCGACCACTGCCCGAAGGACAAGCTCGACGGGTACGTCCGCCCGCTCCTCGCGATCTCCGAGGAGCGCGTGAAGGCCGGCCGGAACCCGCTCTTCCAGTCGCACATGTGGGACGGCTCGGCGGAGACCCTCGCCGACAACCTCTCCATCGCCCAGGAGCTGCTGGAGCGCGCCCGCGCCGCCAAGATCATCCTCGAGGTGGAGATCACCCCGACCGGTGGCGAGGAGGACGGCGTCTCGCACGAGATCAACGACTCCCTGTACACCACGGTCGACGACGCGATCCGCACCGCGGAGGCCCTGGGCCTCGGCGAGAAGGGCCGCTACCTGCTGGCCGCCTCCTTCGGCAACGTCCACGGCGTGTACAAGCCGGGCAACGTCGTGCTCCGCCCCGAGCTGCTGAAGGAGCTGAACGAGGGCGTCGCCGCTCGCTTCGGCAAGGACGCCCCCTTCGACTTCGTCTTCCACGGCGGCTCCGGCTCCACCGAGCAGGAGATCCTCACCGCGCTGGAGAACGGCGTCGTGAAGATGAACATCGACACCGACACCCAGTACGCCTTCACCCGTCCGGTCGCCGACCACATGTTCCGGAACTACGACGGCGTCCTGAAGGTCGACGGCGAGGTCGGCAACAAGAAGACCTACGACCCGCGCACCTGGGGCAAGCTGGCCGAGGCGGGCATGGCCGCGCGCGTCGTCGAGGCCACGCAGAACCTGCGCTCGGCGGGCAACAAGATCAAGTAACCGCCGTACGGCGTTCCCAGCGGGCCCGGCAGCCGGTCATCGGCGCCGGGCCCGCTGTATACCTGGAGAGTGCCGAACGTCCGGCTGGCCTCCCCCCAGGGCAAGTGGATCCTGCTGACCACGGTCCTGGGTTCCAGCATGGCCCTGCTGGACTCGACCGTCGTCAACGTGGCGCTCCCGAGCATCGGCCGCGACCTGGGCGCCGACCTCGCCGCCCTCCAGTGGACCGTCAACGCGTACATGGTCACGCTGGCCGGGCTGATCCTGCTCGGCGGCTCCCTCGGCGACCGCTACGGCCGGCGCAGGATCTTCGTCCTCGGGGTCGTGTGGTTCGCGGCCGCATCGCTGCTGTGCGGCCTGTCCCCGACCTCCGGGGTGCTGATCGCGGCCCGCGCGCTGCAAGGCGTCGGCGGCGCCCTCCTCACCCCCGGCTCCCTCGCCCTCATCCAGGCCTCCTTCCACCCCGACGACCGGGGCCGGGCGGTCGGCCTGTGGTCCGGCTTCGGCGGGATCGGCGCGGCCGTGGGCCCCTTCCTGGGCGGCTGGCTGGTGGCCGGGCCCGGCTGGCGGTGGGTGTTCCTGCTGAACGTGCCGCTGGCGCTGCTGTGCGTCCCGGTCGCCGTACGGCACGTCCCCGAGTCCGCCGACGAGAACGCCCGGGGCCGCTTCGACGTGCTCGGTGCCGTCCTCGGCGCCCTCGCGCTGGCCCTGCTGACCTACGCCCTGATCGAGGCCCGGAGCGGCTCCCTGGTGGTGCTGCTGAGCGCGGCAGCGGGCCTGGCCGCCGCGGTGGCCTTCGTCCACGTCGAGAGGCACCGGCCCGATCCCATGGTGCCGCCGGCCATCTTCGCCTCCCGGCAGTTCACGGCGGTCAACCTGGTCACCCTGTGCGTGTACGCGGCCTTCGGCGGCTTCTTCTTCCTCGTCGCCCTCCAGCTCCAGGTGGTGTCGGGCTACTCCCCGCTGGCCGCCGGTACGGCGCTGCTGCCCATCACGGTCGTGATGCTGCTGTTCTCCGCCCGCTCGGGGGCCCTGGCCGACCGCATCGGCCCGCGGCTGCCGCTGACCGTCGGCCCGCTGCTGTGCGCCGCCGCGATGCCGCTGATGCTGCGCGTGGGCCCGGACGCGCGGTACGCCACCGACGTGCTGCCCGCCCTGCTGGTCATGGCCGCCGGCATGGTCACCCTCGTCGCCCCGCTCACCGCCACGGTCCTCGCCTCCGTCGACACCGCCCGGGCGGGCCTGGCCAGCGGTATCAACAACGCGGCGGCCCGGGCGGCAGGCCTGGTGGCCGTCGCCGCCCTGCCCCTGCTGTCCGGGATGGGCCCGGAGGCGTACCGGTCGGCGACGGCGTTCGACGCGGCCTTCGACCGGGCGATGCTGATCTGCGCGGTGGTGCTGCTGCTGGGCTCGGCCCTGTCCTTCACCCTGATCCGCCGCCTCCCTCCGGACTGCCACCACCCGGAATGCAGGGTCCACAGCTGTGTGACGGCTCCGCCGCTGGAGGGTGAGGGCGGGGAGGACGCCGAGGGCGCGGGCGAGGAGGAGGGGCAGGGGCAGGGACGGGGTGAGGGGCGTGGGTAGGTGCGGCCGGGTGGTGGGCCGGTCGCGCAGTTCCCCGCGCCCCTTACGGGGCAGCAGCCCCGCCCGTGTCCACCGCCGTACGCCAGACTGGACCCCATGACGATTCACGAGAACCTGCTCGGCGGCCCGCCCCCCACCCACCTCCCCGAGGAGCCGGAGCCCCGCGACCTCCTCGCCCAGGGCACCCCGTCCGCGGACGTCGCCGCGAAGTACCCCACCTCCTCGCTCGCCTGGGCCCAGCTGGCCGACGAGGCGTTCGAGCGCGGCGCGGTCGTGGAGTCGTACGCCTACGCCCGTACCGGCTACCACCGCGGCCTCGACGCGCTGCGCCGCAACGGCTGGAAGGGCCACGGCCCGGTCCCCTGGGAGCACGAGCCGAACCGCGGCTTCCTGCGCGCCCTGCACGCCCTCGCCCGCGCCGCCCAGTCCATCGGCGAGCAGGAGGAGTACGAGCGCTGCACGCAGTTCCTGAAGGACTCCTCGCCGACGGCGGCCCAGACCCTGGGCTGACCCCGGCATCCCCTACGGGAGGGACAGGTGTGGCCCGTCTGGCAGCAGACGGGCCTTGCCGTATCCGTGCCGATTGCGGAGGATTCCGGGTGGGGACCGGGGCCCCCGTGCCGGAATCGGCAGGGGCGGACCGCTACCCGGAGTAACAACAGGAGACAGCGATGTCCCAACAGGCTCACCCCCTTCCCGAGGCCGAGCCCGAGACCCCGCATCTCGACTTCGCCGGTACGACGCCGTACGAGGACTACGTCAAGGCGGACGTGCTCACCCACCTCCAGCACACCCTCTCCGACGATCCCGGAGAGATGGTCTTCCTGGTGACGACCCAGGTCATGGAGCTGTGGTTCACCGTCATCGTGCACGAGTGGGAGACCGCGGCGAACGCCCTGCGCTCGGACGACGTACCGACCGCGATCGCCGCGCTGAAGCGCTCCGTCCGCGAGCTGGAGGCCCTGAACGCCTCCTGGACGCCGCTCGGCCAGCTCACCCCGGCGCAGTTCAACTCGTACCGCAGCGCCCTCGGCGAGGGCTCCGGCTTCCAGTCGGCGATGTACCGCCGCATGGAGTTCCTGCTCGGCGAGAAGTCCGCCTCCATGCTCGTACCGCACCGCGGCGCCCCGCGCGTCCACGCCGAGCTGGAGAAGGCGCTGCACGAGCCCAGCCTGTACGACGAGGTCGTACGGCTCCTCGCGCGCCGCGGCCACGCCATCCCCGACAGCCTGCTGCACCGTGACGTCTCCCGGCGCTACGAGCCCTCCGACGCGGTCGAACAGGCCTGGGCCGCCGTCTACTCGGGCGACCAGAACGCCGAACTCGCCCGGCTCGGCGAGGCGTTGACCGACGTCGCCGAGCTGGTGTGGCGCTGGCGCAACGACCACCTGGTCGCCACCCGCCGCGCGATGGGCGCCAAGCCCGGCACCGGCGGCTCGGCCGGCGTGGCCTGGCTGGAGAAGCGCGCCCGCAAGAACGTGTTCCCCGAGCTGTGGACGGCGAGGTCCCATGTCTGAGCTGGCGATGCAGGCGGAGAAGCTGGACGCGGCGGACGAACTGGCCCCGCTGCGGTCCCGCTTCCACCTCGACGAGGGCGTCTATCTGGACGGCAACTCGCTGGGCGCGCTCCCGGCGCACGTCCCCGACCGGGTCGCGGACGTCGTCCGCCGCCAGTGGGGCGAGCTGCGCATCCGCTCCTGGGAGGAGAGCGGCTGGTGGACGGCGCCGGAGCGGATCGGCGACCGGATCGCCCCGCTGGTCGGCGCGGCCCCGGGCCAGATCGTGGTCGGCGACTCGACCAGCGTCAACGTCTTCAAGGCCCTGGTGGCGGCGGTCCGCATGGCGGGCGAGGACCGTACCGAGATCCTGGTCGACGCGACGACCTTCCCCACGGACGGCTACATCGCCGAGTCCGCCGCCCGGCTGACCGGCCGCACCCTGCGCCCGGTGACCCCGGCCGAGGTGCCGGACGCGCTGACCGGCCGTACCGCAGCGGTCCTGCTCAACCACGTCGACTACCGCACCGGCCGGCTCCACGATCTGCCGTCCCTGACGGCGGCCGTGCACGCCGCGGGCGCCCTCGCCGTGTGGGACCTGTGCCACAGCGCGGGCGCGCTGCCGGTGGGCCTGGACGAGCACGGGGTCGACCTGGCGGTCGGCTGCACCTACAAGTACCTGAACGGCGGCCCGGGTTCACCGGCGTACCTCTACGTCCGCCAGGAGCTCCAGCCCCGCTTCGACTCCCCGCTGCCCGGCTGGAACTCGCACGCCGACCCCTTCGGCATGGACCCGTCCTACGCCCCGGCGCCGGGCGCGCTGCGCGGCCGGGTCGGCACCCCGGACATCCTCTCCATGCTGGCCCTGGAGGCGGCCCTGGACGTCTGGGAGGGCGTCTCCGTCACCGCGGTCCGCGCCAAGTCCCTCGCCCTGACGGACTTCTTCCTGCGGTGCGTGTCCGCGTACACGGAACCCGGACGGGTGGAGAACCTGACGCCGGTGCCGCACGGGCAGCGGGGCAGCCAGGTGGCCCTGCGCTGCGCGGACGCCGGTGAGGTGATGCGGCGCCTGATCGCCCGGGGCGTGGTGGGCGACTTCCGCCATCCCGACGTGCTCCGCTTCGGCTTCACGCCCCTGTACGTGGGCTTCGCGGACGTGGAACGGGCGGCCAGGGCGCTGGCCGAGGAACTGGTCCGGCAGCCGGAGTAGGACCGCTGTGGGCCACCGGGCCGGGCAGCCCGCGGGCGCCCGGTGGCCCACAGAACCGTTTTGCCCTCACCGAGCGTGACATCCCCATGTCCGCGCACGTCACCGGCCTGATACGGTCCCGCCAACGGTGCACAGCCGCCACGCGACCGCCACACCCTGACGACGTGTCACCGACGGGTCGCCGACGTTCTGTCGGCGTTCCATCGACGTTCCATCGCTGAGAGGTTGGAGCATGCCGGACGACGCAGCAGCAGCCCGCGCCGCCGCCGAGGAGGAGTCGGCCTTCTCGCACGCCCCGGTCGATCCCGACGTCACCGTCGCGTACGGCACACACCCCGACCAGGTGATCGACTTCTACGCCCCGCGCACCGCTGCGGCCGCGCCCGCGCCGCTGGTGGTGGTCCTGCACGGCGGCGCCTGGCGCGCCCGCTACGACCGCCGCCACATCACCCCCTTCGCGGACTACCTGGCCCGCCGGGGCTTCGCGGTGGCCAACGTCGAGTACCGGCGCGGCGGCGACTCCCCGATCCCGGGACAGAACACGGGCAACTCCCCGAACGCGGGGGACGCCACCCCGCCCGCCGGCCGCTGGCCCGACACCTTCGACGATGTCGCGGCGGCTCTGGACGCCCTGCCGGACCTGGTCCGCGCGGCGCTCCCGCAGGCCGACGTCCGCCGCACGGTGCTGACCGGCCACTCCGCGGGCGGCCATCTGGCCCTGTGGGCGGCGGCCCGGCATGTGCTTCCCGCGGACTCCCCGTGGCGCACGGACCGCCCGGCTCCGCTGCGCGGGGTGGTGGCCCTGGCCCCGATCGCCGACTTCGAGGTGGCCGAGAAGCTGGACGTCTGCGGCAATGCGTCGCTGCAACTCCTCGGCGGTACGGCCCACTTCGCGGCCCGCCGCCCCTATGCCGACCCCGCCCTCCTCCTTCCGACCGGCATCGCGACGACGCTGGTGCAGGGCCGTAGGGACCTGGTGGTGCCGCAGGCGGTGGCGGAGTCGTACGTCGATGCCGGCGCGAGGGCGGGGGAGATGGCGGGCCTGACGCTGCTGGAGGACGTGGGTCACTTCCCGCTGATCGACCCGGCGGCGGACGCGTGTGCGGTGGTGGCGGAGGAGATCGCTCAACTGGCGTGGTGAGCGGTGGGGTTGAGTGGGGCTGAGGGGGCTTGAGGGTGCCGGGTGTGACCCGTAGGGCGGTACCCGGGGGATACCCGTAGTACCTGAGAGCTACCCCGCAGGACAGCTCCCTGGCGGGACGCCGACGACGGGTCCCGATTTCTAACTTCCTTCCTGGAGCAGCCCGATGGCCGGGCGTCCCGAAAGGAAGCCACCCATGGGCGACCCGCGCACACTCCAGCCGCCGACAGCTCATCCCGAGGGCAACCTGCGCCCGCAGCCGCGGACGTCGCTCGCATGCGCCGACGGTGACCTGCGCCCGGACACGGCGAACCCGCAGCCGCCGACGGTGGGTTCGCCCCACAGGGGCCACTCACACTTGACGACGAAAGCTGCCCACCCCCATCCCCGCCGCCACCCCTGGCACCGCCCCCTCCTCGCCACACTCCTCACCGCCGCCATAGCCATCCCCCTCTCCGCCGCCGCGCTCCCCCCGATCCCGTCCCCCACCCCCGCACACCTCCCCCCACTCACCCCCACCACCCTCGCCGCCACCTACGACGCCAACCGGGCCAACGCCACCGAGGCCGCCCGTATGGCCGCCGCCGACGGCGACGAACACCGCGCAGCCGCCGACGCCTCCCTGGCCTCCCCCACCCGCCACCTCCTCAGCTTCGACGGCCGCGGCCCCGGACAGGCCACCGAGGCCCTCGGCGACCTCCTCCACGCCGACCGCGTCGCGATCCTGGTCCCCGGCTCGGACACCTCCCTCGACACCTACGCCCGCTTCCACACGGCGGCCGCGTCCCTCTACCGGCAACTGACGGCCACCCCGGCCACTCCCGGCCACCGCGCCGCCGTCATCGCCTGGCTCGGCTACCGCACCCCGGGCACCGTCAGCTCCACCGTCACCACCACCACCCGCGCCGACGAAGCCGCCCCCCGCCTCCGCTCCTTCGTCCGCCGACTGCGCACCCTCACCCCGCCCCACACCCGCATCTCCCTCCTCTGCCACTCCTACGGCTCGGTGGTCTGCGGCCGGGCCGCCCCCGGCGTGGACGCCGACGACATCGCTCTGATCGGCAGCCCCGGCACCGGCGCGGACTCGGTGTCCGCCCTGCACACCAACGCCCGGATCTGGGCGGCCCGCGGCAGCGACGACTGGGTGGCACACGTCCCGCACCGCCGCGCCCGCCTCCTCGGCACCACCGTCGGCTTCGGCACCGACCCGGTCTCCCGCGCCTTCGGCGCCCGGGTCTTCGACGCCGCCGACGCCGGCCACAGCGGCTACTTCACCCCGGGCTCGACCGCCCTCGCCAACCTGGCCCGGATCACCCTCGGCGAGACCGCGGAGGTCACCCATGCCTGACCGGCCGACCGGTGCCACCCGCCCACCGCTCACCACCCCGCGCCCGTTCCGCGTCCTGCGCGCGATCCGCGAGGGAGCCGAGCGCGTCGACAGGGCCACCCCCGCCGGCCGCGACCGGGCGATCGACGCCCTGCGCGCCCTCGCGATCCTCGGCGTGGTCCTGGGCCACTGGCTGGTGACGGCCCTGGTCGCGACGGACGGCGGCCTGCACACCGCCAGCCCCCTCCAGCATCTGCCCCGGCTGGCCCCGGTCTCCTGGCTCTTCCAGACCCTGGCCGTGTTCTTCCTGGTCGGCGGCCATGTCGCGACCCGCGGCCTGGCAGCCGCCCGCACGCGAGGCGAGACCTACGCCGTCTGGCTGCGCGCCCGGCTGACCCGGCTGCTGCGCCCGGTGGCCGCCCTGCTGTGCCTGT
This sequence comes from Streptomyces sp. NPDC127190, assembly GCF_042672505.1. Taxonomy (NCBI): domain Bacteria; kingdom Bacillati; phylum Actinomycetota; class Actinomycetes; order Kitasatosporales; family Streptomycetaceae; genus Streptomyces; species Streptomyces sp. NPDC127190. Next base: position 459,707 of record NZ_JBHXVE010000004.1, read on the forward strand.
GGACGGTGACGGCCACCATCCTGCTCCTCACCGGCGTTCCGTTCGGCACCATCCACACGCTGCTGAAACTGGCGCTGTCCCCGCTGTGGTTCCTTCTGGTCTTCGCCGCGCTGACGGCCGCCACCCCGCTCGTCGCCCGCCTCCACCCCCTCTGGCCGCTCGCGGTCGTCCTGCACGTGGACGTCCTCCGCTTCGGCCTGCACCTCGGCCCGTCCTGGCTCGCCTGGGTGAACGTGGCCGCGGGCTGGCTGGTGCCGTACACCCTGGGCGCGGCCTGGGCCCGGGGCGAGCTGAGCACGCGCCGCTCGGCCTGGGTCCTCCTCCTCGGCGGTACGACGGCCACGGCCGCCCTGGTGCTCGTCGCGGGCTACCCGGCGTCCATGGTCGGCGTCCCCGGCGCGAGGATCTCCAACCTGGACCCGCCGACCCTGGCGGCCGTCACCTTCGGCCTCGCCCAGTGCGGGCTGGCCCTGCTGCTGCGCGACCGCCTCCGCCGGGCGACGGCCCGCCCGCTCGCCTGGGCGGCGACAGTGTTCGTGAACCTCTCCGCGATGACGATCTACCTCTGGCACCAGACGGCGATGATGGCCACCACCGTCACCGCCCTGCCGGCCGGCCGCCTGCCCGGCCTGCACACCTCGCCCGACTCCCTGACCTGGGTGGCCCAGCGGCTGGCCTGGCTCCCCGTCTTCGCGCTGGCCCTGCTCCTCGCCCGAGCGGCCTTCCGCCACCACGAACAGGGGACTCGGCGCCCCCGGAACCGCACGTCACGCGTGCTGCACCGGCACTTCCCTCCCGCGAAGTCCCCGCACCATGCCTAGAGTTACCGACGTGACGCCCGCGGCCCCCCAAGACCCCACCCCGGGGCCCTCGCCCACCCCGGCGCCCCCCGCCGAAGGGCCCGCGAGCCGTGGCCAAGCCCTGCGCGCCTGGCTCGGCGCGTCCCCCTCCCCGCACTCGCCCCCCTTCTCCCGCCACCGCTGGGTGCGCCTGCTCACCTACCTCGTCACCGTCTACATCGCGCTGGCCCTCGCCCTCGGCGGCGGCTCGGAGATCACGGACACCTACCGCCTCGCCGCCCCCACCGCCTTCCTCCTCGCCTCGCTCCAGGCCGCCGCCGTCGTCCTGGCCCTCTGGCGCCCCGTCCCCGCGTGGGTGCTCTCCCTGGCCGACGCCGTGGCCACCGCCCTCCTCGCCCGATCCCATCTGGAGTCGGTTCCCGGCCAGGGCCCCGAATGGCCGTGGGCCACCCCCGCCCTCCAGGCGCACATGGCCGTGTTCCTCCTCCTGGCCCTGCGCGTCCGTGTCCGCGGCACCCTCGGCGCGCTCGCCGCGACCGCCCTGCTGACCTGGGTCCTCCAGACCTGCCTGAACACGGGCCACTCCTCAGGGACGGGCTTCGTCGCCGTCCTTCTCTTCGCCGTCGCCGTCCTCGTCGGCACCGTTCTGCGCAGCCGCAGCGAGGTCCGTACCCAGCTGGTCCAGCAGACGACGATCACCGCGGAGGAGCGCGCCCGCCGCACCCTCCTGGAGGAGCGCAGCCGGATCGCCCGCGAGCTGCACGACGTGGTCGCCCACCACATGTCGGTGATCTCCATCCAGGCCCAGGTCGCCCCGCACCTGGTGGAGAACCCCTCCGAGGAACTGAAGGAGAACCTGGCCGGCATCCGCAACAACGCCCTGGAGGCGCTGACGGAGCTGCGCCGGGTGCTGGGCGTGCTGCGTTCCGAGCAGCCGGACGACCCGAGCGCCCCCGACGCCCCGCAGCCGAACCTCGCCCGGCTGGACGCGCTGCTGGAGAACACCAGGGCGGCCGGTCTGCACGTGGAGAAGCTGGTGGTCGGGGAGGAGCGCAGCTATCCGCCCGGAGTGGAGCTGTCGGCGTACCGGATCATCCAGGAGGCGCTGAGCAACGTCCTGCGGCACGCGCCGGGCGCCGGGGCCCGCGTGGAGATCGACCATCTGCCCGACGGCATCTTCCTGAGCATCATCAACGGCCGCCCCCGGTATCGCGTCCTGCCGTCCCCCGGCAGCGGCCACGGTCTGCTGGGCATCCGGGAGCGCGCGGCCATGCTGGGCGGACACGTCACCACGACCTCGACCGTGCAGGGCGGCTTCATGGTGACGGCCTTCCTGCCCCGCGCGGGCACCCCCGTGGCCGGCCACCCCCCGACAGGAGACGGAACCCCATGACGAGCGGCTTGACGAGCAGCGTGACGAGTGGCGTCGGCACCATCCGGGTCCTCATCGCCGACGACCAGCAGATGGTCCGGCAGGGCTTCACGGTGCTGCTCAACACCCAGCCGGACATCGAGGTGATCGGGCAGGCGGTGGACGGCCGCGACGCGATCGCGAAGTCCGCCGAACTGGCTCCGGACGTCGTACTGATGGACATCCGGATGCCCGAACTCGGCGGCATCGAGGCGACCGAACGCATCACCGCCGACCAACCCGCCGTCAAGGTGCTGGTGCTGACGACGTTCGACCTGGACGAGTACGTGTACGACGCGCTCCGGGCCGGCGCCTCGGGCTTCCTGCTGAAGGACGCCTCCGCGGAGCAACTGGCCGAGGCGGTACGGGTGGTGGCCGCGGGCGACGCCCTGCTCGCCCCCGGTGTCACCCGCCGTCTCATCGCCGAGTTCGCCCGGCTGAACGGCAGCCCGCGCTCCCCGCTGAAGCAGCGCGTCGGCGACCTCACCGAGCGGGAGACGGAGGTGCTGGCGCTGATCGCCCAGGGCCTGACGAACGCGGAGATCGCCGAGCGGCTGGTCGTCGCCGAGCAGACCGTGAAGACCCATGTCGGCCGGATCCTGATAAAGCTGGGCCTACGCGACCGCACCCAGGCGGCAATCTTCGCCTACGAATCCGGCGTGATCCGCCCCGGCAGCGCCCGCTGAGCATTCGCGACAGGCAGCCGACCGTTTCCCGGGCGACCCGTAGTACCTGAGAGGGACCTTCAAGGACCCCTCTTCAAGGGGACGACCCGGGGGGCGGCCGAGGCCTACCGTCGTGTACGTGACCCAGACGACGCACACGCAGACGACTCCGCCGGGCGCGGCCGGCCGGCCGCGCAGCCCGGAGTTCCGGTTCGCCGCGGAGGCCCTGCGCGGGCTGCGGCAGGACCTGTTCCACGAACCCTTCGCCTACCGCCCGTTGCCCCGCATGGGTGTGGACGGCCCGCTCACCCGCCGCCTGCCCGGCCGTTCGAAGGGGTACGTGGGCCGGATACCGCACACCGTGGTGGCCGGCCTGGGCGTGCTGTCGATGCTCCTCGCCGTGGCCGCCTCCTTCGAGTACGGTCCGCCGGCCCTGTTCTGCGGGCTGTTGGCGCTGGCGCCGGTGCTGCTGACGCTGGCGCGTCCGGTGGGCGCGTTCTGGTGCTCGCTGGGTGCGACCACCCTCGCCGCCGCGCTCGACCGGGGCGACTGGAGCGACTGGCCGTGGCTGCCGGGCAGCTTCCTGTCCCATCTGGTCGTGCTCACGGTCGTCGCACTGCGCACCCGCCCGCGCACGGCGGCCTCGATGTGGCTGATGACCGCGGTCTACGGCTTCCTCGCCGGAAGCGTCATCGGCCGGGGCCGGTTCGGCAACGACGTGTCCCCGATGCTGATCACATCGGCGCTGAGCCTGCTGGCCGTCACGGTCTGGCACATACGGCGGGAGGCCGCGCAGGAGGTGACGGCCCAGCAGTCGGTGACCGAGCACGAGCGCTCACGGCGCACGCTGCTGGAGGAGCGCACCACGATCGCCCGTGAGTTGCACGACGTGGTCGCCCACCACATGTCGGTGGTGGCCATCCAGGCGGAGGCCGCGCCCTACCGGGTGGAGAATCCCCCGCCGGAGCTGGAGAAGGCGTTCGCCACCATCCGGGAGAACGCGGTGGCGGCCCTGACCGAGCTGCGCCGGGTCCTCGGGGTGGTCCGAGCGGAGCACTACGAGGCTCCGGACGCCCCCCAGCCGACCCTCGCCGACCTGGGCGGACTGCTCGCCAATGTGCGGGAGGCCGGCCTGGAGGTGGAGCAGGCGGTGACCGGCGCGGTGCGCGAACTGCCGCAGGGGGTGGAGCTGTCGGCGTACCGGATCGTGCAGGAGGCGCTCAGCAACACGCTGCGGCACGCACCGGGGGCGAGCGCGCGGGTGGAGCTGGGGTATGTGCTGGGCGGTCTGGGCCTGCGCATCGTCAACGGCCCGCCGCCGGCACCCCACCTCGTCAAGCCCTCCCCGGGCGCCGGGCACGGTCTCACCGGCATGCGGGAGCGGGTCTCCATGCTGAACGGCGACATGGCGACGGGCCCGACGGCCGACGGAGGCTTCGAGGTCACGGTGTTCCTCCCGGCCCACCCCATACCCACGGCCCCGGACACCGGCAAGGACACCGCCGTCGACATCGGCAAGGACACCGCCACGGGCACGGCCGAGGGTGGGGCATGACGATCCGCGTACTGATCGCCGACGACCAGATGATGGTCCGGGAGGGCTTCTCCGTCCTGCTGAACGCGATGCCGGACATCGAGGTCGCCGGGGAGGCCGTCAACGGCCGGGAGGCGGTCGAGCAGGTGCGCCGGCTGGCCCCGGACGTGGTGCTGATGGACATCCGCATGCCCGAGCTGAACGGCATCGAGGCGACCCGGGAGATCGTCGCGGCGGACGCCTCGGCGAAGGTGCTGGTGCTGACGACGTTCGACCTGGACGAGTACGTCTACCAGGCGCTGCGGGCGGGCGCCTCCGGCTTCCTGCTGAAGGACGCGTCCGCCCGCCGGCTGGCCGAGGCGGTCCGGGTGGTGGCCGCGGGCGAGGCGCTGCTCGCGCCCTCGGTCACCAAGCGGCTGATCGCGGAGTTCTCCCGGCTGGCCGAGGCGCCCCGGCTGGTGCCGTCGGCGCAGGCGGCGTACGGGGAGCTGACCGAACGGGAGACGGAGGTGCTGGTCCTGATCGCGCAGGGGCTGTCCAACGGGGAGATAGCCGAGCGGCTGGTGGTGGCGGAGTCCACGGTGAAGACGCATGTGAGCCGCATCCTGGTGAAGCTGGGGCTGAGGGACCGCACCCAGGCGGCGGTCTTCGCCTACGAGGCCCGCCTGGTGGCGCCGCGGTAGACCGGGGGCGCGGAGGCCAGGGCCTGGTCAGGGCGCGGCACTCGGGGCTAACGTCCGTCCATGGCAGCGCTTGCGGACCTCGCTTTCGACCCCTGGGACCCCGCCTTCCTCGCCGACCCCTACCCGGCCTACGCCGAGCTGCGGGCCCGCGGCAGGGTGCTCCGGTACGAGCCGACGGACCAGTGGCTGGTCCCGCGCCACGCGGATGTCTCCGCGCTGCTGCGCGACCGCCGCCTCGGCCGCACCTACCAGCACCGTTTCTCGCACGAGGAGTTCGGCCGGAGCGCGCCCCCGCCGGAGCAGGAGCCGTTCCACACGCTGAACGACCACGGGATGCTCGACCTGGAGCCGCCGGACCACACCCGGATCCGGCGTCTGGTGTCGAAGGCGTTCACCCCGCGCACGGTGGAGCGGCTGAAGCCGTACGTCGACGGGCTGGCCCGGGACCTGGTGGCCGGGCTGGTCCGGCGCGGCGGCGGCGATCTGCTGACGGAGGTGGCGGAGCCGCTGCCGGTCGCGGTGATCGCGGAGATGCTGGGCGTCCCGGAGTCGGACCGGGGGCAGCTGCGCCCGTGGTCGGCGGACATCTGCGGGATGTACGAGCTGAACCCGTCGCCGGAGACGGCGGCCCGGGCGGTGCGGGCGTCGGTGGAGTTCTCGGGGTATCTGCGGGAGCTGATCGCGGCCCGCCGCAAGGAGCCGGGGGAGGACCTGATCTCGGGTCTGATCGCGGCGCACGACGAGGGCGACCGGCTCACCGAGCAGGAGATGATCTCCACGGCGGTGCTGCTGCTGAACGCCGGTCACGAGGCGACGGTGAACGCCACGGTGAACGGCTGGTGGGCGCTGTTCCGCCACCCGGAGCAGCTGGCGGCCCTGCGCGCCGACCACTGTCTGGTGCCGTCCGCGATCGAGGAGCTGATGCGCTTCGACACCCCGCTCCAGCTCTTCGAACGCTGGGTGCTGGACGACATCGAGATCGACGGCACGACGATCCCGAGGGGCGCGGAGATCGCCATGCTGTTCGGCTCCGCCAACCGTGACCCGGAGGTCTTCGCCGACCCGGACCGCCTGGACCTGACCCGCCGGGACAACCCGCACATCTCCTTCAGCGCCGGCATCCACTACTGCATCGGCGCCCCGCTGGCCCGGATGGAGCTGGCGGCCTCGATGACGGCCCTGCTGGAGCAGGCCCCGACCCTGGCCCCGGCGGCGGAGCCGGAGCGCAAGCCGAACTTCGTGATCAGGGGCTTGCAGGGACTGCGGGTGGAGGTGCGCTGACCGGCCACCGGGCCGACCGGGCGGCCGGTGTCCGGGCAGCGGGTGTCCGGCCGACGCGCACATCCACCGGTCCCCGGGGCTATCGCTCCTTGGTCTCCTGGAGCACCGTGCGGCCGAGCAGCGCGTACCGCTCGGGTGCGCGGTGCTTGAGGTACTGCGCGCAGCCGAGGCCGGCGGCCGCGATCAGGGCCACCAGCCAGGGGGTCGCCTTCAGCACCAGGGAGCCGGACTCGGGGCCGGCGGCGACGCCCATGTTGGACACCAGCAGCACCACCACGGCGAGCATCGCCACCCCGCCGAGCAGCGGCGCGGTGAAGGTGCGGAACCAGTGCCGGCTCTCGGGGTGGTGGGAGCGGAAGTAGACCAGCACCGCGAAGGAGCACACGGCCTGGACGACCAGGATCGCCATGGTGCCGAGGATGGCGAGCAGGACGTAGGTGCCGGTGTACGGGTCCTTGCCGGCGGCCCAGAACGCGCCGATCAGTACGGCGGCCACGCAGGTCTGCACCACCCCGGCGATGTGCGGGGAGCCGTGCCGGGCGTGGGTCCGGCCGATGGTGCGCTTGAGCGAGGGGAGCACCCCCTCCCGCCCGAGGGCGTACAGATAGCGGGCGGCGCAGTTGTGGAAGGCCATGCCGCAGGCCAGCGAGCCGGTGATCATCAGCCACTGCATGACGACGACCGCCCAGTGGCCGACGTAGCGCTCGGTGGGCAGGAAGAACAGGTCGAGCGGGTTGCCGGAGGAGGCGGCCGCCAGGGCCTCGCGTTCGCCGTTGCCGGTGATGGCCATCCAGGAGACCAGGACGTAGAAGACCCCGACGCCGAGGACGCTGATCATCGTGGCCTTGGGGATGATCTTCTTGGGGTCGCGGGACTCCTCGCCGTACATCGCGGTCGACTCGAAGCCGACCCAGGACCAGAAGGCGAAGAAGAGTCCGAGGCCCGCGGAGGTGCCCTTGAAGGCGTTGACCGGGTTGACGGGGGCGAAGGTGAAGCCGTGCGGGCCGCCGCCGTGCAGGGCCACGGACACCGCCATGGCGGCCAGCACGGTCACCTCGGTCGCGAGCAGCACCACCAGCAGTTTCTCGGCGACGCTCACGCCGAACCAGGTGCCGGTGGCGTTGACCGCGAGCATCAGCACCGCGAAGGCCCACCAGGGCACGTGGACGCCGGTCTGGTCCTTCAGGGTGGTCGTGGCGAAGGTGGAGAAGATGCCGATGAGCGCGGGTTCGAAGACGACGTAGGCGAAGGTGGCGAGCAACCCGGCGGCCAGTCCGGCGGTGCGTCCGAGGCCGTAGGAGATAAAGCCGTAGAAGGCCCCCGTGGAGGTGATGTGTTTGGCCATGGAGGTGAAACCGACGGAAAAGATTGCCAGGACGACCATTGCGACGAGGTAGCTGGCGGGTGCGCCGACGCCGTTGCCGGACGAGACCATGAAGGGCACGTTGCCGGTCATCGCGGTGATCGGTGCGGCCGTCGCCACCGCCATGAACACCACCCCGAGCAGCCCGACGGCGTTGGGTTTCAGCCGGTGAACCGTTTCTGCGCCGTCTCCGCCGTCCGTCTTCGCCGCCGGGGCGATGTCCTCGTCCACTGCCATCGGGTGGCCCCCTCCGTGTCCGGTCGCTGGGTCCTGATGGAGCAGGATGGTGGACGCAGCAGGGGTACGGGAAGGGGTCGGCGCGGTTAAATATGTGTCACCAGACCTTTAGCGGGGGTGCGGGCATGCTCACGCGGGCGGCAGCACCAGGCCCCAGGCGTCCTCCAGCACCCGCCAGGTCCGCCGCCGTACCGGCCCGGAGACCGCCGCGTCCGCCCGGTAGCGGAAGTCGGCCCCGGTGACCGTCACCGTCCGCCCGGACAGCCGTACCGGCGTGGCAGCCGCCCCCACCGACAGCGGGCGGACCTCCACCTCCGCCACCCCGGAGCCGCCCGGCGTCACCGAGACGGCCTCGACCGGCTGGTCCAGGTCCACGACCGTCTCCCCGTCGACCTCCACCCGCAGCCGGGTCGGCCCCGGTGCGGGCACGGCGGGCAGCCGGTCCGGGCGCGCGGCCAGGGTGCGGGGGGCCAGGGTGCGCACCAGCGAGCGGTACCAGGGCACGCCCAGGGGGCGCGGGGAGGAAGGGCCCGAGCCGACCGGCACCGGCTCCCCGGCGGGCTCCCGTACCGGCGCCGAGGGGAAGCCCAGGGCGCCCAGCACCACCCCGCCGCTGTCGTCCACCAGCAGGTCCAGCCGGCGCTCGGCCCCGTCCAGCACGGCCCGGGCCGCCGCCACCGCCCCGCCCGGCACGCCCAGGGCCTCGGCGAGGGCCGTCTCACCCACCGGGACGACCGACAGCGCACATCCGGCCAGCTCCCGCGAGCGGTGCAGCAGGGTGACGGCCCGCACCAGCGCCTGGTCGCCGCCGACCACGACCGGCCGGCGGGACCCCCGTCGGCCCAGTGCCCGGGCGAATTCCTCGGGCCCGTCCGGGAGACACACCTTGGCCGCCGCACCCGCGCTGAGCACGTCTTTCGCGATCCGTACGGACTCCCCGTCCGTCTGCCGTGCCGCCGGATCGATGATCACCAGCAGCTGATCGGACGTCGCGGAAGTCGCCACCTCGGTCCTGCCTCGCTTCCTCGGGTAGCATCTTTGTGCAAGAGCCCCTTGCGCTATTGCGCCAGGGGCTTCGTCTATTCCGGGGCATCCGGTCCGACGGTTGTGCGACCAAAGGCGGTCGCGGTGGTACGCGGCGGTGAACCTTACGCCCCTGCCCCCGACCTTGGACATGCCCCGCCCGGAAGGGGTGTACGCGCGTGCCCGCACTTGTGCTGCTCGGTGCTCAGTGGGGTGACGAAGGCAAGGGAAAGGCGACGGACCTCCTCGGTGGCTCCGTCGACTATGTGGTGCGATACCAGGGCGGCAACAACGCCGGCCACACGGTGGTCGTCGGCGACCAGAAGTACGCGCTGCATCTGCTCCCTTCCGGAATCCTGTCGCCCGGCTGTACGCCGGTCATCGGTAACGGTGTCGTCGTCGACCCGTCGGTCCTGCTCTCCGAGCTGAGCGGTCTGAACGAGCGTGGCGTCGACACGTCCAAGCTCCTGATCAGCGGAAACGCGCACGTCATCACGCCGTACAACGTGACCGTCGACAAGGTGACGGAACGCTTCCTCGGCAAGCGCAAGATCGGTACGACGGGGCGCGGCATCGGTCCGACCTACGCCGACAAGATCAACCGCGTCGGCATCCGGGTGCAGGACCTGTACGACGAGTCGATCCTCCAGCAGAAGGTGGAGGCGGCGCTCGACGTCAAGAACCAGATCCTCACCAAGCTCTACAACCGGCGCGCCATCACCGCCGACCAGGTGGTCGAGGAGCTGCTGGGCTACGCCGAGAAGATCAAGCCGTATGTCGCGGACACGGTGCTGATCCTCAACCAGGCCCTGGAGGACGACAAGGTCGTGCTCTTCGAGGGCGGCCAGGGCACGCTGCTGGACATCGACCACGGCACGTACCCCTTCGTCACCTCCTCGAACCCGACCGCCGGCGGTGCCTGCACCGGCGCGGGCGTCGGCCCGACGAAGATCAGCCGGGTCATCGGCATCCTCAAGGCCTACACGACCCGGGTCGGCGCGGGTCCGTTCCCGACCGAGCTGTTCGACGCGGACGGCGAGGCGCTGCGCCGCATCGGCGGCGAGCGGGGCGTGACCACCGGCCGTGACCGGCGCTGCGGCTGGTTCGACGCCGTCATCGCCCGCTACGCGACCCGGGTGAACGGCCTGACCGACTTCTTCCTCACCAAGCTGGACGTGCTGACCGGCTGGGAGGAGATCCCGGTCTGTGTGGCCTACGAGATCGACGGCAAGCGGGTCGAGGAGCTGCCGTACTCGCAGACCGACTTCCACCACGCGAAGCCGATCTACGAGACCCTCCCGGGCTGGTCCGAGGACATCACCAAGGCGAAGACCTTCGCCGACCTGCCGAAGAACGCGCAGAACTACGTCAAGGCGCTGGAGGAGATGTCCGGCGCCCCGATCTCCGCGATCGGCGTGGGCCCCGGCCGGGACGAGACGATCGAGGTCAACTCGTTCCTGTAAGCCACAGTTGATGTGGTGTTCGGCCGGAGTCGACCTGGCCGACACCTTTCCCGCGCCCTCGCCGGCTCCGACCGGCGGGGGCGTCGGTGTGCTCGCGAATTTTACCGAACTTGACCTGAGCATGACTTAATCCTGGTTCCGGGGCCGGTGGGACCTGAGAAGCATCTACGCGGGTAGCCCCGCACCGCACCAGCGCGGCCTCTCCTCAAGTCCTCCCCAGCCCAGCCCTTTCCAGGAGCCCTGAATGCCCCTCAGTCCCATGAACCGCCGGGAGTTCGTGAAGAAGTCGGCCGTGACCGGGGCGGCAGTGGCCGCCGCCGGGACCGTCGCCGCCGGCCCCGCCCAGGCGGCCGAGGCCGGTCACCGGCCCGGAAAGGCGCCGCGGACCTGGTCCTTCTCCATCCTCGGCACCACCGACCTGCACAGCCACGTCTTCGACTGGGACTACTACAAGGACGCCGCCTACAAGGACAAGGCCGGCAACTCCTGCGGCGTCGCCCGCGTGGCCACCCTCATCAAGCAGCAGCGCGAGGCCAAGGGCGAGCACCGGGTCCTCCTCGTCGACGCCGGCGACATCATCCAGGGCACCTCGCTCGCCTACTACTTCGCCCGCGTGCAGCCCATCACCGGCGAGGACGGCCCCCAGCACCCGATGGCCGCGGCCATGAACCACATGCGCTACGACGCCGCCGCCCTCGGCAACCACGAGTTCAACTACGGCATCGACACGCTCCGCAAGTTCGAGGAGCAGTGCGACTTCCCGCTGCTCGGCGCCAACGCCCTGGACGCCAAGACCCTGCGCCCCGCCTTCCAGCCGTACACCGTGAAGCGGATCTGCGTGCCGGGCGCCCCGGACATCAAGGTCGGCATCCTCGGCCTCACCAACCCCGGTATCGCGCTGTGGGACAAGGACAACGTCAGCGGGAAGATGGTGTTCCCCGGCCTGGTGGAGCAGGCGAAGAAGTACGTGCCCCGGCTGCGCGCGCTCGGCTGCGACGTCGTCTTCCTGACCGACCACTCCGGCATGGACGGCTCCTCCTCGTACGGCGACTCGCTGCCCTACGTCGAGAACGCCTCCAACCTCGTCGCCCAGCAGGTCCCCGGCATCGACGCGATCCTGGTCGGCCACACCCACGTCGAGGTGCCGTCGTACACCGTGAAGAACGAGCAGACCGGCGAGGACGTCCTCCTCTCCGAGCCGTACTGCTGGGGCTTCCGGCTGAGCGTCTTCGACTTCGAGCTGGAACTGCACCACGGCCAGTGGAAGGTGACCAGCAAGAAGGCGCAGACCCTCAACCCCAACACGGTGGACGAGGACCCGGAGATCAAGCAGCTCCTCACGGACGACCACGAGCTGGTCGTGAAGTACGTCAACACGGCGGTCGGCACCTGCACCCAGGACCTCTCGGCGGCCGACTCCTGCTGGCGGGACGTCCCCATCATGGACTTCATCCACAAGGTCCAGATGGACGCCGTGAAGGCGGGCCTGTCGGCCTCGGACGCCGCCCTCCCGCTGATCTCGGTCGCGGCGCCCTTCTCCCGCACCGCCGACATCCCCCAGGGCAGCGTCACCATCAAGGACATCGCCGGCCTCTACATCTACGACAACACCCTGTACGGCAAGAAGCTGACCGGCGCCCAGCTGAAGGACTACCTGGAGTACGGGGCGAAGTACTACCACCAGGTCCCGGCCGGCACGAAGGTGGACACCGCCACCCTCACCAACGCCAACAACTTCTGGGACTACATGTACGACACGGCGGCGGGCGTCGACTACGAGATCGACATCGCCCAGCCGGAGGGCTCGCGGATCAAGAACCTCACCTACAACGGCGCCCCGATCCCCGACGACCAGGTCTTCGTCGTGGCCGTCAACAACTACCGGGCGAACGGCGGTTCCGGCTACCCGCACATCGCCACGGCGGACATCGCCTACAGCTCCACCAACGAGATCCGCCAGCTGATGATCGACTACGTGACGGCCAAGAAGGTCCTCGACCCGGCCGACTTCGCGGTCACCAACTGGAAGCTGACGCAGAACGGCACGCCGGTCTTCTGAGGCCAGGCCGTCACGAGCGCGAAGCTTTCGTGAGCACGGTCGAGGGGGGGGGGGGGGGGCGCGCGCCCCGCGCGCGCGCGC
>NZ_JBHXVE010000005.1:0-11227 GCF_042672505.1 Streptomyces sp. NPDC127190
GCTCCGTCGACCGCACCGTCTACGACACCGCCATGGCCGACCAACTCGACACCGCCGTCGAACAACACGGCAAGGGCGACCTCGCCGCACTCCTGACCGGCGGCGACACCTGGACGGTCGTCGGCTGACCCTGCCGTCCGCTGTCACGAAGCCCGGGAGCGCTGCTGCTCCCGGGCTTCGTCGTAGGCGCTGCGGGCGCCGAGCACGTCGTCCATTTTGATGCTCTTTCGCATACTTAACGCCACGCCAGTACCTTACTTCAAAGTGGGTACTTTCAAATGGTTAGCGCCCCTCGTAGGGTGAGTGCATCGGCACGGGCCGACAGGCCACCACCCCCGCAAGGAGTCAGCACCATGAGCATCGTCGTCACCGGAGCCACCGGACAGCTCGGCAAGCACGTCATCGAAGGCCTGCTGGAGCGCGTCCCGGCCGACCGGATCACCGCCGTCGTACGCGACGAGGCGAAGGGCTCGGCGCTCGCCGCGCGCGGAGTGCGGCTGGCCGTCGCGGACTACGACCGCCCCGAGACCTTCGCCGGCGTGTTCGCCGCCGGCGACCGGGTGCTGCTCATCTCCGGCAGCGAGATCGACAAGGACCGGGTGGCCCAGCACCAGGTCGTCATCGACGCCGCCAAGGCGGCCGGGGTCGCGCTCCTCGCCTACACCAGCACACCGGGCACCCTGACGAGCGCACTCGCCGACGCGCACCGCGGCACCGAACGGGCGATCCTCGCCTCCGGGCTGCCGTACGTCCTGCTGCGCAACGGCTGGTACCACGAGAACTACACCGAGAACCTGGCCCCCGTGCTGGCGCACGACGCGGTCGTCCAGGCCGCCGGTGACGGCCGTGTCTCCTCGGCCTCCCGCGCCGACTACGCGGCCGCCGCCGTCGCCGTACTGGCCGGCGAGGGGCACGAGAACGCGACGTACGAGCTAAGCGGCGACGAGTCGTGGAGCTTCGCCGAGTACGCGGCCGAGCTGAGCCGGCAGACCGGCCGGGAGATCGTCTACACCCCGGTCTCCGTCGAGGCCCTCACCGGCATCCTCACCGGCGCCGGGCTGCCCGAGCCGCTGGCTGTGGCCCTGGCCGACACCGACGCCTCCATCGAGAAGGGCGAGCTGGTCGTCACCAGCGGCGACCTCGCCCGTCTGATCGGCCGGCCGGCCACCCCGATCGCCGAGTCGATCGCCGCCGCGCTCAAGGCCTGACCCCTTCCCGGCACCCCCGGCTGTCATGACCGTATGCCGATACGGGCATGACAGCGGGGGGTGCTCGGCGCTACCGTCGTTCCCGCGTGCCGACGACGGGGCACGCGAGGACGCGAGAGGGGGCCCTGTGGCCGGGAAGTCGAAGAGCGAGCACCGTACAGGTCTGCTGAACGGCTTCGCCGCCTATGGGATGTGGGGGCTGGTCCCCCTGTTCTGGCCCCTGCTGAAGCCCGCGGGCGCGCTGGAGATCCTCGCCCACCGCATGGTGTGGTCCCTGCTCTTCGTCGCCGCGGCCCTGCTCTTCGTACGGCGCTGGGCCTGGGCCGGTGAGCTGCTGCGCCAGCCGCGCCGGCTCGCACTGGTCGCGGTGGCCGCCACCGTCATCTCCGTCAACTGGGGCGTCTACATCTGGGCCGTGAACGCCGGCCATGTGGTCGAGACCTCCCTCGGCTACTTCACCAACCCGCTGGTCACCATCGCGATGGGCGTCCTGCTGCTGAAGGAGCGGCTGCGGCCCATACAGTGGGCGGCGGTCGGGACAGGCCTCGCCGCCGTCGTCATCCTCACCATCGGCTACGGCCGCCCGCCGTGGATCTCCCTCTGCCTCGCCTTCTCCTTCGCCACCTACGGGCTGGTGAAGAAGCGGGTCGGACTCGGCGGGGTCGAGTCGCTGGCCGCCGAGACCGCGATCCAGTTCCTCCCCGCGCTCGGCTACCTGGTCTGGCTCGGCGCGCACGGCGACTCCAGCTTCCTGAACGGCAGCCCCGGCCACGCGGCCCTGCTCGCCTCCAGCGGCCTGGTCACCGCGCTCCCCCTGGTCTGCTTCGGCGCGGCCGCGATCCGGGTGCCGCTGTCCACCCTCGGACTGCTCCAGTACCTGGCGCCCGTCTTCCAGTTCGCGCTGGGCGTCCTGTACTTCCACGAGGACATGCCCCCCGTGCGGTGGGCGGGGTTCGCCCTGGTCTGGGCGGCGCTGCTCCTGCTGACCGGCGACGCGTGGCGCGCCGCGCGCCGCCCGGCGCCCCCGCTCGCCGTCCCCACCGCGCCCCGGGCGGACGCGGCACCGGTGGACGCCTAGCCAGGGCTGCTCCCGGGGTGGCCCACAGCCCGGTCTCCCCTCTTTTCCACAGCCCGGTCGGCTGCTTTTCCACAGCCCGGCCGGCCTGTCGGACCCATGCACTATCGTGATCAATCGCCTGGCCGCAGGGGCCAACTGCCCCGGAATCAGGGCGACAACGCAGCAGCGATCACGGAAATCGGGGGACGGGGCGATGGTCAACGCACCGGCGGGAGGCACCGCCGACTGGGCGGCCACCGGGTCGGCACCGGGTGTGCCGCCGGGGCCCGGCGTGCTGACCGTCTCCGCGGGCCCGACCACCTGGGCCTGGGTCGCGGTGCGCATCGACGCGGCCGCCGACCTCACCGAGACGGCGGAGTACGCGGCGCTGACGGAGACGGAACGCCGCATCAAGGCGGTCGCGGCCGAGACCGCCTGGCTGAGCGGGCAGTGGAACACCAGCCACGGCGAGCGGCTCGAACTGCGCTATCTCACCGACCCGGCGGAGCACCGGATCTCCTGCGCGCTGCTCGGCCGGGTCCAGGCGCCCACCCCGGCCGCGGCGGAGGCCGCCGCGCTCGCCCTGCGCGGCCGGCTGGCCACGCTGCCGCGCCATGTGAGCGCCAGCCCGGTCGAGGACCCGGCCGAGGTGGCGCGTCTGCTGACGCCGTTCACCCCGGAGCCGTACTCGGGCCTGGCCGAGATCCGCAAGCGGTACCGCACGGGCCTGCCCAACCGCCCCGACGCGGGCGTCCGCTACTACCTCTCGCCGCAGCCCTTCACCGCGTCCGCGCCGCCGTGGGACGCGCTGTGGCGGGCGCTGGCCGAGCACCCGCACCCGGTGCTGCTGACCATCGGCCTGGAGCCGTACGTCGTACCGGACGACCTGGGTCCGCTGCTGCACCGGATCGCCACCCAGTACGGCCGGCTCGGCACCCCCGGCCAGCTGCCGGACGGTCTGTGGTCGCCGGGCGCCCAGCTCGCCGCGGACGCCTTCGCCGTCGACGCCTCCCGGATCTACGCGGACGCCGCGCGCCGCTACACCGACCGCGCCTTCCGCACCCGTATCGCCCTGGCCTCCCCCGCCCCGCTGCCCGAGTCGCTGGCGGAACTGGCCGGCGCGACGATCTCACCGCAGGAGCTGGCCCGTGAGCAGGGGGTGCTCACCGAGACGTTCACCGGCCCCGCGCACACCGTGATCCGCCCCACCCCCGCGGAGCTGCCGGCCGCCTGGCACGCCCTGACCACCCTGGAACAGGCCCGCTGGGGCGGCGACCACGCCTGGCGGCTGCCCGAGCCGCTCTCCCCTCCGCTGCGGCTGCTCGCCGACCTGGTCGACGCCCGGGAGGCCGGCGCCGCCTTCCGGCTCCCGCTCGCCGTGAACGGCCATATGGCCGGCTTCCCGGTACGGCGGCCGGGCCTGGCCGGTGAGACGGTGTACCAGGCGTCGGGCCCGTCGCTCACCCTGGGCCGCCAGCTCGTCAACGACACCCCGGCCGGCCCGCTGGGCATCGCCCTGGGCGACCTGACCCGGCACGCCCTCTTCGTCGGCACCACCGGCTCGGGCAAGACCAACACCACCCTGGCCTTCTGCGAACAGCTCTGGCGCGACCACGCGGTGCCCTTCCTCGTCCTCGAACCGGTCAACTCCGACCTGGACGACTACCGCTGGCTGGCCACCCGCCCCGGCTTCGAGGACCTGCTGGTCCTGACGGTCGGCGACGAGACCACGGCGCCGTTCCGGCTGAACCCCTTCGAGGTGCCGGCCGGCGTCCGCATCAGCACCCATATCGCCGGGCTCATGGCCTGCTTCGATGCGGCGTTCGGCCTGTGGGACCCGCTGCCGAACATCTACAACCGCGCGCTGCGGGCCACGTACGCCCGCAAGGGCATCGTCCCGACGGACATCGCGGACTCCTCCCATGAGTGGCCCACGCTGCGGGACTTCATCGCCGAGATGCGCCGGCAGTGCGAGGCGCTCGACTACTCCGGCGAGGTCCGGGACAACATCATCGCGGCGTCGCGGCTGCGGGCCGAGGCGCTGGCCGAGGGCGCCTGCGGGAGCACGCTGGACGTGGCCCGGTCGTACCCGGTGACCGAGCTGCTGAACCGTCCGGTGGTGGTGGAGCTGGCGGCGGTCGGTGACAACGAGAAGGAGCAGTCGCTGATCACCGCGCTGATCCTCCAGTCGATGACCGAGCACTACAAGGCCAACCGGGCCGGCGGCTCCCTCGCCCATGTCACGGTGATCGAGGAGGCGCACCGTCTGCTCGGCCGCCCCGCGGGCCAGTCCGGTGACAGCAAGGAGGGCAACGCCCAGGCCCGCGCCGCCCAGGCCTTCGCCAACACTCTGGCGGAGAACCGGAAGTACGGCGAGAGCATCGTGATCGTCGAGCAGGTGCCGGGCAAGCTGGTGGAGGACGCGTACAAGAACACCAACCTGAAGGTGATGCACCGCCTGCCGGCCGCGGCCGACCGTGAACTCATCGGCGGCACCATGCGGTTCTCCGCCGACCAGGAGCGGTACGCGGCCACCCTGGAGCCGTTCCAGGCCTTCGTCCACCACGACCGGCTGGACCGCCCGGCCCTGGTCGCGGTCCCGGACGTGCGCGCGGCAGCGGCCCGCGAGGCGGGTGTCCCGCGGGCGCCCCTGGCCACTCCCGCCGAACTCGCCGCCCGGTTCCGCTCGATCGCCGCGGCCCACCCGTCGATCGAGGACGCCCTCGCCCCCTTCCCGGAGTGCGAGGGCTGCCGGCACCGCTGCCTCTTCCGCTCCCGGGCGGCGACGGCGGTCTGGCCGGAAGACGGCAAGGAACTGCGGCAGCGCGTCACCTCGTATCCCAAGTCCAAGCAGGAACAGGCGGTCTGGTGGCAGTCGACGGCCACCTGGATCGGCGACATCGCGGACCGGGTCCCCCTCCCCGCCGCGACCAGCGAGCCCACGGCGGCCGCCGACTACCAGGCCTGTGTCTTCACCCATGTCGCCCGCGAGGCCTGGCAACGCAAGACCCTGCCCTGGGTCCGCCTCTTCCGCACCCACCAGCCCCCCGAGGACGGCGCGTGACCGACCGCCAGACAGAGCGCCGACCGGAGCCGGAGGCGCCGGAACCCAGAGAGGCGCAGGAATCGGTAGAAGCGCCGGAGCCCGAGCCGGCGGAAGCGTCGCAGCCGACGGAATTACCGGAACCCGGGCCCACGGAAGCTCCGGACCCGGATTCGGCGGAGGCCCCGGAACCCCGGATCCCAGAAGCGCCGGAACCGCTGGAAACGGCGGAGGCGCCGGAGCCCGAGCAGGAGAAAGCGGCAGAACCGACGGAGGCGCCGGAGCCTCTAGAGGCGCCGGATCCGGAGCCGGCAGAGGCACCAGAACCAGCGTCCGCGGAGGCACCGGAACCGAATGCGGGAGAAGAGCCGGAATCGGCGGAGGCACCTCAGCCTGAGTCCGCAGAGGCGGCGGAGACGGCCGATGGCCAGGAGGCCACGGAACCGGTAGACGCCGAGGCGGCTCCCGGAGCGGCAGAAGCGCTGACGCAGGCTGAGAGCGCGGAATCCACCGAGGAAGCGCCGGCGCTGCCGGAAGGACTTGCCGACGCCCCGGAGCCCGGCGAGGTGGCGGACGCTCCGGACAAGGCATCGGAGTCTGCCGAGGCCCCCGAGCCTTACGAGACAGCCCCTGAGTCCGAGCAAGCGCCTGAGTCGCTTCAGGCACCGGAGGCTGAGGAGGCGACGGGGCCACGCGAGCCGGCCGAATCCGCCGACGCAGCGCCGGAGCCGGCAGAAGCACTTGAGCCGCTTGAATCTGCCGAAGGCGAAGCGGACGAGGAGCCGCTGGACGCACCCGAACCGAATCCGGCAGAGCAGCCCGCGTCAGACACCCGGACACCTGAGGCAGACGCCTACCCCGCGGGTATGCCGCACGAGTCCAGCACGAACCAAACCGGGGGCTCCACCGAATTCGAGTCCGAGGCCGCTCCCCAAACGCACGAGGCACAGGAGCAGACCCATCGAATCGAGCACCCTGATATCGCGCACATGTACGACGAGAACATTCCTGCAGTCGAATACGGCGAACCGATAAAAGAACTCGGCATACCCCTGTTCAGGGGCGAACCGAGCCGGGAGCAAGTGGCACAGGGATACCTGAATGACTGCGGCGTTATCGCCACAATCGGCGCGTCTGGCTCGACTCGCCCGGATACCATCAAGAATGCAATAAGAGAAAACCCGGACGGTACATACTCCGTCACCCTCCATCAGGCCCACTACGACGGAAACGGCTACACGCCCGGCGACCCCAGGAAAATGACCGTCACCCCGGATCTGCCGGTAATGGAATCCACCAAATCCGCCTCATTCGCGCGCGTCGAGCAGGTAGCCTGGCCGGCCGTGCTGGAAAAATCAGCTGCCGGCATCGACGAGACATGGCCAGACTGGCGTCGCGACCAGTGGGAGCGCGACTGGTTGCACAACAAGGAACAGAAACTAAACTCTGACCCCACCCTCGACTCAAAAGAGTTCGAAGGCCCCACTCCGACGGGCTACGGACGCCTCAACCAGGGATCGCGCCCCTACGACCAGGCGGAACTACTTACTCAAATCACAGGGGAGCCCAGTCAGATCGTATCGTTCCCCCAAGGAGGAGGTGCGGAGCACACGCTGGAACAGCAGATCCAGGAAAAGCTATCCGAGGGGAAGCCGGTCCTCGTCGCAACGCGCCCGATAGACACCGTGAACGGCGAGGGCGACCTCCCGAAAAGTCTTGTCCCAGGGCACGTGTACGAGGTCCTGTCCTTCAACAATGAAGAGGTCCGGCTGCATAACCCGTGGAACAGGTATCACCCGGAAACCCTGACAGCAGCCGAATTCACAGAATATTTCCAGCCCAAGGGCTACCATGGAGAGTACGTAACACTCCGGTAAGGGGATAAAATGCCTGACATTGACCGCGAGTTCAGCATTGGCCAGGGCCGGATGGCCAACCTGCCTTTCGGCTCCATCGGCGGTATTTCAGCCCTTCCGGCGAACGAGGGGCAGCCCGCCCGCGTGAAGCTTTACATCGAGTTGCCCGGCCGTGAGGGCGGGGCGCACATCCTGCCATTGGGTGCAACATTCACGCTGGACAACGGGACCTGGGTCGTTGCCGAGATCAATAGTCCCGGAACCCCCCATTGGAGCGCACGACTGTGTCGTGTTGACTGAACACCGAGCGGCCTAGGAGCTGTCATGCGCCGACTCCCCAACATCTGCGACGCCTGCGCCAGAGTGCAGCAGCGCCGAGACCCCGAGGGGAGGACTTCGGTGGACCAGTGGGTTCCATACTGCGAGGCCTTCCCCGACGGGGTACCCAGGGCGATCTACAGGGGCGGATTCGATCACCGGCGCCCCTATCCCGGTGACCATGGTGTCCGGTTCGAAGCGCGAGACGGGAAGGGCCGGTTGCTCGCCTTGTACGAGAAGCTGGTGCCGGAAGAGCGGCGTAACGCCGAGCCGTAGAGCTGATGCGCCGCCCCAGTGGCCCTACGGCGTCAGAGCCGGGCCGCCCTGTCCGTCAGGCGGAGCATGCGGGCGCGGGCCGAGTCCAGGGGGTGGGGGTCTTCGGCGGCGGGGCCGGGCTCCGCGGCGAGGTGCGTCCAGAGGTCGATGAGGTCGTGGCCGAGCCGCAGCCCCACCTCGGGGTCGCGTACCGCACGCCACGCCATCGCCGCGCTCTGCACATTGCCGTAGGCCGCCTCCGCGTCCCGCGTCTGCCGGCGCTGGCGGGCGAGGTCGAGGGAGAGGCGGAAGGCGCGGACCGGGTCGCCCGCCAGGTAGGCGATGTAGGCGGTGAGTTCGCGCAGGTGCAGCACCTCGGCGTGGTGCGGGCCCAGCGCCGCCGTCGCCTCTTCGACGGTACGGTCCACGAGATCCACCGCCAGCTCGATACGCCCTTCCCGTACGGCCTCGTTGATCCGCGCGATCGGCTCGCCCAGCAGCTCGGCGCCCTCCGCGGTCTCGGTCAGCGGGCCGTCGCCCAGCATCTCCTCGGCGACGGCGTCGAATCCGCGGGGAGGGGTGTGGGTGGTCGTGTAGTCGGGGAGGACGGATTCCGCTTCGGGGACGGCCGGTGCCGGGGCGGGGGCGGCCGGTGCCGGGGCGGACTTCACCGGGGCTGGGGCGGCCGGTGCCGGGGCAGGCTTCACCGGGGCGGGGGCGGCCGGTGCCGGGGCGGGGGCGGACTCTTCCGTGGGCTCCTGCGGCCGTACCGGCGGAGCCACCCGCGTCGGCTCGCCCGCCACCCTGCTGGATCCGTCCGCCGAGACCTCCAGGGGAACCACGCAGCCGGCGACGTCGTCCTGGATGGTGGCGTGTATGGGGGCGCCCAGGCTGATGGCCAGGCGCTGGAGGTGGTTCAGGACGGCCTGCTGGATGTCCTCCCCGGGGGCCGCCATGACCGATGTCCCGCCCACCGACGCGTCGCCCGCGCCGAACACCCGGACGGCCACCGCCGCCGGGTGCGCCACGGGCTGTGGTGCCCGCTTCTTCTCGAAGCTGAGTCGGGCCATCGGTGTGCCTCTCTCCCCCGCCGTGCGATCCGGTCGTACCCCTCGTGTCGTACTCACCAGTCTGTCCCCTCGGTTCGGCTCACGCGTCACCGCGACGTCACAGCCTCGTCCCAGATGCCGGGCCGTCCCGCCTGCGCGAGGGTTGCTGTTCATGGTGGTCATGCCGCTCGCCGTGATCTCGGGGAGCGAGCGGCAACTGCGTTGGTGCGAGGAGGGGTTTGTGGTGCGGTGGACGGTTCACGGGGAACGGGCGGTATACGACACGCCCTGGGTGCGTCTGCGGTCGCTCGACGTCGAGCAGCCCGACGGCGCCCGGGTCGACTACCACGTGGTGCGCTTGCGGGATGTCGCGGTGACGGCCGCCGTCGACGGGCAGCGGCGGGTCCTGATGCTGTGGCGGCACCGGTTCGTCACGGACACCTGGGCATGGGAGTTGCCGATGGGGCTGGTCGAGGACGGTGAGGAGCCGGTGCGGGCGGCCGCGCGGGAGCTGGAGGAGGAGACGGGCTGGCGGCCGGGGTCGCTGCGGGAGCTGGTGTACGCGGAGCCCGCCGCCGGTATCACCGATGCCCGGCATTTCGTGTTCCGCACGGACGACGCCCGGCGGATCGGTGCCCCGACCGAGCGCAACGAGTCCGACCGGATGGAGTGGATCCCTCTTTCCCGGGTGCCCGGGATGATCGCCCGCCGGGAGATCGTCAGCAGCGCGACGCTGGTCGGTGTCATGGCGTTGCTGATCGGCAGTGGTTCCGGTGACGGGTCATCGACCTGAGCGGGATTCTCTTGCGTGTGCATATAATGCAGGTGCATTGTGTTGCGCAGTGCCCGTCCGCCGGTGATCCCTGGGGGTAGTCATGACCACACGCCGTTTCCTGTTCGTGCTGGGCAGTGCCCGTGCCGAGGGCAACACCGAGCTGCTGGCCCGCGCGGCCGCCGAACAGCTGCCGGCGGATGTCGAGCAGCAGTGGATACGGCTCGCCGAGCTTCCGCTGCCCGACTTCGCGGACCTGCGGCACGGCAGCGACCACGCGCAGCCGCCGTCCGACAGCGCGGAGGCCCTGCTGCTGGACGCCACCCTCGCGGCCACGGACATCGTGATCGCCTCGCCGCTGTACTGGTACTCGGTGTCCGGCCTCACCAAGCGCTACCTGGACTACTGGTCGGGCTGGCTCCGCACGCCCGGCGCGGACTTCCGGGCGACCCTGGCCGGCCGCACTCTCTGGGGCATCGCCGCGCTGGCGGCGGAGGAACCGTCCGTCGCCGATCCCTACCTCGGCACGCTCAACAACTCCGCCGCCTACATGGGCATGCGCTTCGGCGGGGTGCTGCTCGGCAACGGCACCGCACCCGGCGACGTACTGAAGGACACCGAGGCGCTGGCCCGCGCGAAGACGTTCTTCGACCGGGAGGCACCCTTCGCGCGCTACCCGCACGAGACGGCCGGGGAAGCGTCCACGACTACGCGCTGATGTCCTTCGTCGTGAACCTCGCCCAGGCCGCCGAGCCGAACACCGCCGCGTACAGGGCCTGGAGGCCGAGGTTCCTCGTCAGGTCGTCCCAGTAGACGGGGTCGCGTATCAGGTCGGCGAAGGACAGCCAGTAGTGCGAGAAGAGGTACGGCTGCACGGCGTGGAGCTGGGGTATCTGGTCGAGGATCTGCACGGTGATCAGGAGCCCCACGGTGGTCGCCATCGCCGCGATGCCGCTGTTGGTGAGGGTCGACACGAACAGGCCGAGCGCCGCCACCCCGACCAGTGAGGCGGCGACGACCAGGGCGATCAGCAGGGCCCGGCCGAGCCCCTCGGCGAAGCCGATCCGGGTGCCCGATATGGTCGTCAGCTCGCCGAGCGGGAACAGCAACGCGCCGACCAGCAGCGCCGAGACCGCGACCACCAGCGTGGCCAGCAGACAGAAGGCCAGCACGGTCGCGTACTTGGTGAGCAGCAGACGGGTCCGGCCGGCCGGGGCGACCAGCAGATAGCGCAGGGTGCCCGCGCCCGCCTCGCCCGCTATCGCGTCGCCCGCGACGACACCGACGGCCATCGGCAGAAAGAACGGCAGGGTCGCGGCCAGCGCCGTGAACACCAGGAACAGGCCGTTGTTGGTGACCTGGGTGATGAACGCCGGGCCGCCCGCCCGGTGATCGCCGCCCACCCCGCCGCGCGTCTCGATCCTCACCGCGATCCCGATCAGCACCGGCACCGCGGCCAGCACCCCGAGCAGCGCGAGCGTGCGCCAGCGGCGGACGGTGGTGAACAGCTCGCTGCGGAGCAGGCCGAGAGTCCAGAGCGGGCCGGGCCGGCGAGCGGCCGGGGGGGGGGGGGGGGGCGGGCGGGGGGGGCCCCCCCCCCCCCGGGGGGGCCCCCCCCCGCGCGCGGGCGTGGCCCCGGGCGGGCAAAGCCCGACCCGGGCGGGCCCGC
>NZ_JBHXVE010000005.1:11237-21468 GCF_042672505.1 Streptomyces sp. NPDC127190
GGCGCGCGGCCGCCGCCCGGGGCAGCCGCGCCCGCGCGCCCCCCCCGCGGGGCCCGCCCCCCGCGGGGCCGCCCCTGCGCGGAGTTCGGGCGCGGCCGGGGCGCCCCCGCGGCCGGGGGCGGGGGTGCGGCCGGCAGGCTCTCACCCCCGCCCGGCAGGCTCTCACCCCCGCCCGGCAGGGTCTCAGCCCGTGACATCGAAGCCCTCCCCGGTCAGCGCCACGAACGCGTCCTCCAGCGAGGCCCGTTCGAGCGTGAAGCCGCGCACCCTTATGCCGGCCGCGACCAGGGCCGCGTTCACCTCGGCGAGGTCCCGCGCGGGTGGTTCCCCGGTGACCCGGTCGCCGTCGGTGGTGACGTCCGCGAGCCCCAGCTCCTTGAGTACCCGGGCCGCCTCGGCCGGGTCCGGGGTCGTCACCGCCAGCCGCCCGCGCGCCCCGGCCGCCAGCTCGGCCACCGAGCCCTGCACGACGAGCCGGCCCTGCGTCATGACCGCCGCGTGGGTGCAGACCTGCTCGATCTCGTCGAGCAGGTGCGAGGAGAGGAACACGGTGGTGCCGTCGGCGGCCAACTCCCTGACCAGGGTGCGGATCTCGCGCATGCCCTGCGGGTCGAGGCCGTTGGTCGGCTCGTCCAGGACGAGCAGCCGGCGCGGCTGGAGCAGGGCGGCGGCCAGTCCCAGGCGCTGTTTCATGCCGAGCGAGTAGGCCCTCGCCTTCTTGCCGGACGCGGCGGTGAGACCCACCCGGTCCAGCGCGGCGGCGACGCGTGCGTGCCGGGTGCGGGGGTCGGCGGTCGGGTCGGCGGCGTCGTAGCGCAGCAGGTTGTCCCGGCCGGAGAGGAAGCCGTACAGCGCGGGGCCCTCGATGAGCGCGCCCACCTGGGGCAGCACGGCACGGGCCGCCCGGGGCATCGGGCGGCCCAGTACCCGGGCGGTGCCGGAGGTCGGCTCGATCAGGCCCATCAGCATGCGGATGGTGGTGGTCTTGCCGGAGCCGTTCGGGCCGAGGAAGCCGAAGACGCTGCCCGCCGGGACGGTCAGGTCCAGGCCGTCGACGGCGAGCTGTCCGCCGCGGTAGCGCTTGGTGAGGCCGCGGGTGGCGATGGCATACGGCGGGGCGTCCGCCACGGCGTGCGGGTCAGCGGCGTGCGGGTCCGCGACAGGCGGGTCAGCGGCAGGCGGGTCGGCGGCGCGTGGGTCCGCGTCCCCTGAAGCGCGCAGGTCCTGTGACGGCTCGCCCATCGGCTCCCCCTCGTCCCGTGCCCGCCCGGGGAGGCGAAGGCCGCCTCCCCGGGGCCCGGCCCCGCCCCCCCGGCAGGGCCTACTTGCCCTCGTTGGCCGCCTTGACCAGGGCCTCCTTGGTCACCGCTCCGGCGTACACCTTGCCGTCGTCGGTGATCAGCGCGTTGACCAGGCGGGTGGAGAAGACCGTGCCCTTGCCGAACTTCCCGGAGACCTGGTCGCCGAGCGAGCCGAGGAAGCCACCGAGGTCACCGCCCTTGGCGCCGGTGGGCAGGCCGCCCTTGGCACCGGTGTCGAAGGTGGCGACGGACGACCAGCCCTTGCCCAGCACCTCGGCCGGATCGAACCCCCGGGCGAAGTCCCGGCCCGCCGCCGGAGCGTGCTCGCGGGCCTTGTGGTCCTGCTTGTCCTCGGTGACCTTCGCACCCTTGGGCGGGGTGAAGTCGAAGGTGGCGGCGGCCGGCTTGGCGAAGGAGACCTGGGTGAAGCCCACGTCGACGACGGCGGCGCCGCCGCTCTTCGGGGTCAGCGTGAACTTCAGCGGCAGGCCCGTCTTCGCGTCGACGGCGATGCTGATCGCGCCGACCGTGGTGCCCGACTGCCTGGGCTTGATCAGCAGCTTGTAGGCGTCCCGCCCGGCGACCTGCGCGGTGCCGTCGACGGTGACGGACGTGGTGTCGTCCACCGCCTTCAGGGCCTGGTCGGCGAAGTCCTTGGGCGTGGCCGGCGGCTCGCCCGCGCGCTCCCCGTGCCGGGCGCCGTCAGCGGCCTTGGTGCTGTGGTGGACCTGGTTGCTCCGGCTGTCGTACCCCCAGACGTCCCGGCCGTTGTGGATGATGCTGTACTCGGCGCCGGTCTCCAGCAGCGACAGCTTCTGCCGGTCGGGGCCGTCGGCGGCGACGCGCAGCGTGTGCGTGCCGGAGACCAGCTCGGTGAGCTTGGCCTGCGGGTCGGCGGAGGAGCCGTCGCCCTTGCCCGCGCCGGAGGCGAGGCTGTTCTCCAGGCCGCCGAGGTTCGGCAGGCCGAGGTCGGTGCTGATCTTCACGGTGCCGGACAGCTGCTGCACGTCCGACTTGGCGATCTTCTCGATGAGCTGCTGTGCGGTGACCCGGGGCAGGTCCGGGTCGCCGGAGTTGGCGAGCGCCGGGACCAGCCCGATGGTGGCCGCCGCCACTCCCACCACCGCGACCGGCACGGCGTACCGGGCGGCCTTGCGTCGGCCGGAGCGCGCGTCCTCGTCCCGCGCAGCGCTCGGTGCGTCGTCGGATTCGTACGGTGCCATGTGTGCCTTACCTCCGTCGTCGGCGGCGGCTGTCCCCACGCTGGTCCACCTGAGCCGCCATTCTCACCCGAATCGGTGAGGAGTGGTGATTTCCGTGGTTTCCATCTCACCAAATCGGCCATGAGAAAGCGTCAGACCTCGGAGCCAACTCCGTGTACGCCTGGGGTATGACATGGAGGCGCTGCGACCGCTTCGAACCCGTAGGGGTCGGGCCCGCCCAGGGCCCACACGGGGCCCGCACGGGGCCCGCACGGGGCCCGCAGGGCATCCGTCGAACGGGCGTCAGCCGGCCCGGTGGACCACCGCGTCGCACAGCTCCAGCAGCGCTGCCTTGGCGTCGCACTCCCGCAGCGGCGACAGCGCGGCCCGCGCCTCCTCCGCGTACCGCACCGTGTCCCGGCGGGCCTGCTCCAGCGCGGGGTGGGCGCGCAGCGCGGTCAGCACCTCGGCGTGCCGTGCGTCGTCGCTGAGGTCGGAGTCGAGCAGCTCGCACAGCGCGATGTCCTCGGGCAGACCCAGCCGGGCCGCCCGCTCGCGCAGCCGGAGCACGGGGAGGGTCGGGATGCCCTCGCGCAGGTCGGTGCCCGGGGTCTTGCCGGACTCGTGCGAGTCGGAGGCGATGTCCAGGACGTCGTCGGCGAGCTGGAAGGCGACCCCGAGCCGCTCGCCGTACTGGGTGAGGACGTCGACGACCGTCTCGTCGGCGCCGGACATCATCGCGCCGAACCGGCAGGAGACCGCCACCAGCGAGCCCGTCTTGCCGGCGAGCACGTCCAGGTAGTGCTCGACCGGGTCACGGCCGTCCGAGGGACCGGCGGTCTCCAGGATCTGGCCGGTGACCAGCCGTTCGAACGCGAGGGCCTGGACCCGGACCGCCTCGGGGCCCAGGTCGGCGAGGATCTGGGAGGCCCGGGCGAAGAGGAAGTCGCCGGTGAGGACCGCGACGGAGTTGCCCCAGCGGGTGTTGGCGCTGTCCACGCCGCGCCGCACGGCGGCCTCGTCCATGACGTCGTCGTGGTACAGCGTGGCCAGATGGGTCAGCTCGACGACGACGGCCGACGGCACCACGCCCGGGGCGTAGGGGTCGCCGAACTGCGCCGCGAGCATGACGAGCAGTGGCCTGAACCGCTTCCCGCCGGCCCGTACGAGGTGCTGTGCGGCCTCCGTGATGAACGGAACCTCGCTCTTGGTGGCCTCGAGCAAGCCTTCCTCGACAGCCGTCAATCCGGCCTGGACATCGGCTTCCAGAGCCTGGTCCCGCACGCTCAGCCCGAACGGCCCGACGACGGTCACGAGGGGTCTCCTGTCTGCTGGTGTCTGCTGGCGATTACACGGTTTGTCGATAGGTCGCTGCCATCACTCGAGTCAGCGTATCCGGTCCTGTTTCGATCACCGATAGCGCCCACCGGTCCAGCCCGGTCGACATCGGATCATGATCACTAAGGTTCCGATCGGATGGCAAGAACGGACATCTATCGACTTAACAGAACTCCGAGCGCCTTGTCGCGCCGCGCGGGCAACTCCATTACATCCATTACACCCATTAGATCCAATGGGTACCTTGAATCCCTCATGTCCGTTTTGGAATGACTTGCTATTCCGTGAATTGGGTCACGCGGCCAGTCCCGGGCACCCCTCCCCCGCAGGCCCGCTTCCTCCTTGTCCTGCAAGCGAGTTGAGCATTGGCAACCGCAAAGGATCAAGTACCCCATATGGCGCAGACCAAGGTCAAATAGTGCGTTGTGTGAATCCAGTACTTGTTCCCGACATGTGCTCTCGCATACGTTCCGGGCCGTCGGGCGGACGCCGAATCCTGCCGCCGCCCGCATACCCATCCACGAACCCATTCGTACGGCAGGAGCGGGGGACCCAGGTAAGCCGCCGGACCGGAAGGCACACGCCGCACCGGCCCGGCTAGGGGTGAAGCCATGCCTCCTCCAGGGCACGGCCGGGCACCTCCCCGCCCGAACCCGACAGCTCACCTCGCAGGCGCCGGAGAGGAACGCCCCCATGTCTGCTGCCGCTCAGCCCCGCCGTCCCCGCACCAACCGCCTCGTCCGCGCGCTCGCCGTCGCCGGCACCGGCGTCGCCGTCCTCGCCCTGCCGCTCATCGGCGCCACCACCGCGTCCGCCGCCACCGGCACGACCGCCACGGCCTCCACCACGCTCGCCGGGTACCCGAACAACCTCGACGGCTGGATCCGCGAGTCGCTCGCGATCATGGCCCAGAAGGGCATCCCGGGCACCTACAACGGCATCTACCGCAATGTCATGCGGGAGTCCTCCGGCAACCCGAACGCCATCAACCTCTGGGACTCCAACGCCGCCGCGGGCATCCCCTCCAAGGGCCTGCTCCAGGTCATCGACCCGACCTTCCAGGCCTACCACGTGGCCGGCACCTCCTTCGACCCCTACGACCCGGTCGCGAACATCACGGCCGCCTGCAACTACGCCGCCGCGCGGTACGGGTCCATCGACAACGTCTTCGGCGCGTACTGAGGTCCCCGACCGGCCGGTGCCTACTGAAGAACCGGTCAGTCGGTAGGGAAGAGTCTTTCGAGGACGACGGCGATGCCGTCGTCCTCGTTCGACAGGGTGACCTCGTCGGCCACCGCCTTCAGTTCCGGATGCGCGTTGGCCATGGCGACCCCGTGCCCGGCCCACTCGAACATCGGGACGTCGTTGGGCATGTCCCCGAACGCCAGCGCCCGGTCGGCGCCGGTGCCGAGCCGCTCGGCGGCCAGCGCCAGCCCGGTCGCCTTGGTCACCCCGCGCGGCTGGAGCTCCACCATCCCCGGGCCCGACATGGTGACCGTCGCCAGCGACCCCACCACCGCGCGCGCGGTGGCCGCCAGTTCGTCGTCCGACAGGGTGGCGTGGCGCAGCAGCACCTTGCTGATGGGCGCGCACCACAGGTCGTCGCGCCGGCCGACCCGGACCGCGGGCAGGGCCGGATGCGGCATCCGGTACCCGGGCTCGATGAGCGTGAGCCCGTCCACCCCGTCCTGGTCGACGGCGGCGAAGACCTGTCCCACCTCCGCCTCGATCTTGCCGAGCGCCGTCTCGGCCAGCTCCCGGTCCAGCCGGACCGACCACACCAGACGGCCGGCCCCGGCGTCGTAGACCTGCGCGCCCTGCCCGCACACCGCGAGCCCCGTGCAGCCGAGCACGGCCAGCAGGGGCCGTACCCGCGGGGCCGGGCGGCCCGTGACCACCAGATGCCGGGCACCGGCCCGCGCCGCCCGCGCGAGCGCGGCGAGCGACCGGTCGGAGACGGTGTCGTCACCGCGCAGCAGGGTTCCGTCCAGGTCGGTGGCGATGAGTGAATATGCGGAGGAGGGTGCCATGATCAGAGAATACGGACACCACGCCCCGCCGACTCATCTGTCACAGCGCGCACTTGTGTGCTGATCACCCCCAACTGGTGTGTGTCTTCCCGCTGATGACGCCCCGCGTCGGCCCGGAGCTCAGCCGTGGGCCGCGGCCAGGTGCTTCGCCAGGCGCGGGGAGGCGAAGTCCGTACCGCACACGAAGCGCATCACCGGTCCGTACGACGACGCCGCCGGCAGGCCGGTGAAGTACAGGCCGGGTACGGAGGAGACGAAGCCGGCACCGAGCTTGGGCGTGCCCCGGCTGAGCGCGAGCCGGGTGCGCAGCTCATGGCCGAGGAAGTCCATCGCCGCGATGTCGACGCGGTAGCCGGTCGCGGCGATGACATGGTCGGCGGTGAGCCGCTCGGTACGGCCGCCGTGGGTGCGGACGGTGAGGACGGGGGTGCCGTCCGGCGCCTCGGCGCTCACCACCCGCTGCACCTCCTGCACCTGCACGGCGCTCTCGAAGCGCTCGCGCAGCCACCAGGCGCCGAGCGGGCCGAGGACCCGCCGGACCAGGTAGTGGCGGGTGGCCTCGGGCAGGTGGCGGTAGGGCTGCGCGTGGTAGCTGAGCGCCCACAGCGACCAGGCGCGGCCGAACGGGGACTCGGGGCGCAGCTTCGGCTGGCCCCAGGGCGGGGCGCCGAAGGCGACCCGGCCGCGGCCGCGCGCGACCACGCGCACCCGTGCGCCCGCCTCGGCGGCGAGCGCCGCCGTCTCCAGCGCGGACTGGCCGGCGCCGATCACGATCAGCTCCTTGCCGGCGAAGCGGCCGAGGTCGTGGTGCTGGGAGCTGTGCGAGACCGGGCCCGCCGGGGCGGGGCCGTCGGCCGCCGCACCGGCCAGTTCCGCGGGCAGATGCGCCAGCCCGGACAGGCCGGTGGCGACGACGACCGCGCGCGCGGTGAACAACTCCCCCGAGTCCAGCTTCAGTTCGAAGCCTCCGCTCCTGTCCCGGTCCACGGAGACGACCCGCACCCGCTCCAGGTCGGGGACCAGCCGCTGCTGGAACCACTCGCCATAGGCGATGAACGTCTCCGCCGGGATGATGTCCTCGTCGGTCACCAGGCGGCGGATCCCGGCCGCGTCGCAGTAGTCGCCCAGGGTGTGGCCGGACTGCGGGCAGTGGAAGCTGGAGGCGGCGGGGGTCGATTTCAGGAGCATGCCCTCGGGCATGTGGTCACGCCAGCTGACCATGGGGTCGCCGAAGACCCGGGCGGGGATGCCGCGCGCCCGTAGATGGGCGGCGGTGGACAGGCCGAACGGCCCCGCCCCGATGACTGCAACCGGTTGCATCACGAAGTCCCTCCCCAGGACGCGGTGCGCCACCCCTCGGTGGCCTTGCCTACTTCGTGGAGGTGCTGCTGCCGCGGCGGTTGGTCCGCCACAGCTGATAGAGGTGCTTCGCGCCCGGGCGCACGAAGCGGGCGAGCATCGTGAGGAACGGCAGCGGGTCGTCACCCGCGAACCAGGCCAGTTCGGTCCCGCTCGCCCTCGCCGGTGCGTGCGGCGTCGTATAGCCGCTGCGGCGGTAGGCGAGGAGGGCGGGCAGGTCGATGTTCTCCACGATGTAACGGTGGCCGGCGCGCTGTTCCCCCTCCGGAACGGTGCGGCCGGTCAGGTCTAGGTGCATCGCGCGGACGACGTCCACCCCCGACTCGCTCTCGAAGAGCCGGAACTGGGCGCCCATGCGCGGGTTGAAGTCGAGGAGCTTGTACTGCCCGTCGCGCCGGTCGAAGCGCAGGTCGAGGTCGATGATGCCGCTGAAGCCGATCTGTTTGATGAAACGGGCGGCGAGGTCGGAGAGTTCCGGGTTGTCGACGACGTACGCGGTCGCCGTCATGCCCGCGTGCGGCGGCCAGGAGCGGACCTTCACCCCGGTGAACAGCGCGAGCGGGGCGGAGTCCCGGTCGAAGCAGGCGTGCACGATCCAGTCCTCGGCCTCCTCGCGCGGCAGATACTCCTGGAGGACCACGCCGGGGTCGTCGCCCCAGTCGCGGGCGAGGCCGAGCAGGCCCGCGCGGGTGGCGATCCGCGTGGTGCCGTACACGGCGGGGCGTTCGCGCCGGACGAACGCCTCGCGGTTCTTGGCCACCACCGGGAAGCGGGCCGTGTCGGCGAAGGCGGCGATGTCGTCGTACGAGCGCGGGAACGCGGTCCGCGGGCTCGCGACACCGTGTTCCACGCACAGTTCGTGCAGTCCCTGTTTGCTGGCGAGCCGGCGGGGCAGCGCGGGGTCCACGCGCGGGAACAGGAAGGAGCCGGCCAGCTCGTGCTGGTGCTCGGCGATCAGTACGGCGGCCTCCTCGTCCGTCGGGACCAGCACCGCCGGGCGGCCGATCCGGCGGCCGATGCGCAGCAGGCCCTCGACCAGGTGGCCGGGGTCCTCCGCGCCCGTCGTCGGCCAGACGAACGCCTTCTTCAGATAGCGCGAGGCGGCGGCCGGCGTGTACGCGTCCTCGGTGACGGCGTACATGGGCACCCCCAGCCGGCCCAGGCTGCGGATGGCCCCCACACCGCCGTGGTGCAGCGGATAGTCGCCGAACTTGACGATCAGTCCCGGCACGTCACGGTCGACCTCGAACGGCATGCCGACGGCGGTCTTGGCCACGGGTCCCCCCACGTGTCCCCCCAATGGAACGGACCCACCCCGTCCGTGTCCCAAAGGACGCTAAGCCGGAATTGCCCGCTCCGACAAGGGTCATTCGGACATTGCGAACTCTTTAGACATTGTGCGAGCAACCTTTCGAGCGATGCGCCGAGCGTCGTACCGAGGGCGGATGCCCACGCCGTGCCGGGAGGCCTGCGGCACTGCCCAAGACACGCCACCCGGCCGTAACGTGTGGCGCAACCACATGGAACGCATCGCCATGCATGGCGCGGATGAGAGTGAGGCAGCACCACATGCCCCCCTTCGACGTCCCCGAGGGCGACCCCTTCGGCCCGCACAACCTTCCCTATGGCGTGTTCTCGCCCTCCGGCAGCACGGAGCGCAGGGTCGGTGTCCGGCTCGGGGACCACGTCCTCGACGCGGGCGCCGCGGCCGCCGCGCTCGGCTCGCCGTACCACTCCCTGCTCGCCCGTCCCACCCTCAACCCGCTGCTGGCCGCCGGCCGCACCACCTGGTCGGACGTACGGCGCGCCCTCACCTCCTGGATCACGGACCCCGTCCACCAGGAGGCGATCGAGCCGCTGTTCCACCCGCTGTCCGAGGTCACCCTGCACCTGCCCGTCGAGGTGGCGGACTACGTCGACTTCTACGCCTCGGAGAACCACGCCAGGAACGTCGGCCAGATCTTCCGCCCGGACGCCGAGGACTCCCTCACGCCCAACTGGAAGCACCTGCCGATCGGCTACCACGGCCGCTCCGGCACCATCGTCGTCTCGGACACGGACGTCGTACGGCCCTCCGGGCAGCGCAAGGGTCCCGGCGACCCGGCACCCGTCTTCGGGCCGTCGGTCCGGCTGGACATCGAGGCCGAGGTCGGGTTCGTCGTGGGCGTGCCCTCCGAGCTGGGCCGGCCGGTCGCACTCGCCGACTTCGAGGACCACGTCTTCGGCCTCTGCCTGCTGAACGACTGGTCCGCGCGGGACATCCAGGCCTGGGAGTACGTCCCGCTCGGCCCGTTCCTCGGCAAGTCCTTCGCGACCTCCGTGTCGGCGTGGATCACCCCGCTGGAGGCGCTGGAACACGCGCGCGTGGCACCGCCGGAGCGCACGCACCCCCTGCTGCCCTACCTGGACGACTCGGCGCCCGGCATCGAGCCCGGCGGCTACGACCTGCGGATGTCCGTCTCGATCAACGGCCATGTCGTCTCCGAACCCCCCTTCTCCACCATGTACTGGACCGCCGCCCAGCAGCTGGCCCACATGACGGTCAACGGCGCCTCGCTGCGCACCGGCGACCTGTACGGCTCCGGCACGGTCAGCGGGCCCGAGGAGCGCCAGCGCGGCTCCCTGCTGGAACTGACCTGGAACGGCCGCGACCCCCTCGAACTCCCCGACGGCAAGCGGGCGTTCCTGGAGGACGGCGATGTGGTGACCCTGTCCGCGTGGGCCCCGGGCCCGGACGGCACCCGGGTGGGCCTCGGCGAGGTCACCGGGCGGATCGTGGCGGGCTGAGGCACCGGCCGGCCCGGGGGCGGCGGCGGTTCGTCCCGGGCACCTGACGTGTGCCGCGTGTCCCGTCATACTGACGGGACACGCACCACCCAGCGGCGCGCGTCCCCCCCCCCCCCCGCCGAAATACGCCAACCACGACGCCCACTAAACCGAGCCCCCGCAAGGACGTCTTCCAGCAACAGCTGATGGTCGTCGGCCGGAAGGCGGCCCGCCC
>NZ_JBHXVE010000005.1:21478-63647 GCF_042672505.1 Streptomyces sp. NPDC127190
GCGGGCGCGCGGGCGGGCCCCCGCCCCCCCCGCCGGCCCCCCCCCCCCCCCCGCCGCCCGCCCGCCCCCCCCCCCCCCCCCCCGCCGATATCCGCACACCTCTCCGACCAGGAACCGGAGCCCCGGCATGACCGTCTGCCTGCTCCTGCTGAGTGTCGTCGCGCTGACGGCGGCCGTCCCGGCACCGCGCGCGCTGACCCGCGCCGGCTGGCCCGAGCGGGAACCCGTGGTCGCGTTGTGGGTGTGGCAGTGCCTGGTCGCCACCGTCCTGCTGTGCTGTCTGACGGCACTGGTGCTGGGCGCGGCGGCCGTCTTCCACACCGTCCGCGACCGGGTGTTCGCGCCGGCGCCGCCCTCCGTCACCGCCGCCTACGACCTCTCCGCCGCCCCGGTGTGGGCCGCCGCGCTGACCGTCCTGCTGGCCTGCGGGGCCGCCTGGACGACCGCGATGCTCGCCCGGGAGCTGGTCGAGGCGCGTCGCAGCCGCGACCAGGCCCGGGCGCAGCTGCGCGAACGCGCCCCCGAGCTGCCGGCCGGGCTGCCCGCGGCGCGCGGTCCGATGCTGGTGCTGGAGGACGAGTACCCGGACGCCTGGTGGATGCCCGGGCACCCGGCTCAGCTCGTCGTCACCACGGGGGCGCTGCACCGGCTCACCGACCACCAGCTGGACGCCGTCCTGACCCACGAGCGGGGTCACGCCCGCGCCCACCACGACTGGCTGCTGCACCTGTCCACCGCGCTCGCCACCGGCTTTCCGCGCGTGCCGCTCTTCGCCCACTTCTGCGACCAGACGCACCGCCTGGTGGAACTGGCCGCCGACGACACCGCCTCCCGGCGCTGCGGGCACCTGACCACCGCCCTCGCGCTGATCGAGCTGAACCAGCACCGGGGCGTGCTGTCCTGCGCCTCCAGCCGCCGGCTGCTCGGCGAACGCGTGGACCGGCTGCTGGAGCCGCCGCCCCGGCTGCTGCGCCGGCAGCGGGCCCTGACGACGACGGTGGCCGCGCTGGTGCCGCTGCTGCCCCTCCTGATCACCTTCGCGCCCGGACTGCTGACGACGCTGGCATGACCGGGTCGTGCGGCGGGGCGGCGGGGCGAACGGCCGCTCCGTCCAGTCGCCCGTGACGTCCAGCCGCCCGCTCTGTCCAGTCGCCCTATATCCAGTCGTCCGGCTCCGGCTCCGGTTCCTCGGCAGGCTCGGGCCAGTGGTCCTCCTGGCCTGGGCCGGCGACCGGGTTCGGGGCCGGGTTCGCGCCGTCGAGGGTCGCCAGCACCGCGAGGACGCCCTCCCCGTAGGTCGCCAGCTTCTTCTCGCCGACGCCGTTCACCGCGCCCAGCTCCCGCACCGAGCCGGGCCGGCGGGTGACGATCTCCCGCAGGGTGGCGTCGTTGAAGATGAAGTACGCCGGGACGCCCTGCTCCCGGGCCCGCTCGGCACGCCAGGCACGCAGCGCCTCGAAGGCGGGCAGCAGCTCGTCGGGCAGCTCGGCCGCGGCGGCTCTCGGCTTGCGGTCGCCGCCCGAGGAGCCCGACCGGGACCGGGAGACGGCCGGCTTCTTCGGCTCCTTGCGCAGCGGCACCTCGCGCTCCCGCCGCAGCACCGAACCGCTCGCCTCGGTGAGCACCAGCGTGCCGTACTCCCCCTCGACCGCGAGCAGCCCCTGCGCCAGCAGCTGCCGGATGACGCCCCGCCACTCCGCCTCGGTGAGGTCCTGGCCGATGCCGAACACCGACAGCTGGTCGTGGTCGAACTGGATCACCTTGCCGGTGCGCTTGCCGAGCAGGATGTCCACGATCTGCATCGCGCCGAACTTCTGCCCGCGCTCCCGCTGGAGCCGTACCACCGTCGACAGTGCTTTCTGGGCGGCGATCGTGCCGTCCCAGGTCTCAGGCGGGGTGAGGCAGGTGTCGCAGTTGCCGCAGTCCGCGGCCGGGGCGTCCTGGCCGAAGTAGGCGAGCAGCTGGCCGCGGCGGCAGCGGGCGGTCTCGCAGAGCGCGAGCATCGCGTCGAGGTGGGCCTGGGCCCGCCGGCGGAACGCCTCGTCGCCCTCGCCGGACTGGATCAGCTTGCGCTGCTGGATGACGTCGTTGAGGCCGTACGCCATCCAGGCCGTGGAGGGCAGGCCGTCCCGGCCGGCGCGGCCGGTCTCCTGGTAGTAGCCCTCGATCGACTTGGGCAGGTCCAGGTGGGCGACGAAGCGCACGTCCGGCTTGTCGATGCCCATGCCGAAGGCGATGGTCGCCACCACGATCAGGCCGTCCTCGCGCAGGAACCGGGACTGGTGCGCGGCGCGGGTGCCCGCGTCCAGGCCCGCGTGGTACGGCACCGCCGCGATGCCGTTGGCGGTCAGGAACTCCGCCGTGCGCTCCACCGAGTTGCGGGAGAGGCAGTACACGATGCCGGCGTCGCCCGGGTGCTCCTCGCGGAGGAAGGCGAGCAGCTGCTTCCTGGGGTCGGCCTTGGGGACGATCCGGTACTGGATGTTGGGCCGGTCGAAACTGGCGACGAAGTGGCGGGCCGCCGGCAGGTTCAGCCGCTGGGTGATCTCCTCGTGGGTGGCGCGCGTGGCCGTGGCGGTCAGGGCGATCCGCGGGACGTCCGGCCAGCGCTCGCCGAGGAGGGACAGGGTGAGATAGTCCGGGCGGAAGTCGTGGCCCCACTGGGACACGCAGTGCGCCTCGTCGATCGCGAAGACGGAGATCTTGCCGCGGGAGAGCAGGTCGAGCGTGCCCTCCAGGCGCAGTCGCTCCGGGGCCAGGTAGAGCAGGTCCAGCTCGCCGGCCAGGAACTCGGCCTCGACCGTGCGACGCTCGTCGAAGTCCTGCGTGGAGTTGATGAAGCCGGCCCGCACGCCGAGGGCGCGCAGCGCGTCCACCTGGTCCTGCATGAGCGCGATCAGCGGGGAGATCACTATGCCCGTACCGGGCCTGACCAGGGCGGGGATCTGGTAGCACAGCGACTTGCCGCCGCCGGTCGGCATGAGGACGAGGGCGTCGCCGCCCGCCACCACATGCTCGATGATCGCTTCCTGCTCGCCCCGGAAGGCCTCGTATCCGAAGACCCGGTGCAGTGTGGCCAGCGCCTCGCTGGCGGCCGCTCCCGGCCCCTCGGTCACCCTTGGCATCTCGCTGATCCCGCCCGTCGCGCCCATCGTCCTGTCCCCCGCCGGTCCCCCGTGTGTCGTCCGTCGACCACTTCCTCAACGATAGGGGGCCGGACCGACAGCCCCGGAGTTATCCACAGGCTCGGCCGGATCCGGTGCGGTGTCGCTCGTCACCGAGCCAGGAAGCGGACAGGCCGCTGCCCGGCGCCCTCGGGGAAGAGGGAGCCGGGCAGCGGCCGGTCCGGTGGGCAGAATCAGCGCACGAACACCCCGGCCTGGCCCGCCAGGTCCAGGAAGTACTGGGGTGCCACACCCAGGACGAGCGTGACCGCGACGCCGACCCCGATCGCCAGCGTGGTCAGCGGCGACGGCACGGCCACGGTCGGACCCTCGGGCCGCGGTTCGCTGAAGAACATGAGCACGATCACCCGGATGTAGAAGAACGCCGCGATCGCCGAGGAGATCACACCGATCACCACCAGCGGGACCGCGCCGCCGTCCGCCGCCGCCTTGAACACGGCGAACTTCCCCGCGAACCCGGAGGTCAGCGGGATACCGGCGAAGGCCAGCAGGAACACCGCGAACACGGCCGCGACCAGCGGCGAGCGGCGGCCGAGCCCCGCCCACTTGGACAGGTGGGTGGCCTCGCCGCCCGCGTCGCGGACCAGGGTGACCACGGCGAACGCGCCGATCGTCACGAACGAGTAGCCGGCCAGGTAGAAGAGGACCGAGGAGACGCCCTCCTTCGACGTGGCGATGACACCCGCGAGGATGAATCCGGCGTGCGCGATGGACGAGTACGCCAGCAGTCGCTTGATGTCGGTCTGGGTGATCGCGACAATCGCGCCGCCCAGCATGGTGATGATGGCCACCGCCCACATCACCGGCCGCCAGTCCCAGCGCAGGCCGGGCAGGACGACGTACAGCAGGCGGAGCAGGGCGCCGAACGCGGCCACCTTGGTCGCCGCCGCCATGAAGCCGGTCACCGGGGTCGGGGCGCCCTGGTAGACGTCGGGCGTCCACATGTGGAACGGCACCGCGCCCACCTTGAACAGCAGCCCCATCACGATCATCGCGGCGCCGACCAGCAGCAGCGCGTCGTTGCCCATGGTGTTGGCGAGGGCCGGGTCGACGTCGGTGACCGTGCCGTCGACGACCTGGGCGATCCGCGCGTACGACACGGAGCCCGCGTAGCCGTAGAGCAGGGCGACGCCGAACAGGGTGAAGGCGGAGGCGAACGCGCCGAGCAGGAAGTACTTGACCGCGGCCTCCTGCGACATCAGCCGCTTGCGGCGGGCCAGCGCGCACAGCAGGTACAGCGGCAGGGAGAAGACCTCCAGGGCCACGAACAGGGTCAGCAGGTCGTTGGCCGAGGGGAAGACCAGCATGCCGCCGACCGCGAAGAGGAGCAGCGGGAACACCTCGGTGGTGGTGAACCCGGCCTTGACCGCGGCCTGCTCGCTGTCGCTGCCCGGCACGGACGCGGCCTGGGCGGCGAAGGAGTCGACGCGGTTGCCGTGCGCGGCCGGGTCCAGGCGCCGCTCGGCGAAGGTGAACAGGGCGACCAGAGCGGCCAGCAGGATCGTGCCCTGGAGGAAGAGGGCCGGGCCGTCGACCGCGATCGCCCCCATGGCGGCGATGTGCGCCTTCGTGGTGCCGTAGCCGTCGGCCGCCAGCCCGACCACCGCGGCGAACGCGGCGCACAGCGCCACGACGGAGACGAACAGCTGGGCGTAGTAGCGGGATCTGCGCGGGACGAACGCCTCGATCAGCACGCCGACGAGCGCGGCGCCGATGACGATCAGAGTCGGCGACAATTGTCCGTATTCGATCTTCGGCGCCGGGATCTTGGCGATCGGGTCGGCCGCGGTTGTCCACAGGCTGTGGACGGCTGTTGCGCTCACTTGGCCGCCTCCACCGAGGGCTTGGGGTCGGTCTTGTGTACGTCGGACATGGTCTGCTGGACCGCGGGGTTGACGATGTCCGTGACGGGCTTCGGGTAGACGCCGAGGAAGATCAGCAGCACGATCAGCGGGGCGACGACCACGAGCTCCCGCACGCGCAGGTCGGGCATCGCCGACACCTCGGGCTTCACCGGGCCGGTCATCGTCCGCTGGTACAGCACGAGGGTGTAGAGCGCGGCGAGGACGATGCCGAAGGTGGCGATGACGCCGATCGCCGGGTAGCGCGTGAAGGTGCCGACCAGGACCAGGAACTCGCTGACGAACGGTGCGAGACCGGGCAGCGAGAGCGTGGCGAGGCCACCGATCAGGAAGGTGCCGGCGAGCACCGGGGCGACCTTCTGCACACCGCCGTAGTCGGCGATGAGCCGCGAGCCCCGCCGGGAGATCAGGAAGCCGGCGACCAGCATCAGCGCGGCCGTGGAGATGCCGTGGTTGACCATGTACAGGGTGGCGCCGGACTGGCCCTGGCTGGTCATCGCGAAGATGCCCAGGATGATGAAGCCGAAGTGGGAGATCGACGCGTACGCCACCAGACGCTTGATGTCCCGCTGGCCGACGGCGAGCAGGGCGCCGTAGACGATGCTGATCAGCGCCAGTACGAGGATCACGGGTGTCGCCCACTTGCTGGCCGCGGGGAACAGCTGGAGGCAGAAGCGGAGCATCGCGAAGGTGCCCACCTTGTCGACGACCGCGGTGATGAGGACGGCGACGGGGGCGGTGGACTCCTGCATGGCGTTGGGCAGCCAGGTGTGCAGCGGCCACAGCGGCGCCTTGACCGCGAAGGCGAAGAAGAAGCCGAGGAACAGCCAGCGTTCGGTGCCCGTCGCCATGTGCAGCGTGCCGTTCGCGCGCGCGTGGGCGATCTCCTGGAGGGAGAAGTTCCCGGCGACCACATAGAGGCCGATCACCGCGGCCAGCATGATCAGACCGCCGACCAGGTTGTAGAGCAGGAACTTCACCGCGGCGTAGGACCGCTGCCGCGAGGCCGCCTCCTCCCCGTGCTCGTGCGCACGGTCCCCGAAGCCGCCGATGAGGAAGTACATCGGAATGAGCATCGCTTCGAAGAAGATGTAGAAGAGGAAGACGTCCGTCGCCTCGAACGAGATGACCACCATCGCCTCGACGGCGAGGATCAGCGCGAAGAAGCCCTGGGTGGGCCGCCAGCGGCGGCTGCCCGTCTCCAGCGGATCGGCGTCGTGCCAGCCGGCCAGGACGATGAACGGGATCAGCAGGGCGGTCAGCGCGATCAGCGCGACCGCGATGCCGTCGACGCCCAGCTCGTACCGGACCCCGAAGTCCTTGATCCAGGCGTGGGACTCGGTGAGCTGGTAGCGGGCGCCGCCCGGGTCGAAGCGGACCAGGACGGTGATCGCCAGGGCGAGCGTGGCGAGCGAGACGAGCAGCGCCAGCCACTTGGCGGCGGTGCGCCGCGCGGCCGGCACGGCGGCCGTGGCGACGGCCCCGAGCGCCGGGAGCGCCGCCGTCGCTGTCAGCAGAGGAAAGGACATCGGTATCAGACCGCCCTCATCAGCAGGGTCGCGGCGACCAGCAGGGCCGCGCCGCCGAACATCGAGACCGCGTAGGAGCGGGCGAAGCCGTTCTGGAGCCGGCGCAGCCGTGCGGACAGACCGCCGAAGCCGGCCGCCGTGCCGTTGACGACACCGTCCACCAGGGTGTGGTCGACGTAGACCAGGGAGCGCGTCAGGTGCTCGCCGCCGCGCACCAGGACCACATGGTTGAAGTCGTCCTGGAGCAGGTCGCGGCGGGCCGCGCGGGTGAGCAGGGAGCCGCGCGGGGCGACGGCCGGGACGGGCTTGCGGCCGTACTGGGCCCAGGCGATGCCGACGCCGATGACCAGGCAGACCATGGTGGCCCCGGTGACCGTCGCGGCGCCGACCGGGGAGTGGCCCTCGCTGTGCCCGGTGACCGGCTCCAGCCAGTGCAGGAAGCGGTCGCCGATGCTGAAGAAGGCACCGCCGAAGACCGAGCCGAACGCCAGCACGATCATCGGGATCGTCATGACCTTCGGGGACTCGTGCGGATGCGGTTCGGCGTGCGCGCCGCGCGTCTCGGCGGCCGGTTCCACGCTGGGCTCGGCCGGGGACGGGGTGGGCTGGTTCCGCCAGCGCTCCTCTCCGAAGAACGTCATCAGCATCACGCGCGTCATGTAGAAGGCTGTGATGGCGGCGCCCAGCAGGGCCACGCCGCCGAGGATCCAGCCCTCGGTGCCGCCCTTGGCGAAGGCCGCCTCGATGATCTTGTCCTTGGAGAAGAAGCCGGACAGGCCCGGGAAGCCGATGATGGCGAGGTAGCCGAGGCCGAAGGTGACGAACGTGACCGGCATGTACTTCCGCAGGCCGCCGTAGCGGCGCATGTCGACCTCGTCGTTCATGCCGTGCATGACCGAACCGGCGCCGAGGAAGAGGCCGGCCTTGAAGAAGCCGTGGGTCACCAGGTGCATGATCGCGAAGACGTAGCCGATGGGGCCGAGGCCCGCGGCGAGGACCATGTAGCCGATCTGGGACATGGTCGAGCCGGCCAGCGCCTTCTTGATGTCGTCCTTGGCGCAACCGACGATCGCACCGAACAGCAGCGTGACCGCGCCGACCACGGTGACGGCCAGCTGGGCGTCGGGGGCCGCGTTGAAGATCGCTGCCGAGCGGACGATGAGGTACACGCCCGCGGTCACCATCGTCGCCGCGTGGATCAGGGCCGAGACCGGGGTCGGGCCCTCCATGGCGTCGCCGAGCCAGGACTGGAGCGGCACCTGCGCGGACTTGCCGCAGGCGGCGAGCAGCAGCATCAGGCCGATCGCGGTCAGCTTGCCCTCGGAGGCGTCGGTGGCGTGGCCGAGGACCGGGCCGAAGGCGAAGCTGCCGAAGGTGGTGAACATCAGCATGATCGCGATCGACAGGCCCATGTCGCCGACGCGGTTGACCAGGAAGGCCTTCTTCGCGGCCGTGGCGGCGCTCGGCTTGTGCTGCCAGAAGCCGATCAGCAGGTAGGAGGCGAGACCGACGCCCTCCCAGCCGACGTACAGCAGCAGGTAGTTGTCGGCGAGGACCAGCAGGAGCATCGCCGCGAGGAACAGGTTCAGGTAGCCGAAGAAGCGGCGGCGGCGCTCGTCGTGCTCCATGTACCCGACCGAGTACAGGTGGATCAGTGAGCCGACACCCGTGATCAGCAGCACGAACGTCATGGACAGCTGGTCCAGGCGGAGGGTGGCGTCCGCCTGGAACCCGGCCACCGGGACCCAGCTGAACAGGTGCTTGACGAGGGTGCGGTGTTCGGCGTTCCTGCCGAGCAGATCGGCGAACAGGACCAGGCCGAACACGAAGGAGGCGGCCGACAGGAGCGTGCCGACCCAGTGGCCGACGCGGTCCAGGCGCCGGCCGCCGACCAGCAGGACGGCCGCTCCGAGCAGGGGCGCCGCGATGAGCAGCGCGATCAGGTTCTCCACGATTCTTCCGACCCCTTACAGCTTCATCAGGCTGGCGTCGTCGACCGAGGCCGAGTGGCGGGTGCGGAACAGCGACACGATGATCGCGAGGCCCACCACGACCTCCGCGGCGGCGACGACCATCGTGAAGAAGGCGATGATCTGGCCGTCGAGGTTGCCGTGCATCCGGGAGAAGACGACGAACGCGAGGTTGCAGGCGTTCAGCATCAGTTCGATGCACATGAAGACCACGATGGCGTTGCGCCGGATCAGGACGCCGGTCGCGCCGATCGTGAACAGCACCGCGGCGAGGTACAGGTAGTTGACCGGGTTCACTTCGACGCCTCCTCGGACCGCTTGAACGTCGCCGGTTCGACCGCCCTGCGCTCCAGGCGTTCCTCCGCGCGCTGCTCCAGCGCCCTCAGGTCCTCCAGCGCCTCCGCGGACACGTCGCGGATCTGGCCGCGCTCGCGCAGGGTCCGGTTGACGGTCAGTTCGGAGGCGGTGCCGTCGGGGAGCAGGCCCGCGATGTCCACGGCGTTGTGCCGGGCGTAGACACCGGGAGCGGGCAGCGGCGGGACGTGCTTGCCCGCGCGGACGCGCTGTTCGGACAGCTCGCGCTGGGTGCGGGCGCGCTCGGTGCGCTCGCGGTGGGTGAGCACCATGGCGCCGACGGCGGCCGTGATCAGCAGGGCGCCGGTGATCTCGAACGCGAAGACGTACTTGGTGAAGATGAGGGAGGCGAGGCCCTCCACGTTGCCGCCCGCGTTCGCCTTGCCGGCGCCGTCGAAGTCCTTCAGGGAGGCGTTCCCGATGCCCGCCAGGAGCAGCACGCCGAAGCCGGTCCCGCACAGCAGGGCCAGCCAGCGCTGGCCCTTGATGGTCTCCCGCAGCGAGTCCGCGGCCGTGACGCCGACGAGCATCACCACGAACAGGAACAGCATCATGATCGCGCCGGTGTAGACGACGATCTGCAC
Source organism: Streptomyces sp. NPDC127190 (assembly GCF_042672505.1). Lineage (NCBI taxonomy): Bacteria > Bacillati > Actinomycetota > Actinomycetes > Kitasatosporales > Streptomycetaceae > Streptomyces > Streptomyces sp. NPDC127190. The sequence goes on from NZ_JBHXVE010000005.1 coordinate 30,963, forward strand.
GATGCCCAGGAAGTAGGCGCCGTTGGCGAGGTAGAACACCGCCAGCACGATCATCGTGCCGGCCAGGCTCAGGGCGCTGTGCACGGCCTTCTTCATGAAGACGGTGCCCAGGGCGCCGAGCACGGCGACGGTGCCGAGCACCCAGAACTGGAAGGCCTCGCCGGTGGAGGTGGAGTAGGCGGCGAGCTGCGCGCTCATGCCTCCACCTCCTCGGTGTCCGTGGCCTCGGGGGTCTCCCCCTTGGAGACGGCGACCTGGCGGACCGTGCCGGGCGCGGCCTGGGTGACCAGGCCCCGGTAGTAGTCCTGTTCGTCCGTGCCCGGGAAGATCGCGTGCGGGGTGTCGACCATGCCCTCCTCGAGACCGGCGAGCAGCTGCTCCTTGGTGTAGATGAGGTTGGCGCGGCTGGAGTCGGCCAGTTCGAACTCGTTGGTCATCGTGAGCGCGCGCGTGGGGCACGCCTCGATGCACAGGCCGCACAGGATGCAGCGGGCGTAGTTGATCTGGTAGACGCGGCCGTACCGCTCGCCGGGCGAGTAGCGCTCCTCGTCGGTGTTGTCGGCGCCTTCGACATAGATGGCGTCGGCGGGGCAGGCCCAGGCGCACAGCTCGCAGCCGACGCACTTCTCCAGGCCGTCCGGATGGCGGTTGAGCTGGTGCCGTCCGTGAAACCGCGGAGCCGTGGTCTTCTTCTGCTCCGGGTACTGCTCGGTCAGCCGCTTCTTGAACATGGCCTTGAAGGTCACGCCGAAGCCGGCCACGGGGTTCAGGAAACCGGGCTTGGTCTCCTTGGGCTCCTCAGCCATCGGACGCCTCCTTTCCCTGCGAAGATCCGACAGTTCCGTCACTGACAGTGTCCGGCCCGCCACTGACAATCAGCTCCCGCTCGCGGCGGGGGCGCCGCCTGGGCACCGGCGGCAGCTCCTGTCCGGGCAGCGGCGGCACGGGGAATCCGCCCGCCATCGGGTCGAATCCCGGCTCGGCGGCCACCTCTTCGGCCGTCTGCGCCTTCGCCCGGAACATGTCGGCGACGAAGGAGATCAGCAGCAGCGCGAGGACGCCGCCGCCGACGTACAGGGCGATGTCGGCGAAGTCGTAGTTCTCGTTGCGCAGCGCCCGTACGGTCGCGACCAGCATCAGCCAGGTCACCGAGACCGGGATGAGGACCTTCCAGCCGAGCTTCATCAGCTGGTCGTAGCGGACCCGCGGAAGCGTGCCGCGCAGCCAGATGAAGAAGAACAGCAGCAGCTGGACCTTGATCACGAACCAGAGCAGCGGCCACCAGCCGTGGTTCGCGCCCTCCCAGAAGCCGCTGATCGGCCAGGGCGCGCGCCAGCCGCCGAGGAACAGGGTGGTCGAGACGGCCGAGACCGTCACCATGTTGACGTACTCGGCGAGCATGAACATCGCGAACTTGATCGACGAGTACTCGGTGTTGAAGCCGCCGACCAGGTCGCCCTCGGACTCCGGCATGTCGAAGGGCGCGCGGTTGGTCTCGCCGACCATGGTGACGATGTAGAGGATGAAGGAGACCGGCAGCAGCAGGATGTACCAGCGGTCGTGCTGCTGCTCCACGATCCGGGACGTCGACATCGACCCCGAGTAGAGGAACACGGACGCGAACGCGGCGCCCATGGCGATCTCGTACGAGATCATCTGAGCGCAGGAGCGCAGGCCGCCGAGGAGCGGATAGGTGGATCCGGAGCTCCAGCCCGCGAGCACGATGCCGTAGATGCCGACGGAGGCGACCGCGAGGATGTAGAGCATCGCGATCGGCAGGTCGGTGAGCTGCATCGTGGTGCGCTGGCCGAAGACCGAGATCTCGTTGTCGGCCGGCCCGAAGGGGATCACCGCGATCGCCATGAAGGCCGGGATGGCCGCGACGATCGGCGCGAGGACGTACACCACCTTGTCCGCGCGCTTGACGATGACGTCTTCCTTGAGCATCAGCTTCACGCCGTCGGCGAGCGACTGGAGCATGCCCCAGGGCCCGTGCCGGTTGGGGCCGATGCGCAGCTGCATCCAGGCGACGACCTTGCGTTCCCAGACGATGGAGAACAGCACGGTCACCATCAGGAAGGCGAAGCAGAAGACGGCCTTGACGACGACCAGCCACCACGGGTCGCGGCCGAACATCGAGAGGTCTTCAACAGCGAGGTACGGGCTCATGCCTCCACCTCCTCGGGGGCCTCTCCGGCGACTGCCGCCGGGCCGATACGGACGAGCGAGCCGGGCCGCGCCCCGGTGTCGGAGGCGACGCCGGAACCGGCGGAGTTCAGCGGGAGCCAGACCACCCGGTCGGGCATCTCGGTGATCAGCAGCGGCAGTTCGACGCGGCCGGCCGGGCCGGTGACCACGAGGGTCTCGCCGTCCCGCACGCCGGCCTCGGCGGCCGTCGCGGCCGACACGCGTGCGCGTGCGGCGTGCCGGGTGCCGGCGAGCGCCTCGTCGCCCTCCTGGAGGACGCCCTGGTCGAGCAGGAGCCGGTGCCCGGCGAGCACCGCCTCGCCGACGGCCGGCCGGGGCAGCACGCCCGCCACCTCCAGGGGATCCGTGGCCCGGGCTCCGTCCCAGGAGCCGAGCCGGTCGATCTCCGCGCGGGTGCTGCGCAGATCGGGCAGGCCCAGCCGGCAGCGTCCGTCGGCGCCTTCGGCACGGTCCATGGCGTCGGCGAGCATGTGCAGCACGCGCGTGTCGGTCGGCGCCAGGCGGCGGGTCATCTGCTCGGGCTTCAGCGCCGCCTCGAAGAAGCGCACGCGGCCCTCCCAGTTGAGGAAGGTGCCCGCCTTCTCGGCGACCGCGGCGACCGGCAGGACGACATCGGCGTGCTCGGTGACCTCGCTGGGCCGCAGCTCCAGCGAGACCAGGAAGCCGACGCTGCGCAGCGCCTCACGCGCGCGTGCCGGGTCGGGCAGGTCGGCGACCTCGACGCCCGCGACCACGAGGGCCGACAGTTCGCCGGTCGCGGCGGCCTCGATGATGTGATGGGTGTCGCGGCCGTAGCGCAGCGGGAGTTCGGCGAGCCCCCAGGCGGCGGCGACCTGCTCCCGCGCGCGCGGGTCGGTCGCCGGACGGCCGCCCGGCAGCAGCGAGGGCAGCGCGCCCACCTCGATCGCTCCGCGCTCACCGGCCCGGCGCGGGATCCACACCAACTGGGCGCCGGTCGCCGTGGCGGCGCGTACGGCGGCGGTGAGCCCGCCGGCCACGGCGGCCAGCCGCTCGCCCACGACGATGACGGCGCCCTCGGCGCGCAGCGCCTCGGCGGCACGGGTGCCCGGCTCCTCCAGGCCGACGCCGCCCGCGAGCGCGTCCAGCCACTCGGTCTCGGTGCCGGGAGCGGCCGGCAGCAGGGTGCCGCCCGCCTTCTCCAGGCCCCGGGTCGCGTGCGTGGCCAGCGCGAACACCCGCTGCCCGCGCTTGCGCCAGGCCTTGCGCAGCCGCAGGAAGACGCCGGGGGCCTCCTCCTCCGACTCGAAGCCGACCAGCAGGACGGCGGGTGCCTGCTCCAGCGCCGTGTACGTGACGCCCGTACCGTCGAGGTCACGGCCGCGGCCGGCCACCCGGGCGGCCAGGAAGTCGGCCTCCTCGCCGCTGTGCACGCGCGCGCGGAAGTCGATGTCGTTGGTGTCGAGCGCCACGCGCGCGAACTTGCTGTAGGCGTAGGCGTCCTCGACGGTCAGCCGGCCGCCGATGAGGACGCCGGCCCGGGAGCGGGCGGCGGTCAGGCCCTGCGCGGCCACTTCCAGGGCCTCGGGCCAGGAGGCGGGCTCCAGTACCCCGTCGGCGTTGCGGACGAGCGGGGTGTCGAGCCGGTCCTTGAGCTGGGCGTACCGGAACGCGAAGCGCCCCTTGTCGCACACCCACTCCTCGTTGACCTCGGGGTCCGGGGTCGCGAGCCGCCGCATCACCTTGCCGCGCCGGTGGTCGGTGCGCACGGCGCAGCCGCCCGCGCAGTGTTCGCACACCGAGTGCGAGGAGACGAGGTCGAAGGGGCGGGAGCGGAACCGGTAGGCCGCGGAGGTGAGCGCGCCGACCGGGCAGATCTGGATGGTGTTGCCGGAGAAGTACGACTCGAACGGGTCGCCCTCGCCGGTGCCGACCTGTTGCAGCGCGCCCCGCTCGACCAGCTCGATCATCGGGTCGCCGGCGATCTGGTTGGAGAAGCGGGTGCAGCGGGCGCACAGCACGCACCGCTCGCGGTCGAGCAGCACCTGGGTGGAGATCGGTACGGGCTTCTCGTAGGTCCGCTTGCGGCCCTCGAAGCGGGACTCGGCGTTGCCGTGCGACATGGCCTGGTTCTGGAGCGGGCACTCGCCGCCCTTGTCGCAGACCGGGCAGTCCAGCGGGTGGTTGATGAGGAGCAGCTCCATCACCCCGTGCTGGGCCTTCTCGGCCACCGGCGAGGTGAGCTGGGTCTTCACCACCATGCCGTCGGTGCAGGTGATGGTGCAGGACGCCATCGGCTTGCGCTGGCCCTCGACCTCCACGATGCACTGCCGGCAGGCGCCGGCCGGGTCCAGGAGGGGGTGGTCGCAGAAGCGGGGGATCTCGATGCCGAGCTGCTCGGCGGCCCGGATGACCAGGGTGCCCTTGGGCACGCTGATCTCGACGCCGTCGATCGTCAGCGTGACGAGGTCTTCCGGCGGGACCGCCGCCTCTCCGCCCCCCGCGGGGGCGCTCGTGGTCACGGTCATGCGTTCACCTCCGGGCGGTCCGCCCAGGCCGTCGACTTGGCCGGGTCGAAGGGGCAGCCCCGGCCCGTGATGTGCTGCTCGTACTCCTCACGGAAGTACTTCAGCGAGGAGAAGATCGGGGACGCGGCGCCGTCGCCGAGGGCGCAGAAGGACTTGCCGTTGATGTTGTCGGCGATGTCGGCGAGCTTGTCGAGGTCGGCCATGGCGCCCTTGCCGGCCTCGATGTCCCGGAGCAACTGCACCAGCCAGTACGTCCCTTCGCGGCAGGGGGTGCACTTGCCGCAGGACTCGTGGGCGTAGAACTCGGTCCAGCGGGTCACCGCCCGCACCACGCAGGTCGTCTCGTCGAAGCACTGCAACGCCTTGGTGCCCAGCATGGAACCCGCGGCGCCCACCCCTTCGTAGTCGAGGGGGACGTCGAGATGCTCGTCGGTGAACATCGGCGTGGAGGAGCCACCCGGGGTCCAGAACTTCAGCCGGTGTCCGGGCCGCATCCCGCCGCTCATGTCGAGGAGCTGGCGGAGCGTGATGCCGAGCGGGGCCTCGTACTGGCCGGGGCTGGCGACATGGCCGCTGAGCGAGTAGAGCGTGAAGCCCGGGGACTTCTCGCTGCCCATCGACCTGAACCAGTCTTTCCCGTTCTTCATGATGGCGGGAACCGACGCGATCGACTCGACGTTGTTCACTACAGTCGGACAGGCATAGAGGCCTTCCACCGCAGGGAAGGGGGGACGCAGCCGCGGTTGGCCACGGCGGCCCTCGAGCGAGTCGAGCAGCGCGGTCTCCTCACCGCAGATGTACGCCCCGGCGCCGGCGTGCACGGTGAGAGTGAGGTCGAGCCCGCTGCCCAGGATGTTCTCGCCGAGATAGCCCGCCGCATAGGCCTCGCGCACGGCCTCGTGCAACCGCCGCAGTACGGGGACGACTTCACCCCGCAGATAGATGAAGGCATGCGACGACCTGATGGCATAGCACGCGATCACAATGCCCTCGATGAGGCTGTGCGGGTTCGCGAAGAGGAGCGGGATGTCCTTGCAGGTGCCGGGCTCCGACTCGTCGGCGTTGACAACTAGATAGTGCGGTTTTCCATCACCCTGAGGAATGAACTGCCACTTCATTCCGGTCGGGAATCCCGCTCCGCCGCGGCCTCGCAGCCCGGACTCCTTGACGTAGGCGATCACGTCGTCCGGTGACATGGCGAGCGCCTTGCGGAGCCCCTCGTACCCCTCGTGCCTCTGGTAGACGTCCAGGGTCCAGGACCGGTCCTCGTCCCAGAAGGCCGACAGCACGGGTGCGAGCAGCTTCTCGGGGCTGGTGTCCTTGAGTTCGGGTACCACGGTCATCACTCCCCCTCCTCGGTGGCAGGCCCTGCCGGGTGGGCAGGATCGGAGGCCGATGTCCGAAGCGGCGCGTCATGGGAACTGAGGTGCTCGGACGGCGACGGCTCGTGCACCGTGTCCTGTGGCACCTCCTGCGGACCTCCGCGCGGATGGACCACGCGCGCGGGTGCGGCCTCTCCCCTTGCCAGGCGAAGGCCCACCAGCGACGCGGGTCCCGCACTGCCGCTCTCCTCGACGGCCCCGGGCCGCTCGTCGGGGAAGCCGGCCAGGATCCGCGCGGTCTCCTTGAAGGTGCACAGCCGCGCCCCGCGCGTGGGCTCCACGGGCCGGCCCGCGCGCAGGTCGTCGACCAGGCGCTTGGCGCTCGCCGGGGTCTGGTTGTCGAAGAACTCCCAGTTGACCATCACGACCGGCGCGTAGTCGCAGGCCGCGTTGCACTCGATGTGCTCCAGGGTGACCAGGCCGTCGTCGGTGGTCTCGCCGTTGCCGACGCCCAGGTAGTCCTGGAGGGTCTCGAAGATCGCGTCGCCGCCCATCACCGCGCACAGCGTGTTGGTGCACACGCCGACCTGGTAGTCGCCGGAGGCCTTGCGCCGGTACATGGTGTAGAAGGTGGCGACCGCGGTGACCTCGGCGGTGGTCAGGCCCAGCATGTCCGCGCAGAACCGCATCCCGGTGCGCGTGACGTGCCCCTCCTCCGACTGCACGAGGTGCAGCAGCGGCAGCAGCGCGGACCGGGAGTTCGGGTAGCGCGCGATCACCTCGCGCGCGTCCGCCTCCAGCCGGGCCCGGACGTCGTCCGGGTAGGGGGGCGCGGGCAGTTCGGGCATGCCCAGGCCGACGCCCCGCTCCGTAGAAGAGGTGTTCACCGGTCGACGCCTCCCAGCACGGGGTCGATGGACGCAATGACGACGATGACGTCGGCCACCTGGCCGCCCTCGCACATCGCCGCCAGTGCCTGAAGGTTGGCGAAGGACGGGTCGCGGAAGTGGACCCGGTAGGGGCGGGTGCCGCCGTCGGAGACGACATGCGCTCCCAGTTCGCCCTTGGGTGACTCGACGGCCACGTACGCCTGTCCCGGCGGGACGCGGAAGCCCTCGGTGACCAGCTTGAAGTGGTGGATCAGGGCCTCCATGGAGGTGCCCATGATCTTCTTGATGTGGTCGAGGGAGTTGCCGAGCCCGTCGGGTCCCAGGGCGAGCTGGGCGGGCCAGGCGATCTTCTTGTCGGCGACCATGACCGGTCCGGGCTGGAGCCGGTCCAGGCACTGCTCGACGATCCTGAGCGACTGGCGCATCTCCTCCAGGCGGATCAGGAAGCGGCCGTAGGCGTCGCAGGTGTCGGCGGTCGGGATGTCGAAGTCGTAGGTCTCGTAGCCGCAGTACGGCTGGGTCTTGCGCAGGTCGTGCGGCAGGCCGGCGGAGCGCAGGATGGGGCCGGTGACGCCGAGGGACATGCAGCCGCTCAGGTCGAGATAGGCGATGTCCTGCATGCGGCCCTTGAAGATGGGGTTCCCGGTGGCGAGCTTGTCGTACTCCGGGAAGTTCTTCTTCATCTTCTTCACGAACTCGCGGATCTGGTCCACCGCGCCGGGCGGCAGGTCCTGGGCGAGTCCGCCGGGGCGGATGTACGCGTGGTTCATCCGCAGACCGGTGATCAGCTCGAAGAGGTCGAGAATCATTTCACGATCACGGAATCCGTAGATCATGATCGTGGTGGCGCCCAGCTCCATGCCGCCGGTGGCGATGGCGACCAGGTGGGAGGACATCCGGTTCAGCTCCATCAGGAGCACTCGGATGATCTTGGCGCGCTCGGTGATCTCGTCCTCGATGCCGAGGAGCTTCTCGACGGCGAGACAGTAGGCGGTCTCGTTGAAGAAGGACGTCAGGTAGTCCATGCGCGTCACGTACGTGGTGCCCTGCGTCCACGTCCGGTACTCGAGGTTCTTCTCGATACCGGTGTGCAGGTAGCCGACGCCGCAGCGGGCCTCGGTGACCGTCTCGCCCTCGATCTCCAGGATCAGGCGGAGCACTCCATGGGTGGACGGGTGCTGGGGACCCATGTTGACGACGATGCGTTCGTCGTCGGCGCGGGCCGCGGACCGGACGACCTCGTCCCAGTCGCCACCGGTGACCGTGTAGACGGTGCCCTCGGTGGTTTCCCGGGCGGCTGCTGAGGGGGTGCTGCTGCTCACGAGTACGACCTCCGCTGGTCCGGAGCCGGGATCTGGGCGCCCTTGTACTCGACGGGGATGCCGCCGAGGGGGTAGTCCTTGCGCTGCGGGTGGCCCTGCCAGTCGTCCGGCATGAGGATCCGGGTGAGGGCGGGGTGGCCGTCGAAGACGATCCCGAAGAAGTCGTAGGTCTCGCGCTCGTGCCAGTCGTTCGTCGGGTAGACGGGGACCAGCGACGGGACGTGCGGGTCGCTGTCGGGACAGCTGACTTCGAGGCGGATCAGCCGGTTGTGGGTGATCGAGCGCAGGTGGTAGACGGCGTGCAGCTCGCGTCCCTTGTCGTGCGGGTAGTGGACGCCGCTGACGCCGGTGCACAGTTCGAAGCGCAGGGCGGGGTCGTCGCGCAGGGTCTGGGCGACGCGGAGCAGATGCTCGCGTTCGATGTGGAAGGTCAGCTCGCCCCGGTCGACGACCGTCTTCTCGATGACGTTGTCCGGGAGGAGGCCCTGTTCCTCCAGGGCGCCCTCCAGCTCGTCGGCGATCTCGTCGAACGCGCCGCCGGGGCCGCCGTAGGGGCGGACCGCCGGTCCCGGGAGCCGGACCGAGCGGACCAGACCGCCGTAGCCGGAGGTGTCACCGCCGTTGTTCGCGCCGAACATGCCGCGCTGGACGCGGATCTCCTCGCCGCCCTGGCCGCGCTGGCCGGGGAGGTTGGAGGCGGAGAGGTCCTTCTCGGGGTTCACCCCGTTCGCGGACCCGTTCGCGCCGTGGGTGCCGTTGGCGTCGCTCACCGCAGCAGCCCCTTCATCTCGATCGTGGGCAGGGCCTTGAGCGCCGCTTCCTCGGCCTCGCGGGCCGCTTCCTCCGCGTTGACCCCGAGCTTCGAGGTCTGGATCTTGTGGTGCAGCTTGAGGATCGCGTCCATCAGCATCTCGGGGCGCGGCGGGCAGCCGGGCAGGTAGATGTCGACGGGCACGATGTGGTCGACGCCCTGCACGATCGCGTAGTTGTTGAACATGCCGCCCGAGGAGGCGCAGACGCCCATGGAGATCACCCACTTGGGGTTGGGCATCTGGTCGTAGATCTGCCGCAGGACGGGGGCCATCTTCTGGCTGACCCGGCCCGCGACGATCATCAGGTCGGCCTGGCGCGGCGAGCCGCGGAAGACCTCCATGCCGAACCGTGCCAGGTCGTACCTGCCCGCGCCGGTCGCCATCAGCTCGAAGGCGCAGCAGGCGAGGCCGAAGGTGGCGGGGAAGACGGACGCCTTACGCACCCACCCCGCGGCCTGTTCGACGGTGCTCAGCAGGAATCCGCTCGGCAGCTTTTCTTCGAGTCCCATGTCAGTTAGGCCCCTCAGTCCCATTCCAGGCCGCCGCGCCGCCATACGTACGCGTAGGCGACGAAGACGGTGAGCACGAAGAGCAGCATCTCCACGAGCCCGAAAATCCCCAGGGCGTCGAAGGTGACGGCCCAGGGGTAGAGGAAGACGATCTCGATGTCGAAGACGATGAAGAGCATCGCCGTCAGGTAGTACTTGATGGGGAAGCGCCCGCCGCCGGCCGGCGTGGGGGTCGGCTCGATACCGCACTCGTAGGCATCGAGCTTGGCGCGGTTGTACCGCTTCGGACCGATCAGCGTGGCCATGACCACGGAGAAGATCGCAAAGCCTGCCCCGAGGGCTCCCAGTACGAGGATGGGCGCATACGCGTTCACCGCTCCTCGCTCCTCTCAGTCGGCGCTGACTGCGGTTGCAACTGGGCTCACTTCCGCCTCACCGGTCCCACAGGTCCCGCTCGTCCCGGGCCGAAGATCGAGAACATGTGAAGCAGGTCACAAGCCCAACTGCCTCGCATCTTATGCCCGCCGCTCTGTGATCTGCGACACGGGGTATTCCACAAGCTTTGTGATCTCTGCCACCTGACGAAGGATCATCAAGTCGGATGATGGGTGATCTTCATACTCGAAGCGTTCAGTTGATCACGAGAAGTGACATTTTCGCTTGTCGTCGCAGGCCGGAGGGCGTGCCTCAATATCAAGAAAGTTCGCCTGCATGCAAATTCGCGCTGGGCGATGGATCTTGATAGTGGACCCCGTTCACACATCAGTGGTAGGGCGGGGGCCGGATGTGGACGAGCGGTGAGTGCGTGCACGCGTTCACGAGCACCCGCGCGCGATGGACGCCCGGCTTCCGGTGACCGTTCCGTGACCTCCGCCACACCGCTGAGAGGCGGCTGAGAACCGGGCTTGGCCATCGACCCCAACCAGTGGTAGGCGGGGGGCAATCCGGACGTAATGATCAAAGACCGTGATCAACGGCTTGATCATCGAGGTCCGCTATGTCCGTTACGGCGTCAATAAAGAGCGACACGCCCGGGATTCGGGGGCTCGGTTGAGTAACTGTGGCGCAGCACACGTTTCTTGAAGATATGAAGGAGCCCCTGGTACCGGTTGTTCCCATGTCCCACACCGCTCACATACGCAGCCACCGGAAGCCCCGCCGCAACGCGTCGACCCTCGCGATGCGGGCCGGAGTTGCCGGTGGCGTCCTCAGCACCCTGGCAGTCGCCGGGGCGTCCGGCTCGGCCAACGCGTCCGAGCCGGTGACGCAGACCCTTGAACTGCCCACCCTGACGGCCGATCTGGCCGCTCAGGCGGCCCAGTCCGCGGACGCCACCCAGCAGGCCGCCGCGAACTACCAGCTGGATGCCGAGCGGGACGCGGCTGCCGCAAAGGCCGCGAAGCAGGCCAACTCGGACCTCGCCGAGGCCAAGAAGAAGGCCGCTGCCAAGAAGAAGGCCGAGGAGGAGGCCCGTAAGGAGGCCGCCGCCCGCGCCACGCGCAGCACGCAGCGGACGACCCTCAACACCACGGCGGACTCCGGCTCCACCAGCACGACGACGACCACCACCAGCACCTCCACGGCCACCGGCTCGGCCGCGGCCGTCGTCAGCTTCGTGAAGGCGCAGCTGGGCAAGGCGTATGTCTCCGGCGCCACCGGCCCGTCCGCCTACGACTGCTCCGGCCTGGTGCAGACGGCCTTCAAGCAGGTCGGCATCAGCCTGCCGCGGGTCTCCCAGGACCAGTCGACCGCCGGCACCCAGGTCTCGCTGAGCAACCTCCAGCCGGGCGACATCCTGTACTGGGGCCCCGCGGGCAGCGCGTACCACGTGGCGGTGTACGTCGGCGACGGCATGTTCGTCGGCGCCCAGAACCCCTCCGACGGCGTCGTGGAGCACCCGCTGTCCTACGACCAGCCGACCGGCGCCGTGCGGGTGCTCTGAGCGCACCCCGCACCTCTCGCACAACACCTCGCACCCGCAGGGCCGCAGCCGCTCGTAGGCAGCGGCCCTGCGCGCGCAGAGCGGCGACACGCGCCCGCCCCGCCTGCCATGCTCTGGCTGGGCCGCCGTCCGGCGGTCCGTCACGAGCGAAGGAGAGCGTGCGATGCCACGCGTGTTCGTACAGGGAAGCCCCGTCGGCTCCTACCCCCGCTACGCCCCCGAGGCCGGGCGCGGCGCGGTGCGCCGGATCACCGAGGTCGGCGAGGAGGTGCTGCACCGGCCGTGCCGGGACGTCACGGAGTTCGGGCCCGATCTCGCCGCCCTGGTCGACGACATGTTCCGGACCATGTATGTCGCCGAGGGGGCGGGGCTCGCGGCGAACCAGGTCGGGGTCGATCTGCGGCTTTTCGTGTACGACTGCCCCGATGACGAGGGAGTCCGGCATGTCGGACACATCGTCAATCCGGTGCTGGAGACGCCCTTGAGCGGCCGGCGGCTGCTGGACGAGGGCGAGGGATGCCTGTCGGTGCCCGGTGCCGTGATGGACGTACCGCGGCCGGACCGGGCCGTCGTGCGCGGGCAGGACAAGGACGGCAATCCGGTCGTCATCGAGGGAACGGGGTATTTCGCGCGCTGCCTCGCCCATGAGACCGACCACACCCAGGGGCATGTCTATCTGGACCGGCTGTCCCGGCGGGAGAAGAAGGACGCGCTGCGGCAGATGGCGGACCGGCGGGACGAGGTGTTCGCCCGCCGGGCCGCCAGGGCCGAGGAGCCGATCCTGAGCAGCTAGCCGCTCAGGCCTTCGGGGCCACCTTGCTCAGGCCGTTGATGATGCGGTCCATCGCGTCGCCGCCCGTGGGGTCGGTGAGGTTCGCCAGGAGCTTCAGCGTGAACTTCATCAGCAGCGGGTGGGTCAGGCCGCGCTGGGTGGCGATCTGCATGACCTTCGGGTTGCCGATGAGCTTCACGAAGGCGCGGCCGAGGGTGTAGTAGCCGCCGTAGGTGTCCTTGAGGACGCGCGGGTAGCGCTGGAGGGCGATCTCGCGCTGTGCGGGCGTGGCCCGCGCGTGGGCCTGGACGATGACGTCGGCGGCGATCTGGCCGGACTCCATGGCGTAGGCGATGCCCTCGCCGTTGAAGGGGTTCACCAGGCCGCCGGCGTCGCCGACGAGCAGCAGCCCGCGCGTGTAGTGCGGCTGCCGGTTGAAGGCCATGGGCAGGGCCGCGCCGCGGATCGGGCCGGTCATGTTCTCCGGGGTGTAGCCCCAGTCCGCGGGCATGGAGGCGCACCAGGCCTTGAGGATCTCGCGCCAGTCCAGCTCCTTGAAGGAGGCGGAGGTGTTGAGCACCCCGAGGCCCACGTTGGACGTGCCGTCGCCCATGCCGAAGATCCAGCCGTAGCCGGGCAGCAGCCGGTCCTCGGGGCCGCGGCGGTCCCACAGCTCCAGCCAGGACTCCAGGTAGTCGTCCTCGTGGCGGGGGCTCTCGAAGTACGTCCGGACGGCGACACCCATCGGACGGTCCTCGCGGCGGTGCAGCCCCATCGCCAGGGACAGCCGGGTGGAGTTGCCGTCGGCGGCGACCACGAGCGGCGCGCGGAAGGTGACCTCGCGCTTCTCCTCGCCGAGCTTGGCGGTGACGCCGGTGATGCGGCCGGTGCGGTCGTCGATGACGGGGCCGCCGACATTGCAGCGCTCGTACAGCCGCGCCCCCGCCTTCTGGGCGTTGCGGGCGAGCTGCTCGTCGAAGTCGTCGCGCTTGCGGACCAGGCCGTAGTTGGGGAAGGAGGCGAGATCCGGCCAGTCCAGCTGGAGGCGGACGCCGCCGCCGATGATGCGCAGGCCCTTGTTGCGCAGCCAGCCGGCCTCCTCGGAGATGTCGATGCCCATGGCGACGAGCTGCTTGACCGCGCGCGGGGTGAGGCCGTCGCCGCACACCTTCTCGCGGGGGAACTCGGTCTTCTCCAGGAGCAGGACGTCGAGACCGGCCTTGGCGAGGTGGTAGGCGGTCGTGGAGCCGGCCGGCCCCGCGCCGACGACGATCACATCGGCGGTGTGCTCGGAGAGGGGCTCCTTCACGACGGTCACGGCGGGATCTCCCCAAGTTCGAAATCTGCGTGCCGACCGGCACTGGACATGGGCAGTCTATTCAGCAGAATTGATCACCCGGCTGAAGGGCTGCGTTGTGAACCGACCTCTCCCCGCGGTACGGCTGCGCGTTCCCACTCACGAGGACGCGGTCGCCTGGCACCGGGTCTTCGACGATCCCGAGGTCATGGAGTTCTACGGCGGCAGACCGGCGGCCCTGTCGGTCTACGAGGAACTCACCGCGCGCCAGCGGCGGCACGACGCCGAACTCGGCTTCTGTCTCTGGACACTGCTGGACGAGGCGGGCGAGGTCATCGGGTTCACCGGCGCCCAGCCCTGGCGGCCGCGCTGGGGGCCGGTCGGCGAGATAGAGATCGGCTGGCGGCTCGGCCGGGCGCACTGGGGCAAGGGATATGTCACCGCGGCCGCGCGCGAGACGCTGGAGCGGGTGCGGGCGGCCGGGGTGCCGGAGGTGGTGGCGCTGGTCCGGCCGGGCAACGAGCGGTCGATCGCGGTGGCCCGGCGGCTCGGCATGCGGCCGGCGGAGACCTATCCGCATCCGACCCTGGACGAGCCGACGCTCTGCTTCCGGCTCCCCCTGAAACCTGCTTCCGACTCCCCCTTCAATCACGCAGAGTAGCCATCTGTCACGGACCGACACCGGCGCCTTTCGGCCGTGCCGCCCGGGAGTTACCCTTCCAGTACCGCTGGGGGTGACATCTGTGCCTATACCGCCCAAAACACCCGAAGTACGTGTCCCACGGCTGGTCGGTCTGATGGCCGTGGACGCGCGAGAGACCGCCCGGACGCGGGGTCTCTTCCTCAACGCGCCGGACCGCCCGGACTTCCACCGCACCGTCGTCGACTACGTCGTACGCCAGTATCCGCAGCCCGGGGCCGAGGTGCCGCCGGACTCGATGGTGTACGTGTGGTTCGACTTCGGTGAGGGCGAGGGCGGCGGGGGCGTGCGCGAACCACGCATCCCGCAGCCGCCCACGGGCGGGCTCCAGCGCGAACTGAACCAGCCCGGAGACGCCTTCGAGGCGGTCAACGGGTAGTCGGCCGGCCATCGACCGGTCGTGCGGCCGGCAGCCGGCCGGTCAGTCGCCCTTGAAGCCGCGGTGCAGCGCGACCACGCCGCCGGTCAGGTTGCGCCAGGCCACCTTGGACCAGCCCGCCTTGCGCAGCCGCTCGGCGAGGGCGGGCTGGTCGGGCCAGGCGCGGATGGACTCGGCGAGATAGACGTAGGCGTCCGGGTTCGAGGAGATCGCGCGCGCGACCGGCGGCAGCGCCCGCATCAGGTACTCGGTGTAGACGGTCCGGAAGGGCGCCCACGTCGGCTGCGAGAACTCGCAGATCACGACCCGGCCGCCGGGCCTGGTCACCCGGTACATCTCGCGCAGCGCCGCGTCGAAGTCCTGGACGTTGCGCAGCCCGAAGGAGATCGTCACCGCGTCGAAGGTGTCGTCCTTGAACGGCAGCCTGGTCGCGTCACCGGCCGTGAACGGCAGCCAGGTGTGCCTGCGCTTGCCGACCTGGAGCATGCCCAGGGAGAAGTCGCAGGGGACGACGTACGCGCCGGTGCGGGCGAAGGGCAGCGAGGAGGTCGCGGTGCCCGCGGCGAGGTCGAGGATCTTCTGCGCGGGGCGGGCGTCGACCGCCTTCGACACCTCCTTGCGCCAGCGCCGGTCCTGTCCCAGGGACAGCACGTCGTTGGTCAGGTCGTACCGGTCCGCCACGTTGTCGAACATCGAGGCGACTTCGTGCGGCTGCTTGTCCAGGGATGCGCGGGTCACCCGGCCATTGTTGCAGCCCGCCCGCCGGGAGGGAGCGGGGGCTTGGGGTGGTGTGTCCGGGCGCGCGTCGGCTCAGCGGCGGCGGAACAGCAGGCGGCCCGACAGCACGGTCGCCACACAGGTGGCGGCGCCGCGTTCGGTCAGTTCCGTCTCGTCGGGGACGTCGAAGACGGCGAAGCGGGCCGCCGAACCGGGGCCGGGCGCCGGGGCGAACACCGCGGGCGCGCCGGTGGCGAACGGGTCCAGGGACGGCACGCCGGGCGGGCGGGCGGCGCGGCCGGCGAGCACCAGTCCGGTGCGCCGTACGGCGTCCCGCACCGCGCGGTTGGTCAGCTCCGCGCAGGCCGCCGCGACCGTGCCGTGGGCCAGCATGCGCTGCGCCCCGCGCCGGGCACTGGCGCCCCAGCGGGCGTCGTCCAGCGCGAGTGCGGCGAGGGCGGCGCCGGTCAGCGGCTCGGTGCCCAGCTCGTCGGCCTCCCGGGGGTCCGGGTGGTACGCCTGCTCCAGCAGTTCGGTGCCGTGCGTGTTGACGAGCCCGGGGGTGAGGATGCCGGGCCACTGGCGCACCCGCGCGCGGGGGTACGCCCCGGCCAGCTCCTCCAGGGTGCCGGCGGCCGCGATCAGCTCGCCCTCGACGGCGAGGGCCCGGCCCCTGGAGTCGGCGTGGATCGTCAGCACGGCGCGCTCAGCTGGACGTCAGCAGCTTCAGCTCGGGGTGGGCGGTGCCGCCCTCGATCGCCGTGGAGGAGATGTGCGAGACCACGCGGTCGTCGACGGGGTCGTTCGCCGGGTCGTCGTGCACGACCAGGTGCTCGTACGTGGTCGAGCGCTGCGCCGGGACGCGGCCCGCCTTGCGGATCAGGTCGATGATCTCCAGGCGGTTGGAGCGGTGCTTGGCGCCCGCCGAGGAGACGACGTTCTCCTCCAGCATGATCGAGCCGAGGTCGTCCGCGCCGTAGTGCAGCGACAGCTGGCCGACCTCCTTGCCCGTGGTGAGCCAGGAGCCCTGGATGTGCCGGACGTTGTCCAGGAAGAGGCGGGCGATCGCGATCATCCGCAGGTACTCGAAGAGGGTCGCCTGGGTGCGGCCCTTCAGATGGTTGTTCTCGGGCTGGTAGGTGTACGGGATGAAGGCCCGGAAGCCGCCCGTGCGGTCCTGGACGTCCCGGATCATGCGCAGGTGCTCGATGCGCTCGGCGTTGGTCTCGCCGGTGCCCATGAGCATCGTCGACGTCGACTCCACGCCCAGCCGGTGCGCGGTCTCCATGATCTCCAGCCAGCGCTCGCCGCTCTCCTTGAGGGGCGCGATCGCCTTGCGGGGGCGCTCGGGGAGCAGTTCCGCGCCGGCGCCCGCGAACGAGTCCAGGCCGGCCTCGTGGATCCGGGTGATGGCCTCCTCCACCGAGACGCCGCTGATCCGGGCCATGTGCTCGACCTCGGAGGCGCCCAGCGAGTGGATCACCAGCTGCGGGAAGGCCTCCTTGATGGCCTTGAAGTGCGACTCGTAGTACTCGACGCCGTAGTCCGGGTGGTGGCCGCCCTGGAACATGATCTGGGTGCCGCCCAGCTCGACGGTCTCCGCGCAGCGACGCAGGATGTCGTCGAGGTCGCGGGTCCAGCCCTTGTCCTTGTCCTTCGGGGCCGCGTAGAAGGCGCAGAACTTGCACGCCGTGACACACACGTTCGTGTAGTTGATGTTGCGCTCGATGATGTACGTCGCGATGTGCTCGGTACCCGCGTACATCCGGCGGCGTACGGCGTCTGCGGCGGCGCCCAGCGCGTGCAGGGGGGCGTCCCGGTAGAGGTCGAGGGCCTCTTCCGGGGTGATCCGCCCACCGGCGGCCGCACGGTCGAGGACAGACTGGAGGTCGGCCTTCTCGGTCACCAGGGCGTCCCTTTCGTCAAGGTTGGGAGACGGATGGGCGGACCGAACCAGCCTACGCCAGCGGTTTCGGCGGCCGGACGTCAGGCCGCGTACGCGCCGGCCAGCAGTCCGGCGAGCGCGCCGGCGAGCAGGAACGGCCCGAACGGTACGGCCGTCTTGCGGCCCGCGCGCCGGGCCAGGACCAGGACACCGCCGTACAACGCGCCGAGCAGGAACCCGGCGAAGGAGCCGAGCAGCACGGTCGGCCAGCCGTACCAGCCCAGTACGGCGCCCATCCCCACGGCCAGCTTCACATCGCCGAAGCCCATGCCGCTCGGGTTGAGGAGGTACAGCGCGTAGTAGCCGCCGCCCAGCGCGAGGGCGCCGTACAGCGCGGTGGTCCAGTGACCGGCGTGCTCGGGCAGCAGGGCGGTGAGGCCCAACAGGGCGAGGGCGGCGCCGGCCAGCGGCAGGGTGAGCGGGTCGGGCAGCCGCCGTACCCGGAAGTCCACGGCGGCCAGCAGCACGCCGACGGGCGCGAGCAGCAGCCAGACGGCCAGTTCCGGACGGGTGCCGGTGGCGGCGGCCAGCGCGGCGCAGACCAGGGCGGTGGCGGTGGCGAGGAGCGGGGCGGAGGGGAGACCGGTGCCGGCGCGGGCGCGGTGCGGGCAGCGCGGGCAGTGTGCCGGGCCCAGCCAGCCGTTCAGCTCATGGCCGTCCGCGCACGCCGCGCGCCAGCCCTCCCCCTGCGGGACGGCGAACCGGTGCACGGCCCTGGGCAGCAGCGCGCCCGCCGCCGCGCCCCACAGCGCGGCCCCGGCCCACAGCAACTCGTCACTCGTCACAGCCGCATCGATACCCCGACGCGGCACGTCGTATCGTTACGGCGCATGTGGCCAGGAGAGCAGACCCCGGGCGGACAGCACCCCAACCCGTACCAGCAGCCCGGCTATCACCAGCCGAACCCCTATCAGAACCCCGACCCCGGCCCGTATCAGACCCCGAGTCAGGCCCCGAGCCCGGACCCGGGCGGGAACAGGGGGCGGAACCGGACCCGGCTCATCGCCTGGGTCGCCGCGGCGGCTGTCGTGGTGGCCGCGGGCGTCACCGGGTTCCTGGTGCTCGGCGGCACGAAGCACAAGGGTGCCGACCCGGGGCCGACCGGCCCGGCGTCGCCGTCGGGGAGTTCGGCCAATCCCCGGGCGGACGACGCCCGGACGGCGACCGTCAAGGGCTGGAAGGTCGTGACGAACCCGGCCCAGGGGATCGCGTTCGACGTCCCGCCGCAATGGGAGCTGCTGTCCCGCAGCTGGGTCACGTACGTCTCCAAGAACGGGGATCCGGAGGACAAGCCGCTCATCGCGATACGCAATGTCGCGGCCCTGAAGCAGAAGTGGTGCTCCTCGGACGACGACGGGGACGGTACGGCGGAGAACACACCGCTGGCCGAGGTCGGCAGCCGGGGCAACAACGGCTACCGCAGCACCCGGCAGATCGCCGGTTCCGACTCCGGGACCTGGGTGTACGGCGGCTACACCCAGCCGGACAGGAAGAAGGTGAAGCAGGGCCCCATCGAGGAGTTCACCACGAACTCCGGTCTCACGGGCAGCCTGGGCACCGCCCGGTCCGTGGGGGTGCAGAAGTCGAAGAAGTGCACCACCGACGGCAAGGCCTGGGTCTTCGCCTTCAAGAACTCCGCCGGGGACCTGGTCTCGTGGTCGTTCTTCGGCGCCGCGAACGTGCCCGAGGAGGTGCCGGACGCGACGATCCGGAAGATCGTCGCGACCGTACGGCTTTCCAAGATCTCGGAGTCCGACTCCGACTCCTGACGCGGTGGCGGAGCGTCAGCCCACCTTCGACATCAGGGATTCGGGGTTGCCTTCGGCCGCACTGTCCGAGGTGTACTTCAGGCGGTCGCCGACCGGGGTCAGCTCGATCTGGTGCGGTGCGGGGTCGCAGCCCAGGTGGTTGCCCTCGGCGCCGGCCGAGGTGACGAGGAGCTGGGTCCTCGTCACCTTCTTCAGGGTGAGGATGTCGGTGCAGACCGCGCCGATCTGGTCGGTCTGCTTCAGCCGGCCCAGCTCCTGTCCCACGGCGGCCTGGTGGACGGTGACCCGGAAGGTGCCCATGGAGACGGTGCTGCCGAGTGCGGTGCCGGTGGCCTGGCCCTCCCAGGTGCCGAGGTAACGGGCCGGGATGACGCCGGGCCGTCCGCTGGGGGCGCCGGTGCTCGGTGCCGGGGTCCGGGCGGAGTTGCTGCCTCCGGCCGATTCGTCGCCGCCCGTGAACCAGGGCCGGAGCAGGGCGCCGAGGCCCAGGGTGGTGAGGGCCAGCGCGCCGGCGACGGCGAGGGCGAGGGTGCAGCTCAGTTTGCGGCCGTGGCCGGTCTCGGTGGGGGCGGTGGTGGCGGCGAGGCTGAGGGAGAGGCGGCCGGGGGGCTTGGGTGGGGGTGCGGGTGCGTTGTTCGGTGCGGGTGCTTGGTGGGGCACCCGGCCTGCGGCCGGGTCCGGGTTCCCACCCGCACCACCGGTGCGGGCAGCGTCGTCGGGTGCGGGTGGCCCTGGTGGGGCGGATGCGCCGTCGGCGGCCGCGGGTGGGGCCGTGAGGGCGGCCGCGGAGACCGGAGCCGGGCCCGCAGGCGTCTGCATCACGGGTGCGGGACCGAACCGGCCCTGCCCGCCCGCCTCCCCGGACCCCGTCGACCCCGTACCGAGGTGCAGCGCTCCCGGGGGGAAGGTCAGGGGGCCGGAGGGGTGGGTGTCGGATGTGTCCAGGTTGAGGAGGTGTACGGCGCTGCGGCTGACCTGTTCCACCAGGGGGCCCGGCAGCCAGCCGCCCGTGATCAGGCGGGCGGCGCCTTCGGGGGCGAGGCGGTTGCCAAGCTCGGCGGGGGTCGGCCGGGCCGTCGGGTCCTTGGCCAGGCAGGCCAGCGCGACCTCCCGCAACGGTCCGGTCAGCGCGCCCAGTTCGGGTTCCTCGTGGACGACCTTGTAGAGCAGCGCGGCGGAGGAGTCACCGGGGAAGGGGGACGCGCCGGTCGCCGCGTGGACGAGAACCGCGCCGAGGGAGAAGACGTCGGCGGCGCCCGTGACGGCCTTGCCGAGGATCTGCTCGGGCGCCATGTAGCCGGGCGAGCCCAGGGACACACCGGTGGAGGTCAGGGACGCCGTACCGTCCGTGGCGCGGGCGATGCCGAAGTCGATGAGGAGCGGGCCGTCCAGGGTCAGCAGCACGTTGGAGGGTTTGACGTCCCGGTGGACCAGGCCCAGGCCGTGGACCGCGCCCAGCGCCTCGGCGAGGCCCGCGCCCAGCCCCCGTACCGTGTGCTCGGGCAGCGGCCCGGTGGCGGCCACGGCCGCCGCGAGGGAGGGGCCTGCGGCGTAGCCGGTGGCGACCCAGGGCACCGGGGCGTCCGGGTCCGCGTCCAGGACCGGGGCGGTCCACGCGTCGCCGACCCGGCGGGCGGCCGCGACCTCGCGCCGGAACCGGGCGCGGAACTCCTCGTCGAGCGCGAAGTGCGGGTGCACGATCTTGACGGCGACCGTGCGGCCGCCCGCGCTGCGGCCCAGGTAGACGCGGCCCATGCCGCCGGAGCCGAGCCGGCCGAGCAGCCGGTAGGGGCCGATGCCGGCGGGTTCGTCGGCTTCCAGCGGCTGCACGGCGCCCCCCGTTTGTTTCCCCGTACCCCAACGCCTCTGCCCGGGCGCCTGGCCGGGCGCCCGTCCCCACCGTAGTGACTACGGCTGAAGCAGGTCCACCCTGACATCGGCCGGGAAGCCCGTGGTCGGGCCGATCCGGCGGGCGAACTCGGCGACCGCCGACAGCTGCGGCGGGCCGAAGCTGAAGTCGAGGGTGGTGAAGTACTGCTCCAGGGTCGCCTCGTCGAAGGCCTCCCACTGGGCGGCCTGCTCGGCGACCTTGCCGACCTCCTCCAGGGAGAGGTTGCGGGAGGCGAGGAAGGCCTCGTGGACCTGGCGGGTGATGGCCGGCTCGCGCTCCAGGTAGTCCCGACGGGCCGCCCACACGGCGAAGACGAACGGCAGGCCCGTCCACTCCTTCCAGAGCGCGCCGAGGTCGTGCACCTGGAGGCCGTAGCGGGGGGCGTCGAGGAGGTTGGCGCGCAGGGCCGCGTCGCCGATGAGGACCGCCGCCTCGGCCTCCCGCATCATCAGGCCGAGGTCGGGCGGGCAGGTGTAGTAGTCGGGCTTGACGCCGTAGCGGTCCGCGAGGAGCAGCTGGGCGAGGCGGACGGACGTGCGGGAGGTGGAGCCGAGGGCGACCCGGGCGCCGTCCAGCCGGTCGAGCGGGGCCTGGGAGACGATCACGCAGGACATGACGGGGCCGTCGCAGCCCACGGCGATGTCCGGGAACGCGACCAGGTCGTCGGCGTTGCGCAGGAACTCGACCAGGGTGATCGGGCCGATGTCGAGGTCGCCGCGCACCAGCTGTTCGCTGAGCTTCTCCGGGGTGTCCTTGGTCAGCTCGAAGTCGAGGAGCGTGCCGGTTCTCGCGAGCCCCCAGTAGAGGGGCAGGCAGTTCAGGAACTGGATGTGGCCGACACGGGGCCGCCGGGAGCGAGAATTGTCCACATCGCGAGACTAGACCCCGTGGAGTACGGTGCCCGTACCGACCCCACCGCCGAACGGGCTAACGGATGTTCAAACATCCGGGTGAAGTGATCTTGACCTCTATTGCATTCGGCTGCCCGCGTGCTAGGCTCGCCGCAAGTTGCAGTTTGGTTTCCCTTGCAGTACAGAGCCTGCGGAGCATGTGACCGCGGGCTCTCGTCGTTTTCAGACATATGCAGTTGTGCAGCACCGTTACACACTTGCAGGTTCTGGAGCAGGGCAAACCCTTTTGGGCCCAAGGAGGGCTTATGGCTACCGGAACCGTTAAGTGGTTCAACGCCGAAAAGGGCTTTGGCTTCATCGCCCAGGAGGGCGGCGGCCCCGACGTCTTCGTTCACTACTCCGCGATCAACGCCAACGGCTTCCGCTCCCTCGAGGAGAACCAGGCGGTGACCTTCGACGTCACCCAGGGCCCGAAGGGCCCGCAGGCGGAGAACGTCACCCCCGCCTGATCTCTCCCTGATCGCAGAACCTGAGAGCAGTACCCAAGGAGCCCCACGCCGTCCGGCGCAGGGGCTCCTGCCTTTTCCCGTTCGTTTTCCGTTCACCTGTGCTGCATGATCAGGACGAACTTCGTTCCGGCGGCGAGCGCCTCGTAGGAGTGCGCGAGATCCCCCCGGTACGACATGTAGTCCCCGGGGCCGAGTTCCGTGGTCTCCCCGCGCGGGCCCGCCTTGACCCGGCCCTCGCTGACCACGATGTGCTCGGTGGTTCCTGGAATATGCGGCTCCGAATCCCGTACGGTCCCGGGTTCCAGCCATACGAAGTAAATGTCCCGGCGTACGCCGGGCGGGCTCGCGGACAGCAGCGAGGCCAGGTAGCTGGACTGGTCGGAGTGGACCGTCGGGCCCTTGCCGGCGCGGATCACCTGGACGCTGGGCGCGGGCGACTCCACCAGGGTGCTGAAGGGCACGCCGAGCGCGACCGCGAGCGCCCAGATCGTCTCCATGCTCGGGTTGCCGCACGCCGCCTCCAGCTGGGACAGCGTGGACTTGGCGATGCCGGCGCGCTTGGCCAGCTCGGACAGGGACAGCCCGGTGCGGGCGCGCTCCCGCTTCAGGGACGCGGCGATCCACTCCATGGGAAGCCGGGAGGGCACCTCGGACATGCCGTTCGCTCCATCGGTACGTTCGTTCGCCTTGACGGACCGGCGGGTCCGTGTCCATCGTAGGAAACATGCGTTCGCCACAACGAACAACCACTCCGTCCTCGCCGACCGCCCCCGACGACGTCTCCCTGGTGCGGGACGCCTCCCTCGTCTGGCTGGCCAGCGGCATCGTGGGCGTCTCCTTCGGCGCCGTCTCCGTCGCCGGGGGCCTGCCGGTGTGGGTGCCCGTGCTGATGTCGATCGTGGTGTACGCGGGGTCGGCCCAGTTCAGCGCGGTCGGGGTGCTGCTCGCCGGGGGCGGGCCGGTCGCCGCGGCGGCCACCGGGCTGCTGCTGAACACCCGCGTCGCCGCCTTCAGCCTGGCCGTCGCCGAGATCATCGGCACCGGCCGGCTGAGCCGGCTGCTCGGCGCCCACCTGGTCACCGACGAGACCGTGGCCTTCGCCCTCGCCCAGACCGATCCGGTACGGCGGCGGCGGGCCTTCTGGATCTCCGGGCTCGGCCTGTTCGCCGTGTGGAACATCGGCGTGCTGGCCGGCGCGCTGGCGGGCAAGGCCCTCGGCGACACCGCCCGCTACGGCCTGGACGCCGCCTTCCCGGCCGTCCTGGTCGCGCTGATCCTGCCCACCCTGCGGCAGGACGCGACGGTACGGCGGTGCGCGCTGCTCGGCGCCGCCCTGGCCCTCGCGGTCACGCCCGCCGTACCGGCCGGGGTGCCGGTGCTGCTCGCCCTCGCCGGACTGGTCCTGCACCGCCGGCCCGCCGGGCGGGAGGCCGCCGGATGAACGCCACGGTCGCCGTGATCCTGGCCCTCGCGGTCGGCACGTACGCCTTCCGGCTGGTGGGCCCGGTCCTGCACGGCCGGGTGACGGTCCCGCCCCGGGTGCAGCAGCTGGCCTCGGCGGGCGCGGTGGTCCTGCTCGCCGCCCTGCTGGCCACCGGCGCCCTGACCGAGTCCGGCGGCTTCGCCGGCTGGGCCCGCCCCACCGGCGTCCTGGTGGGCGCCCTCCTGGCCTGGCGCCGGGCCCCCTTCGCGGTGGTGGTGATCGGCGCGGCGGCGACAACGGCGCTGCTGCGGATGGCCGGGGTGGCCTAGGACTTCCGCCAGACGGTCAGGTCTCCGGAGACGAAGCCGATCTCCGGCATCGCGGTCGACTTGGTCTGGATCACGAAGAGCGCGATGTCACCGGAGGAGTGCTTGATGCAGATCTCGGTGCCGTTCGCCGCCGAGGCCAGCGGGAGCCGGTGCCTTTGGGCGTGGTGAAGCATGAGCCGGCAGTCGTCGTACGTGGTGCCCGGCTTGCCGAACATCTGGACGAACACGCTGGTGTCGCTCTCCAGCTCGCAGCCGACCGTCTTGCAGTCGAAGCGGATGTCTCCCTTGCGGTTGTCCAGGTTCGCGTACGGGTCCGCCAGGCTCAGCGAGTTCTTCGTGTCCACCATCACCGGGGCGTAGGCCTGGGCCTGCGGCTGCCGCGGCAGGGCGGAGGGGTCCGCCGCAGAAGACCCCGCGGGGCCGGAGGAGGGCGAGGTCTCCGGGGTGGACTCCGGCGACGCGTGCGAGGAGTGCGACGACTGCGACGAGCGGGCGAGGGCGCCCGCGCCGGAGGTCGTGGAGCCGGCCGCGTCCCGGTGGCCGAGCCCGCCCCGCGCGTCCATGACCGCCCAGGCCAGCGCCGCCACCAGCAGCGCGCCCCCGGCCACCCCGGCGGCGGCGCGCAGCACGGTGCGGCGCCGACGGCCCTTCCCGTCCTCGGGCGAGGGCCGGGGCGCCGAGACCACCGGCACGGTGTAGGCGGGGGTCGGCTCGGGCACCGGAGCGGGCACCACCGCCGGGGGCCCGGCGAGGTCCCGCCACACGGCCGGTGCCCCGCCCGCGTCGGTCCCCTCCCCCAGCCGCGTCCGGCACCACTCCAGGACCTCCGCCACCGTGGCCCGCTCCGCCGGGTCGGCGGCCAGGCACCGCGCCAGCACCGGCCGCAGCGGCTCGGGCAGCACGGTCAGGTCGGGTTCGGAGTGCACGATCCGGTACAGCACGTTGAGGGCCGGGCCGTCCCCGTACAGCGGCCTGCCCAGCGCCGCGAAGGCCACGGTCTGGGCGAGCGCGAACACATCGGTCGCCGTGCCGACCTCGGCGCCGGACGCCTGCTCGGGGGCCATGAACACCGGGGTGCCGACGGTGCCGCCCGTCGCCGTGTACGCGGTGCCGTCGGCGGCGAGCGCGATACCGAAGTCGATCACCCGGGGCCCGTCGGCGGCCAGCAGCACGTTCGACGGCTTCAGGTCCCGGTGCACGATCCCCGCCCCGTGGATCACCTGGAGCGCCTCGGCCACCCCCGCCATCAGCCACAGCACCGCCGGCACCGGCAGCGGGCCGCGCCGGGCGACGGCGTCCGCCAGCGAGGGACCGGGCACGTAGAGGGTGGCCAGCCAGGGCGGGGTGCCGTCCGCGTCCGCGTCGATCAGTTCGGCGGTGTACGCGCCCCGGACCCGCCGGGCCGCCGCTATCTCCCGCCGGAACCGCCGCCGGAAGTCCGGGTCGTCGGCCAGCTCCGGCCGTACGACCTTGAGCGCCACCGGGCGGCCGCCCCGGGTGTGCGAGAGGTAGACCCGGCCCATGCCGCCCGCGCCGAGCCGCGCGGCGAGCCGGTAACCGGCCACCGCCGGTGGATCGTCCGCCTGGAGTGGCTGGAAGACGTCTGTCGCGTGGTCCATCGGCCCACTTCCCCCGTTCTCTGAGCCGGCCAAACCACAGCAGCCTAGACGGGGGTGTCAGTGCCGCCCGGTACGGTCCCGGGCATGAGCGATGACGTGGACTTTCTCGCCGCCACCCGTACCTTCTACGACACCGTCGCCGAGGACTACGCCGGGCACTTTCCGGGGGTGACCGCGCGCACGCCGGTGGAGCGGGCGTTGATCGGTGCGTACGCCGAACTGGTCGGGGCCGGCGGGAAGGTGGCCGATCTCGGTTGTGGGCCGGGCCGCAACACCGCCTACCTCGCCTCGCTCGGCCTGGCCGCGTTCGGGCTCGACCTGTCGGGGGCCATGCTCGCCATCGCCCGCCGGGAGAACCCGGGACTCCGCTTCGAGCAGGGGTCCATGCTGGAGCTGCCGCTCGCCGACGGCACGCTGGACGGCGTCGTCTCCTGGTACTCCAGCATCCACACCCCGACGGCCGAACTGCCGCGGCTGTTCGCCGAGTTCCACCGGGTGCTGGCGCCCGGCGGCCATCTGCTGCTCGCCTTCCAGGTGGGCGAGGAGCCGCTGCGGCTGGCCCAGCCGTGGGGGCAGCCGGTGACCCTGGACTTCGAGCGCCGCCGCCCGGAGCGGATGGCGGCGCTGCTGGCCGAGGCCGGGTTCGCGCTCGGCTCCCGTACCGTCCGCGAGCCGGACGAGGACCTCGGCGAGTCCGTACCGCAGGCCTTCCTGCTGGCGCGCAAGCCGGTGCGCCCGGCCTGAGCGGCGCAGCTCAGGCCCACTGGGCCTCGGCGAGGGAGGCGACCGGCTGCGGCTTGCCGATCACGGCAAGGGCGACGAAGAAGTTGATCTGGCCGATGGCGATGGTGAGGGTGGCCAGCGCCTTCTGGTCGTAGTGCCGGGCCGCCTCGGCGTACAGCTCGTCGGTGACGCGCTCCCGGCCGGGCGGGGCGGGCTGGAGGGTGGCCTCCACCAGGGCCAGGGCGGCCCGCTCGGCGTCGGTGAAGCAGCGGGCGTCCTGCCACGAGGAGACGGCGGTGATGCGCTCCTCGGACTCCCCTGCCTTGCGGAGGAAGCCGGTGTTCAGCACCGTCAGATAGGTGTTGCCGACGATCTGCCCGGCCCGCAGGTGGACGAGGCTGATCGTGGTGCGCGGCACCGAGCGGTTGCCGGTGGCCCGGAAGAGGGCCGCGCTGACGTCGGCCAGCTCGGGCACGAACTCGGTGGGGTCCGGCATCCGGGAGATCGGGGTGTGCGCCATGGCTGTGCTCCTTCGCATCGTCTGCTCGGCGTTCTCACCGCACTGACGGACGGGCGCGGGCAGATGTGACGGGGAGGCGCGGGCGGTTTTCGCGAGCGTGGCGGCCGGTCAGGACGCGGCGGCGGTCCTGCACTCCACGACCGTGTCGGCGAAGGCGCGGGACGGGGGGCTGAGCGCGTCCCAGCGGCGGACGGCCCAGCCGACGGGGAGGGGGCGCAGGCCCGGGAGGGGGACGAGGCGCAGCGGGCCGTCGCCGGGCGCCGGCAGCCCGGGTACGGCGGGGACCACGGCCCGCCCGACGCCCAGCTCGGCGAGGAGCAGGGCGGTGTCCCAGTCGGCGACGCTGGGTTCGTAGGCGAGGCGGACGCCCAGCTCGGCGCAGGCGGTGTCGAGGTGGACGGCGGAGGTGGAGTTCGGGGGCAGCCGGATGAGCCGTACGCCGGCCAGGTCGGCCGGGTCCAGGCGGTGCCGCCCGGCGAGGGGGTCGTCGGCGCGGACGGCGAGCAGCCAGGGGAGTTCGACGACCGTGCGCTGCTCGATGCCGCGCACCGGCGGGCCGACGGTGACCCAGGCCAGGTCGAGGGTGCCGTCGGCGAGGGCGTCGAAGCTGCTGCGGCCCGAACTGACCGTGCGGAACTCGAGGTTGACCCGGGGGTGGCGGCGGCGGAAGGTGACGACGGCGTCGGACATGAAGTGCCGGACGGTGGTGGCGCCGGTGGCGACGCGGACATAGCCGCTGTGGCCGTCGCGGAGGTCGCGCAGCTGCCGTACGGCGAGGTCGAGGCCGGAGATGCCCTCGGCCGCGGCCGCCTCCAGCATCCGCCCGGCCTGCGTCGGGACGACTCCGCGCGGCTGCCGCTCCAGCAGGGCGACGCCGGTCTCCTTCTCCAGCCGCTTGACGTGCTGGCTGACGGCCGACTGGGTGCAGCCGAGGTCCCGGGCGACGGAACTCAGGCTGCCGGCCCGGCACACGGCCACGAACACACGCAGGTCCTCCAGGGTCATGTCCCCAAGCTAACACTTGGAGTTGAGGAGAAAACCCAAGGATTGACTGGGTGTCAGGGCGGTACGAGGATCGTCTGCGGGCCGCGACCGACCCAGGCGGCAACCCGCTCCGCGCCCTCGCCGAGTCCGGACGACGCGGGAACAGCGTGGAGCGGGTGCCGACCACCGGCGCGGGCCCGTCGGCCCTCAGCGCGTGTACAACTCCTCGATCCGGTGGGAGAAGTCGGCCATGATCCGCTCCCGGCGGAGCTTCATCGACGGGGTCAGATGGCCCGCCGCCTCGGTGAAGTCGTACGGCAGCACGGCGAACCGGCGGATGGACTCGGGCCGGGAGACCAGCTTGTTCGCCTCGTCCACCGCCCGTTGCAGGACCTCCTCCAACTCGGGGTCGCCGATGAGCAGTTCCGGCGGCACCGGGTGCTTGCCGATCATCTGGCGCCAGTGACCGACGCCGTCCGGGTCCAGGGTGATGAGGGCCGCCACATACGGGCGGGCGTCGCCGACCAGCATCACCTGGGAGATCAGCGGGTGCTGGCGCAGCCAGTTCTCCAGCGGGGCCGGCGCCACCGACTTGCCGCCCGCCGTGATCAGCAGCTCCTTCTTGCGGCCGGTGATGGTGAGATAGCCCTCGTCGTCCAGGTGGCCGAGGTCGCCCGTCGGCAGCCAGCCGTCCCGGGTCGCGGGGACGACACCACCGGCCTGCGGATCCCAGTAGCCGCGCAGGACATGGTCGCCGGCGACCAGGATCTCGCCGTCCGCCGCGATCCGCACCCGGGTGCCGGGCAGCGGCCAGCCGACCGTGCCGAGGCGGGGCTTGAGCGGCGGGGTGACGGTGGTGGCGCCGGTGGTCTCGGTCAGGCCGTACCCCTCGAAGATCTCGATGCCGGCGCCGGCGTAGAAGGCGGCCAGGCGGCGGCCGAGCGGAGAGCCGCCGCAGATGGCGTGCCGGACCCGGCCGCCCATGGCGGTGCGGATCTTGCGGTAGACGAGCGGGTCGTAGAAGGCGCGGGCGGTCTTCAGGGCGCGGCTCGGGCCGCTGCCGGTGCCGGTCTGGCGGGCCTCCAGCGCCTCGCCGTAGCGCCGGGCCACCGTCGCCGCCCGGTCGAAGACCGCCGCCCGGCCGCCCGACTCGGCCTTGGCCCGGGCGGAGTTGTAGATCTTCTCCAGCATGTACGGGATGGTCAGCAGACAGGTCGGCCGGAACGCGGCGAGGTCCGGCAGGAGGTCCTCGGGGGCCAGGCTCGGGGCGTGCCCGAGGCGCACCCGGGCCCGTACGCACGCGATGGCCACCATCCGGCCGAAGACATGGGACATGGGCAGGAAGAGGAGTACCGACGGGCTCTCGTCCTGCGCCTTGAAGACCGGGTAGAGCAGTTCGACGGCGTTGTCGGTCTCGGCGAGGAAGTTGCCGTGGGAGAGGGCGCAGCCCTTGGGGCGGCCGGTGGTGCCCGAGGTGTAGACGAGGGTGGCGAGGGTGCCGGGTCCGAGCATGCCCCGGCGTACGCCGACCTCGGCGTCCGGCACCTGCGCGCCGGTCTCGGCGAGCCACTCCACGTGCCCCTGGTCCATCACCCACACATGCCGCAGGTCGGGCAGGTGCTGGAGTTCGGGGCCGAGGGCGGCGGCCTGGGCGGGGGTCTCGGTGACCAGGGCGACCGCGCCGGAGTCGTGCAGGATCCAGCGGGTCTGGAAGACCGAGGAGGTCGGGTAGACGGGCACGGTCACCAGGCCGGCCGCCCAGGCGGCGAAGTCGAGCAGGGTCCACTCGTACCGGGTGCGGGCCATGACGGCGATCCGGTCGCCCGGGACGAGCCCCTCGGCGATCAGCCCCTTGGCCACCGCGAGCACCTGTTCCGCGAACCGCGCGGCCGTCACGTCCGTCCAGCGGCCGTCGGGGAGCCTGCGGCTGAGGACGACCTGGGCGGGGGCCGCCTCGGCGTTGTCGAAGGGCAGGTCGGCGAGGGAGCCATGGGTGACCGGCGGCGCGAACGGCGGTACGGACACCTCCCGTACGGCCCCGTCCAGCCGCTGGACCGAGGGCTCGACCAGGACCGGGCGGCCGTCGTAGTCGGTGGCGGAGACCGGGGCCTGCGGGGCGGCGGAGCCGGAGGAGACGGGGCTGGGCGGGTACGGAGTGGACACGGGCGGCTCCTCGGGCGGGCGGCGGTGCACCGCTGTGCTGCATGTGCTGCGGGTATTCCGTGACGTACGCGCCTCGCGCGCAGAGGCGTTCACCGGTGAAGAGCGGAAGAGACCGGTTACCGGCGGTAGGCAGGTGATCGTACGGGTCCCTCGTGGGGGGATTGTGCGGGTTCCGGGATGGTCCGGGGACGGGGATGTGCAAGGTGCACCCCCTCCTTACCTCCGGTGACCTTACTCCCCGGTAAGGGTCTGGGACCGAGGCGTACGGGAGTCGTCCATGGCGGCTGGTCCGACGAGGAAGCAGCCCCAACGGCGCTTACCCGGACGGCGGGATCCAGGGGCGTCCCCGCATCAGGTTGCCCAGGCCCGACCAGGCGAAGTTCATCAGGGTGGAGGCCGACTGACGGGCGGTGACTCCTGGGGTGGCGTTGGCCCAGGCGGCGAGGGACTCGGCGGCGCCGACCAGCGCCTCGGCCAGCCCGGCGACCTCGTGTTCGGGCAGATCGGGGTCCTGGTGGGCCTCCCGTGCCGCCACCGCGACCAGCCGGGTGACGAACGCGACGATCTCCGCACGCATCGCGGCGGCCTCGGCCGCGAACGGATCGCCGTGCGTACGGGCCTGGAGGTGCAGCACCGTCCAGCCGTCCGGACGCTCGGCGGTGTGCGCGAAGAACGCCTGGAGCCCGTCCCACAGTTGCCGCTCGGCGGACAGGCCGGAACGGACCGCCGCCCGCACGGCCCCCGTCAGCGCGGCGGCCTCCCGGCGGATGCAGGCGGTGAAGAGGTCTTCCTTGGAGTTCAGATAGAGATAGACCAACGGCTTGGACACGCCCGCCAGTTCGGCGATCTCGTCCATGGAGGCGGCCATATAGCCCCGCCGGCCGAAGATGCGTACGGCGGCGTCGAGCATCTGCTGCTCCCGCACCGCCCTCGGCATCCGCTTGGTCTTCGCCCCACCCATGAGGGCAAGACTAGTTGGACGCGGCGGCCTCGCCCTGCGCCCGAGCGGTGTCGTCGGCGCCGTCCTCCTGGCTGCGGCTGGCCTCCAGGTTGGCCTTCATCCGGTCGACCCTGCCCACGATCTTCTCGGAGGCGCGGTCGCGCTCCCGGCGCAGCACCACCCAGCTGATCGGCGCCGAGACGATCAGGGCGAGCAGCAGGATCCACAGGCCGTTGGAGTCGCCGAAGCCGCGCGGGAAGATGCCGGAGTAGACGGCTCCCCAGACGACCACGAGGCAGCCCGCGAAGATACCGAGGCGCATCAGCGTGTAGCGGAGCATCTCAATCCACTCGTCCGATTCCAAAAGGGGTCATCGTCCAGTGAAGCACGAACCGGAAGGGATCTCGCAGGGGGGTCGGGGGCGGGGGGGTCAGCCCAGCGGCAGCAGCATGAAGATGTCGTCGCGGTCGTCGCCGGGCCCGACCCGGATCGCTGCGGGCACCCGCCCGACCTCCTTGTAACCGCAGGAGGCGTAGAAGCGCTCCAGTCCCAGGCCGCCCCGGCAGGTGAGCCGGATCGCCTCGATGCCCTCGAAGGTGCGGGCCGCGTCCTCGGCCGCCGCCAGCAGCTCACGGCCGTAGCCCTTGCCCTGGTGGGAGGGGTGGACCATCACCGTGTACAGCCACACCCAGTGCGCCATGAGCCGGTGCGTGTTGAAGGAGAAGAAGGCGGTCGCGGCCACCGCGCCCGTCTCGTCCCGGCCGACGAGCAGCCGGTGCCGGCCCTCGGCCATGGCCGCGAAGTGCTTCACCAGCTCCGGGCGGACCTCCGCACGGTCCACCGGGGGGACAAAACCGACCGCTCCGCCCGCGTTGCTGACATCGGTCCACAGGTCGAGGATGCCGTCGCGCAGGGCCGGGGTGACGGCGGGGTCCAGGGTGAAGGTAAGGGCCATGCGCCGATCGTAGCCATTACTTCAGAGCGCGTGCAGCCACTTTCAGATCGGCGACGAGTCCCTGGTAGGCGGCCTTGCGGTCGGCGTCGTCCTGCGCCCGCAGCACCGAGGACGGATGGACGGTCGGCACCAGCCGCTCGGGCCGCCCGTGGATCTCCCGCTCCAGGACCGTGCCGCGCGCCTCTCCCACCCGGAAGGAGGAGCCGAGCAGCGCCTTGCCCGCCGTCGCGCCGAGCACCACGATCAGTTCCGGCTCCACGAGCGCCAGCTCCGCCGCGAGCCAGGGGCCGCACGCGGTCATCTCGCGCAGGCTCGGCGCCTTGTGGATCCGGCGCTTGCGGGGTTCGGCGCGGGTGAACTTGAAGTGCTTGACCGCGTTGGTGACGTAGGCGTCCGCCGGGTCCAGGCCGGCCTCCTCCAGCGCCCGGTCGAGGAGCTTGCCGGCGGGGCCGACGAAGGGCCTGCCCTGCCGGTCCTCCTGGTCGCCGGGCTGTTCGCCCACGAGCATCACGCGGGCGTGGGCGTTCCCCGCGCCGAAGACGGTCTGCGTGGCGTTCTCGTGCAGGGGACAGCCACGGCAGTCGGCGGCGGCCTGGGGGGGGGGGGGGGGGGGGGCCCCCCCCGGCACGAATGGCTCCGCCGGGTTGGGGGGTTTCGGTGGCGTGGCCATTTGCTGGCGAGTAACCGGGGTTTTGGGCGGGGAACGGG